>DATCRM010000391.1:0-11224 GCA_036568985.1 Lacunisphaera sp. | reverse complement strand
GTAGTACATGGCGGCCGAGGCATAAGGGAGCTTGTCGCCGCCTGCGGCCATGACCGCCTCGATTTGGGGCACGAGAGTGGACTTCACGTCGACGGTGAGGGTGACGGGCACGCGGACTTTTTCCCATGCGATATTGAGCGTGGCGGATTCATCGCGCAGATCGTTGAGATAGATCTCCAGGCTCTCCACGTGGTCGTGGAGGGGAACGGCGATGGCCTTGACGCGGGCGACGTCGTTTTTTTCGTCGTAGGAGTACGCGCCCCACTGCGACATGTTTTTGTGGATGATGACGGTCCACTCGGTGGCGCCCGGAATGGTGAACAATTCGTAGGTCCCGGCGGGGATGGCGGTGCCATTGAGCTTCACCGGGGTGCTGAAGGAAATCTTCGTGGCGGTGTTGGCGCCGGTGCGCCAGATGTGGTCATACGGCACCAAGCCGCCGAAAACCTTGCGACCCTTTGCGCCGGGTCGGTTGTAGTTGATCTGGATGTCGGTAAGGCCGACGCGCTGGATGACCGTGCCGGCGGGGCTGGCGACCGGGAAGTTGATCTTGGGAGCCTGGGCAAGGAGGCCGGTGGCGAGACAAAGGCCGCCCAAAGTGGCGACGCTGACGCGGAACAGATGGGTAATCATGGGGAAGGGAAACCGTTGGTTATAATCACAAGGCGAAAAAGGACAAGCGTCCCCCGGCCGAAACTTCCGCCGGCTACGAACCGGTCAGTGCGGCCACCACCGGCCAGTCGGCGGCGGCCAGATCGTAGGTGCGCAATGCCGCTGGTTGAACCCATGCGATAGCGGTGTGCTCATGGGCGTGCGGTTCAGTGGAGTTTGGTGTCAGCTCGCACACGAAAGGGATCATCTCGATGACCACGGTTTTGTAGTCGTGGATGAAAGGTGGAAGCGCGCGGGTGATCCGGACCTCGCAGCCCAGTTCTTCGCGAATCTCGCGGACGATGGCGGCGGCGGGCGATTCGCCGGCTTCGACCTTGCCGCCCGGAAACTCCCATTTGAGCGGCAGAAGCTTGTGTGGGGGGCGTTGGGCGACAAGCACATGACCCTCCCGTTCGATGACGGCACACACCACGGGAACGGTTCGGTTGGTGACGGGAGAGGAGGACATGAAGGCGAGACCGCTCAAGAGGGCATGGCATTGAGCCGATGGTGGTGTCACTCTCAAACCATCATGTCCTCAGCCCTATCAGCGTTTTTCCGCGCCTGGTGGGTGCGGCTCAGCGTCCGGACACCCCGGACGCTGTCGTCACGCCTGCCGGTGGACCATGCTGGGGTCAATGGAGCTGCTGTACGAGCCGACCCGACGGAGACGGCGCAGTTGGAATCGGCGAAGGGTGAATCGGTGCCCGTGACGGATGTTTTGTCTCCGCCAGTAGGCGCAGACGCGGGCACAATATCCGGGGATGCGGCAGGCGTGGTCGTCGATCCCGCGCTCCGGGCTCGCACCTTGGAGACGTTGAAGCAATTGCAGCAAATCCCGGCGCTGCAGTCCCTCGCCCAAGGTTTTCTCCGCGCAGCCGGCCGGACCGACGGATCGGTGGACGAGGTGGTCGCTTCGGTCGAAAAGGATCCGGCGCTTTGTGTGCGGGTGTTGCGCATGGCCAACTCGGCCCTCGTGCGGCCGGAGCAACGGATCGAGGATATTTTCACCGCGGTGCAGATGCTCGGGCTGCGGCGGGTCGGCTCGCTGGCTCACGCGCTCTTCACCATGCGGGACACCCGCAACATGGCCGGCGGAGTGGACTGGCGCCACCTATGGGTTCATGCGCTGGCCACGGCAGCCATCGCGGAGGAACTCGACCGCAAACTTGGCGGGATCGCGGGCCAGCAGCTTTATCTGTCCGCGCTGCTCCACGACGTGGGCAAGATCGTCCTGGCCACGGTGGCGCCGGAAGCCTACCGCGGGGTATTGGCCGAGGTTTGGAACGAAGGGTCGCGGCTGGACGAACTGGAGCTGCGGCATTTCGGCGTCGGGCACAGCGAGGCAGGCGCAATATTCGGGCGCCAAAGCGGGCTGCCGGACGAAGTGATCGCCGCGATCGAGTGTCATGCCAACCCGGCCAAGGCGGAGAAACACCGGCAAATTGTGGCGATTGTGAGCATCGCGAACTATCTGAGCAAATTTTACGGACTGGGCTTCAGCGGCGCGCGGCTGAACGAAACGGACGGTGAACTGGAGTCCCTTCCCGGCTGGTCCGTGCTGACGGCGGAGGCCGGAAACAACCCCGAGGTGGATCTGCTCGCGGAGGGTATGGTGAAATTCATCAACGGCTTGAAACCGGAGCTGCAGGGCTTGCGCGAGGCGGCCTGAAGGCTGCAACTTTTCGCCGGGGGTCTGTGTTGTTGGACTACCTATGAAAACTTTCCTCAAAGTCGTCCTGATTGCGGCCCTGCTGATTGTGGCCATCAAACTCAGCCCGGTGATCTTCATCGGCGCCTTCCTCGGTCTCATTGCGGCCGCGGTGCTCGGGGCCGTCGGGCTCTCGCTTCTGGCGGTGCTGGCCGGCGTGCTGATCGCCTTCGCGGTGGCGCTTTCGCCCATCTGGATCCCGGTGCTCGCGATCATGGGACTCGTCAGTCTTTTCCGCCGCAAGGAGCCGAACGTCGTCACGGCCTGAGCGGCGCGAGGAGAAACGGCGGCCTTCGGGCCGCCGTTTTTCGTTGGCGGACACTGTCATCGCCTGCCTCACTGCGGGCCATGGCCAAAACGCCGGATCGCGCCAACCCGTTCGTTGCCCAGGTCAGCCTGTTGGGCCATAGCACGGGCGCGGTCAAAAATCTCGCCGGCTTCCGCAAGCCGCATCACACGGTGCCCGATGCGGTGAACGCGGTGACCACGGCGTTTCTGGGAAAACTGTGTGCCGCCGAGCTGGGGGAGGAGGGCGAGGACTATTACCAGCGGGCGAAAGCGGCGCTCGGCTACAAGCGCGCCGATATCGCCCTGGACGTGACGAGCCCGACCGCGGTGCTGACGGCAAAGGATTTCACGTTGGAGATTGCCTATGCGTTGGAGCGGGACGATCCCGCGGGCTACCGGGTGTCGCGGACACTGCACAGCCTGCGCAGCGGCGAACTGGTTGAGTTGGAGGAATTCGACCGCCTGTTCGCGGGGGCTTTCAGCACGATCGTTTTCACGCTGGCGAAAGGAGTGAAAGTCGAGGCCGTGATCGACGCGGTGGAGGCCCGGCCGGCGGGCGATACGTTGAAAGTGAGTTATCCGTCCGATTGCCGGCAGTGCACGTTGACCGTCGCAGGCGTGGCGGCCGAGGTGGTGTGCGACGGTGCGACGCTCGAGATGCGTTTCCCGCGGGCCGGATCGCCACGAGAGATGGTGACGGCATTTCTGGCCGTGCGCTCGGCGTTCGCACTGACGAAGGATCGGGTGCTGGCGGGGTTGTTGTAGGGTCTGTGACTGTCCGCGTTCCGTTGCAGAGTGGCCGGTCGGAGACCGGCCCTACCAAGAAAAAGGCGGCCCGAGAGGGGCCGCCGAGAGAACGAGAACGATTAGAGGAGAACGAGAATGATTTATTTGATCATGTCGGCCACGAAGGCGCGCTCGTCGACGAGCTCCTTGTTGGTCGCGGCGATCTTGGACTTCGCGAAGTCATCCATGGCGTAACCGGTGATGACCTCGTAGCTGCCGGGGGTCGTGGTCTTGACGGGCATGCCGGCCCAGACGTTGGCATCGAAGCCATAAAGGCCGTTCGATTTGACCGCGATGGAGTGGATGGCTCCCGGCGTCACGAGCGAGCGCACGTGATCGACGAGGGCGTTGGCGGCGGAGGCAGCAGACGACAGACCGCGGGCGGCGATGATGGCGGCGCCGCGCTTGCCGACGGTCTCGCAGAACGGACCTTGCAGCCAGGCGGTGTCGGTGATCACGGACGTGGCTGGTTTGCCGTTGATCGTCGCGTGGGCAAAAGCCGGGAACATGGTCGGGCTGTGGTTGCCGTAGATGAAGATGTCCTTCACCGCGGTGAGGTCCACGCCGGCCTTCTGCGCGAGCTGCGTCTGGGCGCGGTTCTGATCGAGGCGAACCATGGCGGTGAAACGCTCGGGGGGCAGGCGCTTGGCCTGGGAGGCGGCGATCATGCAGTTCGTGTTGGCGGGATTGCCGACGACGGCGACGCGGGCGTCCGCGGCGGCGACGGCATCAATGATGCGGCCCTGTTCGATGAAGATCTTGCCGTTGTCCTTGAGGAGGTCGGCGCGTTCCATGCCCGGGCCGCGGGGTTTGGCGCCGATGAGCAGGCACCAGTTGGCGTCCTTAAAACCGACGCTGGCGTCGGAGGTCTGGACGATGCCCTTGAGCAAGGGGAAGGCGCAGTCGTCGAGCTCCATCGCCACGCCCTTGAGAGCCTGGAGGGCCTTTTCGATCGGGGCTTCGATGAGCTGGAGGATCACCGGTTGGTCGGGTCCGAACATCGCTCCGGAGGCGATGCGGAAGAGAAGAGCGTAACCGATCTGGCCGGCGGCGCCGGTGACTGCGACACGAATGGGAGCTTTCATAGGGATGATGGGAAAAGTTTAACCAGAAAACAGGACTCGGTGAAACGCACGAATTGCGGAAGGCTGGGCGGTTTTAGCCGGGGCGATGCGGTCGAGTGCGGGAGCTTATCAAAAAAGCGGCGCGAGGGTGCGGTGGATTTCGCGGACCATGGTCTCGGTCGCCGCCCAGTCGATGCAGCCGTCGGTGATGCTTACGCCGTAGCGCAGGTTGGCCTTGGGCTGGGGGAAGGGCTGGCTGCCGGCAGCGAGATTGCTTTCGACCATGGCACCCATGATGGAGCGGTTGCCCGCGGTGATTTGCGCGAGGAGCTGACGCATGACCTCGGGCTGAAGCTCGGGCTTCTTGGCGGAATTGTCATGCGAGCAGTCGACGAGAATGGATTTGGGCAAACCGGCCTTGCCCAACAATTCCTCGGTGCGGGCGATGTGTTCCGGGGTGTAATTGGGACCGGCGCTGCCGCCGCGAAGCACGACGTGGCAGTTGGAGTTGCCGCGCGTGACGATGGCCGAAGAGGCGCCGTCCATGTTGATGCCGAGGAAAGTCTGCGGCTGACCGGCGGCTTTGATGGCATTGATGGCGGTCTGGATGGAACCGTCCGTGCCGTTTTTGAAACCGAGCGGCATCGACAAACCCGAAGCCATCTGGCGATGCGTCTGGGACTCGGTCGTGCGTGCGCCAATGGCGCCCCAGCAGACGAGGTCCGCGACATATTGCGGGGTGATCGGATCAAGGAACTCCGTGGCCGTGGGCAAGCCGAGATCGAGCACATCGCGCAGGAAAGTGCGGCCGAGCCGGAGTCCGGCGGCGATGTCGTGCGAACCGTCAAGATGCGGATCCATCACGAGACCCTTCCAGCCGACGGTGGTGCGGGGTTTTTCGAAATAGACGCGCATGACGATCATGATGCGGTCGGAAACCTCGCGCGACAGGGCTGCCAGGCGACGGGCGTAGTCGCGGCCTGCTTCCGGATCATGAATTGAGCAGGGACCGACAATGAGCAGGAAGCGCTTGTCATCGGTGAAGATGAGCCGGTGAATCTCGCTGCGAGCCTTGGCAATGAATTCAGCCTGGGACTCGGTCTTGGGGAGCTCCTTCAGCAGGGCGGCAGGCGAAGGCAGGGCCCGGGTTTCGACGACATTGATGTCCGATGTTTTCTGCACAGGCGGTAAACCCTGCAAAGGGGGCCCGGCGGGGCAAGCTTTCGGTGTTTTCGTGACACAACTGGGATTTGGGCAAAGAAAAGGCCGGTCGTGTACCCCTACACGACCGGCCATTGCTTTCTTAGTTACCCCAAAACTCCCGCTAAGCGGGAGAAGTGTTAAATAGGATACGGAAACTGATAGCTTGTTCCAGCGCTCCGTCAAATAATTCGTGGGATTTTGTGAGAGAACATCCGTTCCGGCACCGGGGCGAAGAAAAGGCCGGTCGCGTACCCCTACACGACCGGCCATTGCTTTCTTAGTTACCCCAAAACTCCCGCTAGGCGGGAGAAGTGATAAATTGGATGAGGAGACAGATACGGCGTTCCGGTCTCCCGTCAACTGGTTCGCAGGATCTTTCAGAGAACATACTTGATAAAGCTGGTGCCGTGCCAACGGTGGAGTCGAAAATGCCGTGAACTATATCCTGTCAGCCAACGATTTAAAAAATACATCAGCCGTGCTCCGCGTCCGAGGCCCTGATGCTAATAGCTATTTGCAGGGGCAATTCACCCAAGACTTGAAACGCGCGAAAACGGGTCCGTGTTACGGGCTTTGGCTCGACCAAAAGGGCAAGGTGCTGGCCGACAGCTATATTCAACAGCTCGCTGAAAACGATTATATGGTGATCGCGCTCACCACTTCGGCCTCGCCGCTGTTGGCCAGGCTCGAGGCCTATCTCATCGCCGACGAAGTAGAGCTACACGATGAGAGCGGGGAATGGGCGAGCGTACTGGTGTGGGGCGATGCGGTACCGGCGACACTCACCTTGCCGACGGGGGCGATCCAGTTTGCGAGCCGACGGGCGGGCGCGGGTGCGCAGGAAATTCTCGTGAACGCCGGCCACGCGGCCGAGCTGGTCGCACAGATCAGGGAGTTTGCAGCAGACGGGGACGCCGTGGCGGCCGAACTTGCGCGTTTACGTCAAGGTGTGCCCTCCGTGCCCGCAGACATTGGTCCGCGCGACCTGCCCAATGAGGGCGGGCTCGACGAGGTGGCAATTTCCTACACGAAGGGCTGCTATCTCGGGCAGGAGGTGATGGCGCGATTAAAAAATCTCGGCCAAGTGCGGCGTTGCCTGCACTTGGTCCAAGGTGAGGGAGCGCCGCCCGCGCCCGGTACCCCTCTCTATCAGGGCGAGCGGAAAGCAGGGGAAATGCGCTCGGCCGCGATCGATGGCGGGGGCTTTCTTGGCATGGCAATGTTATCGCTCGTCAATCTCGCCGAAGACCTGCCGTTGAATACCGAGCCCGATGGCGGCAAACCCATCAGGATTGTGCGCCGTGTCTGAACTCGAACAGGTCACTCAGTTGTGCATCCGGCTCGGCTCGCCGTCGGACCAAGCGGCGACGATGGCGAAACAGCTGTTGAAGCGGGCGGAGCAGATCTCGGCCGCGCGCGGCATCCGGCGTGAAGAGGCGATGGCGCAACTGCTCCAAATCCTCATTCAGGGGCGCCAAGGCGAAGTCCCGGCGGCATTCAGATCACCGGCGCCACCCTCAAAACAGGAACCGTAAATCCGCGAAATACGCATCGACCCAGCGGTGGGCCCATAAAAAGTAGATCAGCGCGGCGAGACCGAGCATCGGACCGAAGGGCACGTGCACCCCGAAGCCCAATTCAGCGGGCTGGCCTTCGGGTGTCTCCGCGGGCAGGGCCACCGGCGCGGTGTGACCCGTGATCTTCTTCCACGTGTAGGCGACGATAAACCAGATGCAGCCCAGTACTGCGCCGCCAAACATGCCGAAGACGGCGCCCTGCCAGCCGACAAATGTGCCGAGTGCGCCGAGATATTTCACGTCGCCGAAGCCCATGGCTTCCTTGCGCAGGACCACCTCGGCAAAAAGCGCAATCCAGAGGATCAGAGCCGAACCGACAAACAATCCGAGGACCGCATCGAGCGTGGAACGCATACTGGCGACGAACCAGATTTCATGAGCCTGCCCATGCAGTGCCGGCAGCAGCAGGGAGAACAACAAACCCGCAGCCGCACCGCCGATGGTGAACACATCGGGAATGATCATGTGGTCGTGGTCGATGAAGTGCGCGCAGATAACGATCGAGCACAGCACGGCTCCCGCCAGGGCCTTTCCCGGCGGAAACAGCAACCAGCACGCCACGAAAAGCGCCGCGGTCAGGAGCTCGATTGCCGGGTAGCGAAAACTGAAAGGCCGGCCGCAGCAGCGCGCCCGGCCGCGCAGGACAAACCAGCTCAGCACCGGAATGTTGTCATACCAGGCGATCAGTTTGCCGCAGCCGCAATGCGAGCGCGGCGTCACCACCGATTCCTCCTTGGGAATGCGATAAATGCAGACGTTCAGAAAACTTCCGACGCAGGCGCCGACCAAGCCGACCCAGAGCGGAAAGAACCAGGGCACCTGTGCGTCGACCGCCTGCAGTTGGGAGATCATGAGTGAGGCGCCGTCAGGCCGTTCGACGAGCTCAGGCCAAGCGCCGCGCGCGCGGCCGTGTGCATGACTTCCGCCGGGACGTCGCTGCCGGTCCAGATCCCGAGCGAACGCGCTCCCTGGTGCACGAGCATGGAAAGACCGTTGGCGTGAGGCAGGCCGAGTGCCGCCGCCTCGCGCAGCAGGGCGGTTTGCGGCGGGTTGTAGATCATGTCGTAAACCTTGATCCCCGCCGGCAGACGGCGCAATGCGATTGGCGGAGGCTCCCCCGACTTCAGCCCGGATGAAGTGGCGTTGACCACGACGGCTCCGGCGGAAATCCCGGGCGGCGGCGCGGCGGGATCGAAGCCATGAAGCGTCGTGACACCGGCGAGCGGCCGCAGCGCGGCGAGCAGGTGATCGAGATTGGCTTGGGTGCGGTTGGCAATCCAGAGGGAGGAACATCCACGTTGCAGGCATTCCACGGCCGCGCCGCGCGCCGCGCCGCCCGCGCCAAGCAGCACGACTTGAGTGCCGGTCAGATTCACGGCGAGCTCGTGGCGCAGCGCGGTGGCCAGGCCGTAGCCGTCTGTGTTGTAGCCGCGCCAGCCGTCCGTCGTGCGTCGCAACGTATTGACCGCACCGATGGTCGCCGCGCCGGGATCAATTTCCTTGATGAGATCAACGGCCAGGACCTTGTGGGGCACCGTGAGGTTCAGTCCGTGGAAACCCGCGGCGTGGAATTGCGGGAGCGCCTCGGGCAAGCGCTCGGGCGGCACATCGAAGCGGAAATACTTCCAAGCAGCGAACCGCGGTTCGGCCCGCGCCATGGCGGCGAGCGCGGCGTTGTGCATGGCGGGGCTTACCGAATGTTTGATCGGATGACCGAGCACGGCGAGCGCGGGGCCGGGATGCGACCAACCAACAAGGTCGGTCAGGGTCAGGACGGAATCCGGAGCTGGCGAGGGGTTCAATTTACGATTGATGATTTACGATAGATGATTGGCGGAGAGAGGCGCTCCGCGCCAAATCATAAATCAAGGATCGCAAATCATAAATCCGGCGTCAGCCGGTCGCGTGCCGCTCGTAGGTCGATTCGAACTCGGCCACGAATTCCGCGAAAAGCCTCGCGCGTTCGTGATCGTTGGCCGCGGAGTAATGGTTGACGAGATTGCGACAGCAGCGGCACAGCACCTCGCGGACCGGTGTCGGGGCGAGATCGGCGATGGTGGGGTTGACGTTGTTCTTCCGGAACAGGGCCACGGCCTCGCCCGCGCTGATGAGGTGGCCGCCGTTGAAGGGGTCGATGTAAAAGGGCAGTTCCTCGGCGTAGCAACCGACGACGAAGTGTCCGGGCAGGCCGACGGGCTCGAGCGACAAGCCGATGCGTTCGGCCACCAGCAGATAAACGATGGAGAGGGAAATCGGGATGCCTTTGCGGCGGATCAGCACCTGGTCGAGGAAACTGTTGAGCGGGTCGGCGTAATGCTCGACGTTGCCGCGGAGCGCGTATTCGTGGAAAAGCACGCGGTTGATCACGCGGCACTTGTCGCGCGCGCCGGCGGGTTCGGCGATGAGTTCGCGGCAGCGGGCCGCCATTTCATCGAGCAGCAGGCAATTGGCGCCGATGTCGAGATCCGGGTTGACCGTGCGGCTGAGCAGCAGCGCGCCGGTTTCCAGCTCGTAGTTGAGCGAGCGAATGAAGCCGCGGAATTCGGTGACCGGATCCGAGAAATTCAACTCGCGCAGATAGTGGTTGGCATGGAGGGCCAGCGCGCGGTTGGGCTGGCTGGAAACATGGCGGAGAAACTCGACGCTCGCCCGGCCGTGTTTCGCGAAATGAGCCAGCAACGCGGTGCGGACGGAAGGCGACGGATCGTCGAGCAACCCCTCAAGGGCTTGACGCTGTTCGGCCGTGAATCGCATCGCTTCCACGGAATAAAAGCGAAGGGGGTTCGCGGCCCGGCGCAACGGGGAAAGTTTTCGCCGTGGAAGTTTTTTTGCTGGCCGATCCGGAACAATTACCGCGGTCCGTAGAGTGCGGAGCCCACGCGCACCAGCGTGCTGCCTTCGGCGATCGCAAGGTCGAGGTCGCCGCTCATGCCCATGGACAGCTCGCGCAACGGCGTGTTGAAGCGCGCGGCGAGTTCGTCCCGGATCGCGCGGAGGTTCGCAAAGGTTCGCCGGGCAACCGCCGGATCGTCGGAAAGCGGCGCGATGGTCATGAGACCGTCCACCTGCAGACGGGGCAGGGTTAAAGCGGTTTCGAGCAGGTGCGGGGCGTCGGCCGGCTCGGCGCCGAATTTAGCCGGGTCGTTGCCGGCGTTGATCTGAAGCAAGACCGGCATTTTTTTGCCCAATTCGCCGGCCACTCGGTCGAGCACCGTGAGGAGCTTTCCGCTATCCACGCTTTGAATGCGGTCAAAGTGCATCGCGGCCAGGCGCGCCTTGTTGGACTGGAGGTGCCCGATGAGCTCCCATCGCACGGCCACCGTGGCTTGGGCGCGTTTTTCGACCCCTTCCTGCACCCGGTTTTCGCCGACGGCGGTGAGGCCGTAGCGGGCCGCATATGCGATGGCGGCGGGCGGATGGGTCTTGGTCACGGGCAAGAGCGTGACATCCGCGGGGTTGCGTCCGGCGGCGGCACACGCAGCGGCTATTCGGGCACGCAATGCATCGGTTCGCTGGTGGAAGGTCTCGTAATCTATAAACATCTATGAGCGCCGCTTTTGGGATGGATTGCCGATAAGATACCTTTATGCTGAGTTTAAAGATACACTGTCGCATGCAAATCGAGAACTTCAAAATCTTCGCCGATCTCGTGGAGACGAAGAGCTTTTCCAAAGCCGCCAAACTGAACGGCATCACCCAATCGGCTGTCAGCCAGCAAGCCCGCGCCATGGAGCGGAACTTCAAGACGCTGATGATCGATCGCAGCCAAAAGCAGTTCAATCTCACGCGCGAGGGACAGCGCATCTACGAATCCGCGAAGGAAATCCTGCACGTCTACGAGAAGCTCGAGAGCGAACTGCAGGAGATGAAAAAGGTAATCAGCGGCACGATTCGCATTTCGACGATCTACTCGATCGGCCTGCACGAGCTGCCGCCCTACGTGA
>DATCRM010000390.1:0-10923 GCA_036568985.1 Lacunisphaera sp. | reverse complement strand
CCTGGCCTACGGCTGACAGGTGCTCCGGCTTGGATGGAGGCGGGGCTATCAGCCCCGCGTTTGGGAAAGAGCGCGGCCTGCGCCTCGCAGGACTGATAGTCCTGCCTCCATTTCTGGAATGCCCCGGAGCTTGCTCCGGGGATCTTTACTCTGCTTCAATCTTCGTCCCAGGGTTTGAAGACAGAGAGCGCAGAGCAGGGTAAAAACCGCCCCGAAAAATCCTTTCTCCGAGACCTCTGTGGTCTCTGCGTTGAAATTCGGTTCAGGTCAGGCTGGACTGCAATCAAGGTCGGTTGGCCACAAAAGGCGCAGAAGGCGCAAAACGAGACAGGGTTGAGGACAGACAGACTGACGGCTTTTGAACCGAGGATCGTTTTTGTGCTTTTTGTGGCCAAAGCTTAAATCGCCGTCCGGATGTGCCGATAAGGAGATGTCCGTCCCGGCGTGCGATCCACGCTGGTTCGCCCAACCGCCGCCCGCGGTCCTTTTCCCAGCGACCAAACGAAAAACTCTTGTTCCTCGCTCCGTGGAACAAGGACCCCGGGCGAGCGCAGGGGGAGTCAAAGACTGGGTTGCCGCGAAAAGGCCCAAGGACAACGAGACACAAAAAATACCTGCAATGGGTCATCCTGAGCGAAGCGAAGGATCTACGAACGGGTTGTGAACTGCACCTCACGCGTGGATTCTTCGCTCCGCTCAGAATGACGGTGGCGCGGTATGGTTTTTGTGTCTGCTCGTGACTTCTCGTGGCCCAAAATGAATTGGCTTGGCCCCGGAGCTTAGGATTGCACCCGGCCGGGGCGGCGCCCAAGTTGGCCCGTTCCCATGGCCGCTCTCCTCACTTTGCTCGACGTCACCCTCCACTTTGGCGGTCCCGCCATCCTGGAAAAGGTCAACTTCCAGATCGATCCGGGCGAGCGCATCTGTCTCATCGGACGCAACGGCGCGGGGAAATCGACCCTCATGAAGGTCATCGTCGGGGAGATGAAACCGGACACGGGCGACGTGTTTCGTCCGGCCAATGCCGTCTACCGGCGCCTGACCCAGGAGGTGCCCACCGACCTGACGGGCGCGGTGCACGACATCGTTTACGCCGGCCTGCGACCGAACGACGACCATCACGAGGAGGACTGGGAGCGGGACGTGCGGGTGGAGGATCTGATCGCGGCGACCGGCCTGAAGCCGGACCAGGAGTTTTCCGCGCTCTCCGGCGGATTGAAGCGCCGGGCATTGCTGGCCCGGGCGCTCGCCGGTCAGCCCGACCTGCTGCTGCTCGACGAACCGACCAATCACCTCGACCTCGAATCGATCCTCTGGCTCGAGGAATTCCTGCTCGAGAAGAAGCCGACCCTGCTGTTCATCACGCACGACCGTGCGTTCCTCCGCCGGATTTCCACGCGCATCGTCGAGCTCGATCGCGGCCGCCTTGCGGGCTGGGCCTGCGACTACGACACCTACCTCGTGCGCAAACAGGAAGTGCTGGAGGCCGAGGAGCGGCAGCGGGCGCTGTTCGACAAGAAACTGGCCCAGGAGGAAGAGTGGATCCGCCGCGGCGTGAAGGCGCAGCGTTCCCGTGCGACGGCCCGCATCAATGCCCTCAAGGACATGCGCGCCCAGGCGCGGGCCCGCCGCGACCGCACCGGCACGGCGACCATCAAGCTGTCCGAAGCCGAGCGTTCGGGCGTGAAGGTTGTCGAGGCCGAGAACGTCAACTACAGCTGGCCGAACGGCCAGGTTGTGATCCGCGATTTCTCCACGGTGATCCGGCGCGGCGAAAAGATCGGCATCCTCGGTCCGAACGGTGCGGGCAAGACGACGCTGATCAAACTCCTGCTGGGCCAGCTGCAGCCGACCAGCGGCAGCCTCAAACACGGCACGAACATGGAGATCGTCTATTTCGACCAGCTGCGCGCGCAGATCGACGACGACAAGACGGTGGCGGACAATATCGCGAACGGAAACGCGACGGTCACAATCGACGGACGCACGCGGGCCGTCATCAGCTACCTGCAGGATTTCCTGTTTGAACCGACTCGTGCCCGCACGCCCGCGCGGGTGCTGTCGGGCGGCGAACGGAACCGGTTGCTGCTGGCGCGCCTGTTCACCAAGCCGGCCAATGTGCTGGTGCTCGACGAACCGACCAACGATCTCGACGCCGAGACGCTCGACCTGCTCGAGGACCTGCTCGTGGAATTCCAGGGCACGCTGCTGCTGGTGAGCCATGATCGCGAATTTTTGGACGAAGTGGTCACGAGCACGCTCGTGTTCGAAGGCGACGGGCGGATCGGCGACTACGCCGGTGGCTATACCGACTGGATGCAGGACAAGGCCAAGCAGGCGGCGCGCGCCGTCGCGCTGCAAGGTGGAGCCCGGCCTCCGGACGGGCTGGTTTCGGCTGCGGGCAAAAACCCGTCCGGAGGCCAGGTTCCACCCGGGAAGAAGCTCACGAACAAGGAGCGTCAGGAACTGGAAACTTTGCCCGCGAAGATCGAGGTGCTCGAAAAGGAACAGACCGAACTCGCCGCGAAGCTGGCCGATCCCGCCTTCTACAAGGCGCAGGCCGCGAAGTTTGCCGAGGTGAAAGCGCGGTTGGAGACCGTCGAGCGCGAACACGCCGCAGCCTTTGCCCGCTGGGAGGAATTGGAGAACCGGAAGGATTTCTGATCCGCTATCAGGCCGGCCGAAGCCGTGGGCGGTGGAGCCCTTCGACCGGCTCGGAGCCCAAGGCCCGCCGAAATGGGGGCGGGCATCGGTCTGCTTCGCGCGTCGCGGCAAAAGGCGGTGCGCAGAGCGGAAATCGCCCAAAAGCCGGCATTATGGGGCGGTCGGGAGCAGATTCCGCTCACGAGAGTGGTACCCCACGGGTGGGGTGCAGGCCGGTTTGCCTCCACAAGCGGTGGGCCGACGCGGACACGTCGCGCAGGGGCCGCGCATTTTTTGCTGCGCATGGATTGAGGGGCGCGGGTGCGAACCCATGAGTCGGGATCATATATCGGGCATCGTCGTTCGCCGCGTTTGACGGTCGCCGCGCGGCGAACTTTTAGTAGCGGCCTCGCAATACCGCGCTGCCGGAGAGGGCCGCGCCGCTTTCGTTTCCAGCCCGACACCCACTGCCATGCCCAATTCCATCCACCCCCTCGTGCATGCCGCCAATGGCCTGCAGGACTTCATCGCCATCTCCCGCTACGCCCGCTATCTGCCGGAAAAACGCCGGCGCGAAACCTGGGCCGAGGCGGTCCGTCGCGTGCGCGACATGCACCTCGCGCACTATGCCGATCGGCCGCTGGCCGGAGCGATCTCCGCTTCGCTGGCCGCCGGCGAGATCACTGCAGAGCACGCTGCCGCGCTGGGCGGACATTGCACGCTCCATGAGGCAATCCGTGCCGCGTTCGCGGCGGTGCAGGCCCGCGAGATCCTGCCCTCCATGCGCTCGCTGCAGTTCGGCGGCGAGGCGATCCTCGGCAAGCATGCGCGCATCTACAACTGCGCCTTCACGTATCTCGACCGGCTGGAATCCTTCCGCGAGGCGTTCTATCTGTTGCTCTGCGGCTGCGGCGTGGGTTTCTCCGTGCAACTGCGTCACGTGAACCGCCTGCCGGGGCTGGCGCCGCGCGTCGAGGGCGAGTCCCCCGTGCGCCATGTGATTGCCGACACGATCGAAGGCTGGGCCGACGCCCTGCACGTGCTGCTGGAACACGCCGTGGCCGGACGCTCCGTGGATTTCGACTACTCGCACATCCGTCCCGAGGGCGCGCCGTTGCGCACCACGGGCGGCAAGGCCCCGGGACCGGAGCCGCTTTTCCACACCCTCACGCGCATCGACCGCATCCTGCGCGGCGCGGCGGGCCGGCGGCTGAAAACGGTCGAGGCCTACGACATCCTCTGCTGGGCCGCCAAGGCGGTGCTCTCCGGCGGCGTGCGCCGGTCGGCGACGATCTGTCTGTTCTCGGTGGACGACGCCGACATGGCCGCGGCCAAGACCGGCAACTGGCTCGCCGAGCATCCGCAACGCGTGGCGAGCAACAACTCCGCGGTCATCATCCGCGCGACAGCGACGCGCGAACAGTTCATGGCGCTCTTCGAGGCGCAGAAGCAGTTCGGCGAGCCGGGCTTTTATTTCGTGGAGGATCCGGATTACGGCGCCAATCCCTGCGTCGAGATCGGCCTGCACCCGCGGCTGAAACTCGACAAGCCCGCCATCGCGCGGTTGCGCGAGCTCGGTCACAAGGGCGCGCTGCGGGAAGGGGACGAACTCACCGGCGTGCAATTCTGCAACCTCGCGACCGTCTCGGCGGCGGCGGCGGATAGCCGGCCGTCGTTCCACCGGCTCTGCGCGCTGGCGTCGCTCATCGGCACGTTGCAGGCGGGCTACACGGATTTCCGGTATCTGACTCCTGTGTCGCGCGTCATCACCGAGCGCGAGGCCTTGCTGGGCGTTTCGCTGTGCGGGATTTTGGACCGCCCTGAGTTGTTGCTCGATCCCGCGGTGTTGCGCGACGGCGCGGCCGTCGTGAAGGGCATCAACGCGGTCATTGCGCGGGCACTCGGAATCCAGCCGGCGGCGCGCACGACCTGCGTGAAGCCCGAGGGGACCGCGAGTCTCCTCCTCGGTACCAGCAGCGGGCTGCATCCGCACCATGCCCGCCGCTATTTCCGCCGCGTGCAGGCCAATGTGCATGATCCGGTCTACCGCCACTTCCGCCGCACCAATCCGCACATGGTCGAACCGAGCGTCTACGATCTCAACGGCCGGACCGAGGTCATCACTTTCCCGGTCGAAGGCCCGGTGTTCGGCGTGTATCGCGACGAGTTATCCGCGACGAAGCATCTACACTACATCCGCCTCGTGCAGGAAAATTGGGTGCAAGCGGGCCGGCGGCATGAGGAATATTCCCCCGGGCTGCATCACAACGTCTCCTGCACCGTCTCGGTCAAACCCGATGAATGGGACGCCGTGGCCGACTACATCTGGACGCATCGGCACAGCTTTACCGGCGTTGCGCTTCTGCAGGATTGCGGCGACAAGGTCTATGCCCAGGCGCCGCGCGAGGGTCTGGCCACGCGGGCCGACATCGAGAAGTGGAACCGGCTTGGCTATGTGCCCGTGGACTTCACCACGCTCGAGGAATCGGAGGACATTACCGAGCTGAAACAAGTCGCCGCCTGCGCCGGCGGCGCGTGCGAGCTGGTGTGACCAAGTCTCTCAGGCACCAATTAAGTTTTCACCTAGCAGCCGTCGCTAGTCGGCCGACGAATAATTAGCCTGAACTGTAAGCCGCGAAAGAACCCATAGAACGCAAGGAAACGTGGTTTGGCCGGATGGTTTTTGCGCTCCTTGCGTTCCTTTGCGGCAAAACCCGCTATTTCAAAACCCACGCGATGCGGGTCAGCAGACGGTCCCGTATTGGGCCGGCGGGTTGGGTCATCACCCAGTTCAGGGCGGCACGGGGGTCGTCTTCGGTCCAGAGCTGCACCCGGTGCTCGAGGCTGCCGTCGTCCAGACCGATTCGCAGCAATTGGGCGAGGTCGAGCGCCCCGGCGGGATCGGACTGCGCCACCTGCGCGATGGCCGCCGCGGCGGCAAGCTGACGGTCCGCCGGATCAGGGAGCGAGGTCAGCCAGGTGAGGGCACCGGCCGGGTCGGTCTCCGTCCACGCGCGGACGACTCGGCCGAGAAAATCATGGCGCAACGGACCCGCTTCCCACGCGAGGGCAAGATGGCCGGCGGTCGCAGGATCTTGCGCGACGAGGCGCGGCAGGAACTGGTGAAGTGCCCGATCGCGTTCTCCCGGCGAGCCGGAGCGCAGGGCTCGGGTGATTTGATCTGCCACCGGGGTAACGGGTGCAGGCGATTTTTGTGACGTAGCAGCGGGAGGTGTTGGGGGCGCCGCCATCGCGGACGGCCGGGCGGGTGTGGGTGTTGCCGGCGATTGGGATGGTCGGTGATCTGTGCGACGATAAGTGCCCAGCCCGAGGATGGTGCCGGCCAGCAGGACGACGGGGAGCAGGCGTTTCATGGCAGACGAGTCAAAGGCGGGATCAGCGATCCCGCCCTACAGTGACGAATCAGGGGCGGGACTGGCGCAGACGGAACACGGTGACGAGTGAGAGGAAGGCGAGGAACCATCCGCTTGGCGCGCCCCCACCACCGCCACCACCGCTGCTCGGAGGCGGAGGTGGTGGTGCGGGTGGCGCCGAGGTTGTGGCCGAAGCTGTGGCGGAGTAGGGACTGTCGCTGTTGCCGGGGCTGTTGCCGGCGCGCACGCGGAAATAATAGGTGGTGGACGCGCTCAGGCCGATCGCGCTGTAGGAGATTGAGCCTGCGGCCAGGCTGCCGGCGATTTCCGTCCACGGTCCTTGGGCACTGGTGGCCCGCTCAACTTTGTAGGAGACTTCATTAATGGCGTTGTCGATCCACGTGAGATCGATCTGCGAAGAGGAGGAGGCGCTCGCGTTCAAATTCGACGGGGCGGCCAGCGCGTTGGGATCGGCCATGTAACTTTTCAGCCACGTCATGGCCGCGCGCTCGGTGCCGTCGGCGTTGACGATGCCGCTGCCATCCATCCACGTCTGGCCGGTGACGTAGCCCCAGAGAGTGATTCCCTTGACCGCGGAGTGGGTCCACATGGCCGGAAAAAGTTCCTGGTATTTCGAGGATTGTGCGGACTCCGAATAGGTCGTGCCGATGCCCCGGATGTCGAGTTCGGTAATGTAGAGGCCGAGGCCGGTGGCCGCATAGGCGTCCAGGCAGGTTTTCATCTGCGCGGCGTTCATATGGTCGAGGTTGAAGGCGTGGGCCTGGATGCCGATGCCGTCGATGAGATTGCGGTCCTTGAGAAGATTGATGATCGCGATCATCTGATTGCGGGCGGTGGCGTCGTTTTCCGTGCCGTACTCGTTGATGAAAAGTTTGGCGTTGGGGAATTTTGCGCGCGCGAGCTGGAAGGCGGTGATGACCCAATCCCAGCCGGTGGCGCCGTCGCCGCCGAGGGCGTTCTTGAATGGGAGCGGGGTCTTGACGGGTTCGTTGACGACGTCGATCGCCCAGAGGTCGGGGTAGCGGGCGGCGAGGAGGGTCATCCACTCCTCGATTTCGGCGCGCTGTTCCGTCTCGGACAGGGTGGTGATCCACGCCGGGTATTGGGCGCCCCACACGAGGGTGTGTTCCTTGAACTTGAAGCCATTTGTCTTGGCGTGGTTGTAGACCAGGTCGAGGCCAGTCCAGTTCATGGTGTTGCGGGTGCTCTCGACCGAGCCCCACTTGCCGGCGTTCTCCGGCGTGATCTGGTTCCAGTAGGTGTTGAAATTCGCCGGAACGGAATTGGCCACGATGTTGCCGAGGAATTTGTCCTTGCCGGCGGCAAGCTGGGCGCTGGCGCCGAGAGGCAGCAACAGAGCTGCGAGAAGGAGACGCAATCGAAGTGAGGATGGGGTGATGCTCATGGGAGGAAAACGGCGCGAGGGTTGCGCCGGTGGGGGTCGGGCATTTGATGCTCCCGGTTCTGCTGCTTCAATCGGAGGCGTGTTCTCATACTAGAATGGTGCCCGGCGCGCATGGCGGGCAGGACGGCCACTACAGATGGTCCACTGGTGGAAGAGCCGGAGTGCGAGCGAGCTCGCTGGTCCACGAGTCAGGCCAAGCCGCCGGACCGCGAGCGCGAGCGGCTTGTTGACCCGCCTCTTTGCGTCATGCCGGGGATTCCCTTGAATCGCAGCCGTCAGATCCCCACGCTCCGAGCCGGTTCATGAAATCCACCATCATCGCCAAGCAAAAGGAATTGAACGCCGTCCAATCCCACAAGCCAGGGCAATCCGGACGGCGTCCTAACCACGCGAATAAGAATCCGCAGCAAGCAGCGGACCATTTTAGTCCGTTCAACGTCTGCGGCTGGCAGGCGGTCTCAACGCTCTTCGCCCGACATCCCGACGAAGTGCGGCGGCTCTTCTTCGATGCCCCGACCGGGAAGCGCGCCGGCGACCTCTGCCGGCTCCTGGCCCAACAGAAGAAGGTCTACCGGCAGGTCGAGCCCGCGGAATTGGAGAAAGTGGCCGGTACGGTCCACCATGGCGGAATCGTGGCGGTCATTGGCGAACGCCCCTTGAAGAAGGTGACGCGTGAAGTGCTGGCCGGTTGGGCGAAGACGCGTGCGCCCTTGCTGCTGCTCGACCGCGTGAGTAATGCCAACAACGTCGGCGCCATCGTGCGCACGGCGGCGTTCTTCGGCGTGCGGGCGATCGTCGTGCCGGACCATCCCGGGCAGGCGTTGCCGGGTGAGGCGGCGCACCGCGTGGCGGAGGGCGGCATGGAGTTTGTGGACTTCTACCGCGTGCCCGCGCTGCCGGAGTTCTGCGCCGAGTTGAAGCGGACGCATTTTTTACTCGGCACGAGCCTGGCGGGGAATCAGCTCTCGCCCACGCAGGTGAAGGAGCGCGGACTGCCGCGTCCGCCGGCGTTGATTCTCGGCAATGAGGAAAAAGGCATCGCCCCCGCCGTGGCGGCGCAATGCGACCGGCTCGTGAAGATTCCCGGTGCGGATACGGTCGAGTCGCTCAACGTGTCCGCTGCGGCCGCGGTGCTTTGCTGGGAGTTTTGCGCCGCGCGTCCGCGCGGCGAGTAGTTGGTATTTAGTATTTGGCAGTTAGGCAGAGACGGGTCTGGCCGCTTCACGGAGGGCGTGTTCGTGCTCCCGCGACTGTACCGGGTCAGCCCAAATACCAATTACTCACTCCTACTTTCCCAGCAGGCGGGACAAAAAACCGGGTGGCTTCGCGCCTGTCGCCGAAGGTTGCGCGAGCGCAGGTTCCGCCGCGTTCATCTCCGGTACGCCGAGCAAGGGCTCGAAGTGGCCGGCCCTTTTGTAGAGGATGACCACGTCCTGCATGCCCCAGGCTTCCTCCAGATAGGCGCGGAGAATGACGTCGGGATAGCGTTGCAGAGTGCGCATGACCCACTCGGGGGATGAGAGCGCCAGGCCGTAGTCCTCAACCTCGTTGCTCTCGAAATACCGCTGGTAGGCGAAACCCGTGCGGGCGTATTCCTCGAGCAGCGCCGGCTTGTCGATGTTTTCTGCCACGTTGCGACGACCGCGGGCGAGCAGACTGGAGACCGTCCGGCCCTGGGTGGTGAAGACGATCACGCCGCACTCTTTCGTCCATTTGACCAGGCAGTCGAGCGTGGCGAGCCAGCGATCCCGCCGGAGATGGGTCACCAGTGAACCCACCCAAATGAGGTCGAACTGGCTTTGAAACGGCAACTGGAGGTCGGGCAGCGAGTAGACCGGCTTGGCGCCGAATTGCTTGGCGCAGAAATCGACGCCATCGCGATCGAGGTCGCAAGCCGTGATGTCGGCATAGCCGTAGTGGGCGCGCAGCCAGCGCAGCACGCGGCCGTGGCCGCAGGGCAGATCGAGGATGTTGGGGTAATGGGGCTTGTCGCAGAGTTCGGAGGAAAAATGGATGAGCTCCAGGGCGCGGCGCCCGAGATCGAAATACTGCTCGGTCAGGGTTATATCCGCCTCCTGCGCCAGCATGCCGTCGCGTGGAGCCAAAGTGCGATCAACGGCGAGGTGGGAGAAATTGTAGAGGGGTTTCATGAACAGGCCGACGATCAAGGCCGGCCGGCCGGGGGGCGTCAATCGCATGGAACGAAACGGACGCGATTGAGTCATGTTCGCCGAAATCCGGGGTTCCCTGGGACACACTCTTTTGTTAGGATAAAATCCATGCGTGATAAAATTTCCAAAATGGCGGCGGGCGGAATGGTGCTAATGGTGTTGCTCGCGCTCACCGGACGCGCCGGCACCTGGACGCTGGCCAATGGCGACCGGCTGACAGGGGATTTGATCGGGGAGACCTCGGAATATATCGAGGTGCAGCATCCTCAGCTCGGCCGGTTGAAACTGTCGCGTACGGTGCTCCAGGCAGCCGGCGGAGCCAGACGCGCGGCCCGAACGGAAGCGAGGCAATCCGCGGCGAAGCCGGTGGAGACCGCGGCTCGCCCCGAAATTGAGAACTGGAAGCGACAGATGGAGGTCGGCTATGTCCAGCAGTCCGGTGCCAAGGAAAAGCAGGATCTCTCGGTGCGGATGCAGGTGGATGGAAAGGAGGGAGACAACACGTTTCGCGGCACGGCCCGGCTGCTGCAGTCCGAACTCGCCGGCGTGACCGTGACCGAGCGCCGCGAAGCGGACTTCCGCTGGCGCTACGACATCAACAAGCGGCTGTTCGCCCAGGCGCTCACGAACTATTCGTCGGATGAGGTTCGCAAGATCGACCTGAGCCTGGAACAACAGGTGGGCGGCGGCTTCCGGGTCGTCGAAAACGCGCGGCACAAGGCGAACGTCGGCCTCGGCGCCGTCGTCCAGTATCTCGACCGGCTGAACACCGAGGAACAGACGGCGCTGCTGGGTTCCCTTTTCCAGGATTACGCCTATCAGTGGAACAGCCGGGTGAAGCTCATGCAGGAATCCAGCTTCATGTTTTCCGAAACGGGCGCTCTGAACATCAAGAACGGCGTGACCAATGCCCCGGCCGAGGGCAGCTATCGCTTGAAGTTCAACACCGGTTTGCAGAGCAAGGTGACCGATCGGATGTCGCTCAACCTGCGGTTCGAATACGACTACGACCGTTCGGTCCTCGAGAGCGATCTGCGCGCGGACCAGCGGTTGACGACCTCGCTCGGTTATATCTGGTGAGCGGGTCGTGGGTCGGCTTGGTGGAACCGGCGCTCCGCGCAGGTTCGGGCCCGCACGGAGGGCGAGCTCCGCCCTTAGCCGCATCTATGCAATAGAAGCACATTTCACTCCGGACTTCATGCCATGTTAGGTGGTCGCCGATTTCCATATCGGCGACAGAGGCGTCGGTGTGGAAACCGACGCCCACCTATTGCACAAATACGGCTTAGCGGATCGCGCCGGCCAGCAC
>DATCRM010000389.1:0-12927 GCA_036568985.1 Lacunisphaera sp. | reverse complement strand
CGACGGACGGTTGGTTGGAGGTGTTGCCCGAACCGCTCGTGCCGCATCGCGGGTGTCGCTACCGGCAGACGACGAGGATCGAAGTCGAGCCTGGCGGTGGGCTCTTCTTCGTCGATTTGCTCATGCCCGGGCGGATTGCCCATCGCAACGAAGCCTGGCTTTGGGACCGGCTGTGTCTCGAGACCGGAGTGCGTGTGGGCGGCGAGCTGGTTCTGCGCGAGCGGTTCGACACCGGCGGCACCGAGTTGAAGGCATTGGCTGCGCTGGCCGGGTCGGGCCCGAAGGCGTGTTTTGGCAATGCGTTGTTGATCGCGGAGGGCGAGGCGCCCTGGCTGGCGGACGTGGCGAACCTGCACGGTGACGGTGTATGGCTCGGCGTGAGTTCGCTGCGACGGGGTGGCTGGAGCATCAAGTTCGTGGCGGCGGATAGCATCCGGTTGCGGAAAACCCTGAAAGAATTGAGAGCGATCCTTGCGGCGCATTATCCGCGGATGGGCTGTGATCCGCGCAAGCTGTAGGGGAGCGGGAGCTATATTGGAAGGGCCCAGCTCCAGCTGGGCTGCGGCCGATCAGGAGATCGGCCCTCCAAAAGGGAGCGGTATCGGAAGGCGATTGGAGGACTCGCGTCCCGGCGAGCCGGCCCGCAGAGACGCGGGCCCTTCAGGAAGCGGGGCAGACAGCCCACCGGCAAATGGGAATTGGCAATCCCTCAGCGTTTGACGCGTTGGGTCTTCGGGGCCGGGCGGGATTTAAGCAACCGGAACGTGCCCCAGACGGCGGCCACGATTACGGATACACAGGCGATAGTCGCCAACGGATGTTCGACCAGGTGGTCGAAATCCCAGACCAGCTCGTGATCTCCATCATGCCCCGGATGAGCATGCGCGAGAGTCGGGAGGACGAAGGCGGTGGCGATCAGGAAGGAGCGGAGGCGGGGTGATTTCATGGGATAAGAAAAGCAGTTAACGGGCCAGTTCAGCGGGCGGTGCCGGGCGGCAGATGCTGGAGGAGGAAAGCAGTCTGGATGGCGGTAAGTTCCTGCATGCCGGTCTTGGCGAGGGCGAGGAGCTCCTGCAACTGGTCGTGCGAAAACGTGGACTCCTCGCCGCTGCTCTGCACTTCGACGAACTGGCCGCGGCCGGTCATGACCACGTTGGCGTCCACCTCGGCGTCCTTGTCCTCAATGTAGTTGAGATCGAGCAGGGCCGCGCCCTGCAAAAGGCCGACGCTGACGGCGGCCACGGAATCGGTGAGCGGATTCTCCGGTATTTTTTTGGCGTTCAGCAGTTTTTGAACGGCGAGCCGGGCGGCGAGGTAGGCGCCGGTGATCGAGGCTGTGCGGGTGCCGCCATCGGCTTGGAGCACGTCACAATCGACCCACAGCGTGTTTTCGCCGAGTTTCTGCAGGTCGAGTACGGCGCGAAGCGAACGGCCAATGAGGCGTTGGATCTCGACGGTGCGCCCGTCGAGCTTGCCTTTGCTGATGTCGCGCGGCTTCCGATCGAGCGTGCTGTAGGGCAGCATCGAATATTCCGCGGTGAGCCAGCCGCCCTTGATGCCCTGCTGTTTCATCCAGGAGGGAACCTTGGGTTCGATGGTGGCGGCGCAGATGACGCGGGTGGAACCGAAACCGATGAGCACCGAGCCGGAAGCGTAAGGCGCGATGCCGGCCTCAAGCGTAATGTTGCGCAACTGGTCGGGACGGCGGGAGTCGAGGCGTGTAACGGACATGAAGTTCAGGGACGCTCGCCGTCGAGTTCGGGATCGTCGTCGTCGCTGGGGAAGGGCGGCTCGGTGCCGATCTTGTGGGTGGTGGTCGGCGGTGCCTTTTGCTCGGCCATGTGGGCGATGAGGCGTTCGTTGAAAGTGCGGGCGGGATCGTGGCCCATGGCTTTGAGGGCTTGGACGAGAGCAGCGACCTCGACGAGGCGCGCGATGTCGCGGCCCGGCCGGACGTAGAACTCGATGTGCGGCACTTTCACGCCGAGGATGTTGTAGTAATTCTCCTCGAGGCCGGTGCGTTCCTCGATGACGTCGGGCGACCATTCGCGGAGGGAGACGACCAGGTCGACGCGTTTTTCCAGGCGAATGCTCTTGATGCCGAACATCTCGGCGATGTTGATGATGCCGATGCCGCGGCACTCCATATAGCCGCGGTTGAGTGGGCGGGAACTGGCGGAGAGCTCGCGTTCGTCCATCAGCCGGATGCAGGTAAGGTCGTCGGAAACGAGCGAGTGGCCGCGTTCGATGAGCGCCAGGGCGCACTCGGATTTGCCGATGCCGCTGTCGCCGCGGATCATCACCCCGATGCCCTTCACGTCGAGAGTCGTGGCGTGTTCCGTGGTCGAAGGCGCGAACTCGTTGTCAATGCACAGCGTCGCGGCGTTCACGAAATTCATCGTGATGAGCGGCGTGCGGAAGATGGGCAGGCGCATCTCCTCGGACACTGCGAGCATCGGATGCGTGGCGGTGTAGTTGCGGGTGAGAACGATGGCGGGGATGCCGCGCTTGGCCATCTCCCCGAAGATTTCGATCTGCTGTCGCTGGCTGAGCGTCTTCAGGTAGGTCATCTCGGCCGCGCCGAAGACCTGAATGCGTTTGTTCGCGAAATATTTGAAGAAGCCGGTGAGGGCGAGGGCGGGACGGTTGATTGAACCCTCGCGGATGAGCCGGTGCAGGCCGTTGGCGCCATGGAGCAGTTCGAGCTGCAGCTTGTCCTTATAGGTCTCGAAAAAGTGGGCTACGGTGATGCCGTGGATGGCTTTGGTGGGCATGGGGGCTCGGAGTAGCGAGTGGTAAGTAGCGGATAGTGAGTAGGGGAAGATATCGGCGGCAACAAGCTCCTACTCACGGCCGCGCCTAGCCCGGATATTTCACCGGTTGAAGCACGTCCACTCCACACCCCGCTCTTCGGGCACCCCTCTCCAGAGGGGATCTGCGACCAAGGACGCCTTGATTCCCCTCTATGAGGAGGGGTGACGCGCACCGACGGGGTGTGTAGGGCGGCATGGAAGCGTGTGATAACCGGCCTACAGGTTGAAATCCTTGCCGAGGTAGATTTCGCGGGCCTGCGGATCGTTGATCAGGAAGTCGCCGCTGCCCTCGGTCATGACCTTGCCCTTGTGAATGATGTAGCCGCGGTCGACGATGCGGAGCGTTTCGCGGACGTTGTGGTCGGTGATGAGGACGCCGATGCCGCGTTGTTTGAGTTGCAGGATGATCTTTTGCACCTCGGCAACGGAGATGGGATCCACCCCGGCGAAAGGTTCGTCCATGAGCAGGAATTGCGGGCGCGAAACGAGGGCGCGGGCGATCTCAAGGCGGCGGCGTTCGCCGCCGGAAAGGGTGTAAGCCTTCTGCTTGGCGAGATGCCCGAGGCTGAGTTCCTCGAGATGATGCTTCACCAGGGCGGCGCGGTCGGAGGACTTGACGCGGAGGGTTTCGACGATGGCGAGGATGTTTTGCTCGACGGTGAGCTTGCGGAAAATGGAAGCCTCCTGCGGCAGGTAACCGACGCCGAGCCGGGCGCGACGGTGCATGCGCAGGTGGGTGGCGTCGTGCTGGCCGATGGACACGCGACCGCTGGTCGCGGGCACGAGGCCGACGATCATGTAGAAGGTCGTGGTCTTGCCCGCGCCGTTGGGGCCAAGCAAACCGACTACTTCGCCGGCGCGAATGTGGATGTTGACGCCGTTGACGACGGAGCGCAGGCCGTAGGTTTTAACCAGGCCTTCCGTGCGAATTTCGGTGGTGGTCTCCATGCTCAGGGCGTCTTGGGTGCTTGGGGAGCGGGCGCAGCTTCGGCGGGCTTAGTTTTTTCGACGCCAAGGTCCTTGATCGGCGGTCCGGTGAAGCGGGCGTTCTTGCCTCGCACCTGGCGTTGATTGCGCAACATCTCGAGCTCGTCGCCAGTCCAGGTCCAGTTGACGGAATGGTCCACCACGACGGGCTGGCCCGTGAGGATGATTTTGTCGTCGCCCGGAAACACCTCGGCGCGGCCACAGGCGGCCTCGCGGTCGCCCTGGATGATGCGGACGTTGCCGGTCGCGACGAGGGACTTGAAGCTCTCGATCTTGCCGATGGTGGCGCCCGGGTCACCTTTGCGCACGGCGACGATTTCCAGCCGGTCGCAGGTCAGCTTGAGATTGGTGCCCGTCACGACGACGCGGCCCGTGAAGACGGAGGTTGTTTCCGTGTCCGTGCTGCGCCAGTCGAACTGTTCGCTCTCGATCACAGTGTTCTGCGGTTCCACGCTTTGGGCCGGGAGCGAAGCGGCAAGGAGGCTGAGGCCCAGGAGGGCGAAGAATGGTTTCATTGAAGAATATCCTTGAGCTGAGTGTGGAGGACCACGCGCACGTTTTTGCCGATGGAAACTTTTTTGTCCCGTTGGGAGTAGATCCAGTTCGAGCCCGTCGCCTCGAAACGATCATTGACAACGCGGATCGATTCCTCGCCGCGCACCAGCTGATCGTCAGGGACCACGTGGGCCGAAGGGCTCAGGATGAGCGTTTCGACTTTGCCATCGGGGAGTCCGGTGAAAATCGAGAGATTCAGGCCGGTGATGTCGACCTGGCCCTCTTTCTGGAAGCGGGCTTCGGACCCGCGAACGAGCCAGGAGCGATTGCCTTCAGGGGTAAAGGCGGGGAGGCGGAAATTAATGATGGGCTTGTCCGGCGCGATCTGGGTGGTCGCAGCCAGGCCGGCGCTGGTGGCGAGGAGCAACGCGAGGAGATGGCGGAAGGGCATTCTGGGCATGGGCGGGTGCTATTGACCGCGACGGGCCAGAATATGTTCACACACTTCGCGCACCGCGCCCAAACCGGCCGGCCGGACCGGGACAAGATCGGCGACCTTGAGGGCGGCCGGCATGGAGTTGCCGGGTGCAACCCCGATGCCCGCCCAGCCTATGGCCGGGGCGTCGATATCGTCATCGCCCATATAACAGACTTGGTTCGCGGACAGGCCCAGTTGGCTGGCCAGTTCCTGCAGCGCCATGAGCTTGTCCGTGCGGCCTTGGATGAGATGCGGAATCCTGAGCTCGGTGGCCCGCGCGGTGGTCGCGCCCGAGGCGCGCCCGGAAATCCAAGCGACGATGACACCGGCCTTGTGCAGGCGCACGAGGCCCATGCCGTCGAGAATGGAAAATTCCTTGGATTCGGTGCCGTCGGAGTGGATCTCAACTGTGCCGTCGGTCAGCACGCCGTCCACATCCATGGCAAACAGCCGGATCGCGGCCCAGCGGGTGGGGGCGATTTTGGTTATCCTTTTTTTAGCGTGGGAGGCGGGCACGGGAATTAGGCCGGCAGGTTGCCGGGTAATTGTGCCAGCGGGAATCAAAATCGCTGTCAGCGGTCAGGCTGATTGGAGGAACTTTGCCGCGTGGGCGAGGTCGGCCTCGGTCAACTGGTGACCGGTCTCGAGCCAGTGAAGATCGACCTTGGCTCCCGCACGGCGGAACATCTCCGCGAGTTGCGGGGGATGATCCACCGGTACGATCGGATCGTAGCGACCGGAGAGCAAAGCGATCGTCTTGCCCTTCAGATCGGGCAGGGTTTCGGGCTGGAGAACCACCATCGGTCGAAGCAGCACGGCGCGGGCTAGCGATTCAGGACGGAGCAGCAGCAGCGAGGCTGCGATGTTGGCCCCGTTGGAATAGCCCAGTGCAGTCAGACGACCGGCGTCGAAGCCGTATTTCCCGGCCGCCGCCGCAATGAAGTCGGCGAGCGCGTGGGTGCGCTGGGCGACATCCTTGAGATCAAAAACGCCTTCGGCAAACCGCCGGAAAAAACGCGGCATGCCATGCTCGCTGACGTCGCCGCGCGGGCTCAGCAGAGCGGAGCCGGGTGCGAGTTGGCGGCCGATAGGAAGGAGGTCGCTTTCATTGCCGCCGGTGCCGTGGAGCAGAAGAACGGGCGGAGCCTTCGGGTCGGTGGCAGGTTCGAAACGGTGGGTATAGGAGAGAGAGGTCATGGAGGGATCGGAGTTAGGAGCGCGGAATGATCGGAATCGTTCTCGTAATCGTTCTCGTAATCTTAATCCCGGAATCTGACCGTTGGGTTTAAGACGAGAGAACGATTAGGATTATGAGAACGAGAACGATTGAATCAGGTGAGCTTAGGCAGGCCTGCCTCGATCTCGGTCCGGTAAGGCTCGAGATGGGGCGGGAGCGAGAGCTTGGTGCCCAGCGTCTCGACGGGTTCGTCGATTGCAAAACCCGGCTGATCGGTGGCGATCTCGAAGAGAACGCCACCCGGTTCGCGATAATAGATGGACTTGAAGTAGGCGCGGTCGATCACCGGGCTGACTTGCAGCGCACCGTTGAGCAACACTTGGCGGGCGGCGACCTGCGCGATGTCATCCGGTGTCCGAAAAGCAACATGATGGATCGTGCCCGCGCCGTTGAGGCCGCGCGGAAGCGCGGGATCGGTGAGCAGGTCCACGTAAGTGCCCGGGCCGCCGGCGGCCACGGTGTAGCGAGCGCGATGACCGGAGGTGGATTGCAGGCGGTAGCCCATCTGCTTTTCCAAAACCCCCACCGTTGCGTCGGTTTCGTTGAGCGCGAGCGTGGAACCGTGGAAACCGCGGATGGCATGCTCGGCCGGGATTTCGGGCGAGGGCGTCGCCGGACGGAGGTCGGGTTCGGTGGTCGCCACCAATTCGAGGCGCAGACCGTCATGGTCTTGAAACGGCAGCACTTGGTCGCCGAACCGAGTTTCGACCGGATAGGTCGCAACCTGTAGACGCGCCAGGCGCTCCTGCCAGAAGGGGAGTGATCTGGCGGGGACGGAGAAGGCTGTGGCGTAGGCCTGGCCTTTGCCGGGGCGTCCGCGGGGCAGGCCGGCCCACGGGAAGAACGTCAGGGCGGTGCCGGGAGCGCCGGTATAGTTGCCGTAGTACAGGTGGTAAGTGCCTGTGTCGTCTTGGTTGACGGACTTCTTCACGAAGCGAAGCCCGAGAACCTTGGTATAGAACTGGACGTTGCGTTTCACGTCCGAGGAGATGGCGGTGATGTGGTGCAGACCAGTGATGTTGGATTTCATAAAGACCTATCGTTTGATGTTAAAGTAATTGGAATAAAGAAATCAGGCTTGGCGGCCGATCTTCTTACAGAGTCGTCCGAGGTCGAAAAGTTCGGTGGAGGAGAGGGTTGCCATCTCGCGGGTGACATTGGCGACGACCTTGGGAAACAGGGCGGAGATGAAGGCCTGGCCCTTAGGGGTGAGCTTCACGACGACGAAGCGACGATCCGCCGGATCGCGCTCGCGCTGAACATATCCGGCCTTTTCCAAGTTATCGACGACGAGAGTCAGGTTTCCGCCGCTCTTGAGGAGTTTCTCGGCGAGTTCGCTCTGGCAGAGAGGGCCGATGTGAAAGAGGGATTCCAGCACGCCAAACTGGGTAATGGTGAGCTCCTCCGGCAGGACAGCATGGACACGAGCTGAGACCGATTCGGCGGCGCGCTGTAGCTTGATGAACGCGTTGAGCGCGTTGATTTCTTCGATTGTGCCGCGATGTCTTGTGCCCATGGCCAAACACTTTGATGCGATATGTTATGATGTCAAAACAATTATACGCGTACGCCCATCAGTTTCCATAACATACTCTCATTCGACGCTTAAGCGTCGATCTTCTTAATCCGAGCCAAGTGGCGGCCGCCTTCAAATTCGGTCGCGAGCCACACCTTCACGATCTTGAGAGCTTCCTCCTCGGAGACGGTGCGTTGGCCAAGCGAGAGGCAGTTACCGTCGTTATGGGAGCGATTCCAGATAGCGACCTGCTCGTTCCAGCAGAGACCGCAGCGGACGCCTTTCACCCGGTTCGCGACGATCGCTTCGCCGTTACCCGACCCACCCAGCACGATGCCGCGTTCGACCTCTCCGCGCGCGACGGCCTCGGCAACGGGGCGGATGAAATCCGGGTAATCGCAGGGGGCGTCGGATGCAGTGCCGCAATCGCGGACCGTGTGGCCTTCGGCGAGAAGCATGGCCTTGATCTTCTCCTTGTAGGCGAAGCCAGCGTGGTCAGAGCCGATGGCGAGGGTGAATTTCTTCATGGATGTTGGTAGGAATGAAAAATGAACCTGGAGGATTTGCGGCTGTCGATATTCCCTCCACAATCCCCGGCAGCAAACATTTTCCCTGACATGCGTGCACCCCCTCTCCTCGTCCTGTTTTTGTCCGGCATCCTGCTGCTTGCGGGTTGTGCCACGTCGACGCCGCAGAGCCGCATCAGCGAGCATCGCGAGCTTTACCGCAGCTTCCCGTCCGAGGTGCAGCGCAAGGTGAGCGCGGGCAAGGTGGACGTTGGATTCACCGAGGAGATGGTTCAGCTCGCTTTGGGTGAACCGCAACGCCGGGTCACGCGGCAGACAGAAAGCGGCACGGATGAGGTCTGGATTTATGCCAGCAGTGAACCGCGGGTGAGTTTCGGATTTGGCTTTGGCTCCTACGGCCGCCGTTCCGCTTCAAGCGTGGGTGTGGCGACCTCGACCGGTGGCTACGGCCGCGAGGAACGGATGCGCGTCGTCTTTCGCGACGGCAAGGTCACGGCAGTGGAGAGCGTGACGCGGTAGGGTGGGGCGCACCGGCTCGGTGCGCCGCGGCGGAGCGGGCCGCTCCGCCCTACCTTTCGTCAATCACCCGCAGGAAAGCCGCGGTGTCGGCAAAGTCCGTAAACACTGCCGTCGGCTGGTGCGCCGCCAGTTCCTGAACCGAGAACTTTCCCGTGGCGACGGCAATGGTATGCGCACCGATGACCTTGCCGCATTCGACGTCGTGAGGCGTGTCGCCGATGATGAAAGTCCGTGCCGGGATGAACTCCACGGCGTGGCGCTCCTGAGCACGGCGCAGGGCGTGCGGTCCGAGATCGTTGCGCAGCGGGCTGTCGTCGGCGAAGGCGCCGAACTCGAAGTAGTGCCAGACCTTGTAGTGGGTGAGCTTGAACTCTGCGCCGCGCTTTAGGTTTCCAGTGAGCAGGCCTTGGGCGACATCCTTGCGGTGATGCAGAGTCTCGAGCAGCTCGAGCACGCCGGGCAAAACCTGGCCCTGCGGACCGCTGGCGAGTTCCAAGGGCAGCAACTCAAGATAGGCTTCGAGGTAATCGTGGGAATTTTGCGGCGTGTCGGGCAGACCCACGTGGCGGAAGACTTCGCCCGTGATCCAGCTGTCGGTGCGACCGGCCCAGTCGATCTTGCCGAGGTCACAGGTCACACCGAAGCGCTTGGTCAGCGCCTTCTCCATGGCGCGTACGCCGGCGCCATGCGAGACGATCAGGGTGCCGTCAATGTCCCAGAGAATGAGTTTTTTCACGGAAGGATTTTTAACCACAGATGAACAGAGATGGACACGGATAGGCTAGCGGGCGGCAAGTGAAGAATCGTCCGGCTTACTCCGTGTTCACTTGGGCCCGGGTGGGCTGGCGAAGGACAGTGAAGGCGGTGCCGCCGAGGATCAGCGCGGCGCCGAGGACCTCGTTGATCGTGAAGTGCTCTTGGAAAAAGACGACGCCACCGATGGCGATGCCGACGGGCACGAGCATCTGCAGCAGGGACCCCTCGCTCACGTTGAGGTCGCGGAAGGCGCGGGTCATGGTGAGCTGTCCGACCGCGGCGCTGACGCTGGCGAGTGCGGTTACGCCCAGCCCGAACGCGCTGATCGGCTGCAGTTGCAGCAAGGCCGGGATGCCGCAGAGCACGAGACCGTAGAAGCATTGGGCCGCGAAGATGGTCGAGGAATGTTCGGTCGCATGGAGCTGGCGGATCGTGACCACCACCCAGGCGGAGATCAAAGCGGTGAGCACCGCCAAACCATCGTAAAGCCCCGGGGCCGCAGCGGTGCTGAATACATTCGTGATCAAAGCCAAACCAGCCAGCGCGAGGATTCCGCTGACGAGAAGCATGGTCTGCAATTTCTCCCGCAGCACCCAAGCGGCGAGCAACGCGCCCCAGATGACATAGGTATTGTTGATGAAGGTGGCGCGACCGGCGCCGAGTTTCACCACGCAGAGGTAAGTCAGATAAACGCCGATGCCCCCGAGCAGACCGCGTTGGACGAGCTTCCCGCTCTTCACGAGGTGACGCGGCTGCCAGTCACGCCGATAGACTACCGCCACCACGACCAGGCCCACGAGGAAGCGCGCGCAGGACACGAGCCAGATGTTGGCGAAGTGCAGGTCGTTCAGCGCCCGCACCAACAGGACATTGGCGGTGAAGGAAGCGGCGGAGAGCAGCATCAGCCACAGGGCTCGACGATGGGCGGTTGAGGACAGGGAAACAAAAAATCGCGCCGGGGCGGGCGCGGCAAGAGAGGACCAGCTGTGCCGGCCGAAATTACAGGGCGTGTATCCGCCTTCGCTCCGCTATGGCGGACGGGTCGCCTCGATTACAGCGCGTGGATGGCGGACTTGTTGACGGCAAGTCCGGCCTCTTTGACGGCCTCGCTCATGGTCGGGTGGGCGTGGATCGTGCGGCCGAGGTCCTCGGCGCTGCCGCCGTATTCCATGTGAGTGACGACTTCGCTGATGAGCTCGCCGGCGCCTTTGCCGAGGATCTGCGCGCCCAGGATTTTGTCGGTCTTCGCGTCGGCGATGATCTTGACGTAGCCCTCGGTGGCATCGGCGGCGATGGCGCGACCATTGGCGGCGAAGTTGAATTTGCCGACGTTCACGGCGCGGCCGGCGGCCTTTGCGGCGTCCTCGCCGAGGCCGACGTTGGCGATTTCCGGATCGGTGTAGACGATGGCGGGAACGAGGTCCCAGTTGACGTGGCCGGCCTTGCCGGCGATCCATTCGGCGACCGCTACGCCGTCCTCCTCGGCCTTGTGCGCCAGCATTGGGCCGGCGACGACATCGCCGATGGCCCAGATGTTTTTCGCGGTGGTGCGAAGGTGGTCGTCGACCTTGATGCGCTTCTTGTCGTCGAGCTGGACGCCGGCTTTGTCGAGACCGAGTCCATCGGCGTAGGGCCGGCGGCCGACGGCGACGAGCACCTTGTCGGCCGGAAAGGAGAGTTTCTCCGCGCCGCGTTCGGCGGTGAGAATGCCGTTGGCGAAGCCGGTGACCTTGGCACCGGTTTCGATCTTCAACCCTTGTTTGGTGAGGATGCGGGTGAAGTTGCGCACGATGTCGTCGTCGAGCATCGCGACGATCTTCGGGAGAAATTCAACGACGGTCACCTCCGAGCCGAGGCGGGCCCACACGGAGCCGAGTTCGAGGCCGATGGCGCCGCCACCGACCACGACGAGTTTCTTCGGCACTTGTGCGAAAGCGATGGCATGATCGCTGGAGACGACGGTTGTGCCGTCGAATTTCATGAAGGGCAGCTCGACGGGGGCGGAACCGGTGGCGATGGCGAAGTTTTTGGCGGTAAGCTTGGTGACGGCCCCGCCGGAGCTCGGCCCTCCGGAAACTTCGATTTCTGTCGGGGAGACGAAGGAAGCCGTGCCGGTGTAGGTGGGAATCTTGCGGGCTTTGGCGAGCATCCCGACACCGCCGACGAGTTTGGTGACGACGGCGTCCTTCTTTTTCAGGATGGTCGGCAGATCGGCTTCGACGGAGCCAAGCTTGATGCCGGATTCCGCGGCGTGATGCCTGGCCCAAGCATATTGCTCGCTGGTGTGGAGCAATGCCTTGCTGGGAATGCAGCCGACGTTGAGGCAGGTGCCGCCGAGGGTGGCGCGCTTTTCGACCAGGGCGACCTTGAGGCCGAGTTGTTGGGCGCGGAAGGCGCACACGTAGCCGCCCGGGCCGGCGCCGATGACGATCAGATCGAAGGAGTCCATGGTTTTAGTCGTTCTCGTTCTCTTAATCCTTCTCGTTCTCCCGTTCGTTCCCGGGTTTTGAAAACGCGAGAACGATTACGATTAGGAGAACGAGAACGATTGGTTCAGATGCCGATGGCGAGGCGCGCGGGGTCCTCGATGAGTTGCTTGACCTTCACGAGGAAGGTCACGGCCTGCTTGCCGTCGACAAGGCGGTGATCGTAGCTCAGGGCAAGATACATCATCGGACGGATGACAACCTGGCCGTTGATCGCGACGGGACGCTCGTTGATGGCGTGGAGGCCGAGGATGGCGCTCTGCGGCGCATTGAGAATCGGTGTGGAGAGCATCGAGCCGAAGATGCCGCCGTTGGTGATCGTGAAGACACCGCCCTCGAGATCGGCGAGCGTGATCTTGCCGTCGCGGGCGCGTTTGGCGGCGTCGGCGATCCCCTTTTCGATCCCGGCCATGTCAAGCGTGTCGCAGCCGCGGATGACCGGAACCATCAGGCCCTTGTCCGTCGAGACCGCCATGCCCACATCGTAGTAGTGGTTCTGTACAATCTCGTCGCCATCGATCTGGGCGTTGATGCCGGGGATGTCCTTGAGCGCCTGCACGACGGCCTTCGTGAAAAAGGACATGAAGCCGAGCTTCACGCCGTGCTTCTTGACGAAGTCATCCTGATATTTCTTCCGCAGGTCCATGACGGCGGACATGTCCACTTCGTTGAAAGTCGTGAGCATCGCGGCCTGCGACTGGGCCTGCACGAGGCGGGCGGCGATGGTTTGGCGCAGCTTGGACATTTTGGTCCGGGTCTGCTTGCCCTCCTTCGCCAAGGCTGCGGAGGGTGCTGCCGCAGGAGCGGCAGCAGCGGCTGGCGCTGGCGCGGCCTCGCGGGAGCTCGGCCCTCCAGCCGGGGCGGCGGCGAGCATGTCGCCCTTGGTGACGCGGCCGGCCTTGCCCGTGCCGATGACGGAAGCGGGGTCGATGCCGGTCTCGGCGGCCAGGCGGCGGACGGCGGGCGACTCCGTCGCGGAATTTTCGATTTTTGATTTTGGCTTCTCGATTGGAGAGCCCGACGGCGGGGTCGCCGTCGCTCCAGTAGCGGCCTCGTCGATGGTCGCGACAACCTCGCCGATCTTCACGTCGGTTCCGGCGGGGACCTTGAAGG
>DATCRM010000388.1:0-13575 GCA_036568985.1 Lacunisphaera sp. | reverse complement strand
GTCGTCAGCTTGGTGGCATATCCATCATGGCGCTCTGAATCCCGACGAAGGGTTCTACGCGATTGCCACCCGGGCGGTCGCCCAAGGCGAGGTGCCTTACCGGGATTTCGGGTTCACGCAACCGCCACTCCTGTTGTACGCCAACAGTATGCCGCTTCGCGCCATCGGCTTTGGTCTTTTCCAGCAACGGTTCATCAACGGGATTTGGGCCATGGCGGCACTCGTCCTGGCCGCAGTCTGGCTGGCCAGGCACACGCGCCCGGCGTGGGGCGTGGCTTTCGTCGGCTTCGCGGCCATGTCCAGTCCGTGGATGTATTTCATCCATCTCGGAAAAACCTACGGTTTCACCTGCCTGCTGGTCATGCTGGGCGCTTGGGCATTTTTGGAAATGGCCGAAGGCCGCCGTCGCAATCTCGTCCTTGGGCTTTTTGCCGCCCTCGGCATCGCCAGCCGTCTGCCCGCTGCGCCTTATTTCGGTCTTCTTGCGGTTCTTGCCTGCTGGTCCGGGCGTCCGTCTCTGTTCGGAAACATCGGGGCTTGCGCCGCTGGCTTGGCCCTCGGTCTCGGCGTGCTCGCCCTGCCCTTTTGGCTGGTGGCGCCCGATGCGGTTCGATTCTGGGTTTTCGATTTCCACCACGTCTCCGTTCCGCTGAAGACATGGCACCTGCGCTGGCAGGAAATCGCCACCCTCGCGCCGGCCGCTTGGCTGCTCGGTCTGACGGGATTTGCGGCCACATTGCGCCAGAGGCGACCGTCCGATCGCACGCTCGGAGTGTTCGCCGCGGCCTGCGTCGCTCTGGCCGTGAACCTGCTTCCCGGTGGCGTATACGAAGAGTATGCCGTGCCTTTTCTCCTTCCGTTGGTCGTCGCAGCCGCTGCCCTGCTCCATGAACCGGGCAAGCTGTTCCGGCCGGCGTATGGCTATGGCTTGATCGTCGTCCTGGCCGCCACTCAGCTGCTCACGGCTCCCCTGTTGTTCCGGGACGTGCTGCCCCAGAGAAAGGGCACGCTGAGCATGTGGTTGCCGTATAATGCGCCCGCCTATAACCGTGACTTACCCCGTCAACTCGCTGCCGCCCGCAAGATCGTGGCGGAAGCCGCGCCCGAGAACGATTCTTTCGTCGGTTCCAACCTGATTCTGGCGGCGGAAACAGGACGGCCGGTGGCGGCGGAATTGCGCATGGGACCGTTCGCGTTCACAAAGGACATGCCGTTCGAACGGGCTGCGCACCTGCACTTGGCAACCGCAACCCAGCTCGATCGCTGGTTTGACGACCCTCGCACCGGGACTCTCGCTTTCTTTCCCAATTCCCTGCTGAACTACAACTGGTCCATGCCGAGTTTCGGTCTGCTGCCCGATGAGATTCGCGCCGCCCGCTATGCCCGGGTGCTGCAGCAGTACGACGTGCGCTTCGCCGAAGGAGACTTCGTCGTGCTGGTCCGAAAACCCGGGATAAACCCATGCTCCGGCTCAACTATTTCTGCCGAAAAGCAGACGGAGTGAATTGAGGCACACCACCAGCGTGCTGCCTTCGTGAGCCGCGACGCCGACGGCCAGGGGCACGGTGCCCAAGGCCGTGGCGACAACCATGATCACTACCACGCCCAGCGAGATGGTCAGGTTTTGCCGGATGATGGCCTTCGCCCGGCGGCTGAGCCGCTCGGCGGCGAGAAAATTTTCGATGCGATCATGCATCAGGATAACCTCCGCCTGCTCCAACGCGGCATCGCTGCCGCGGGCGCCCATGGCCACACTGACATCGGCCGCGGCGAGGCTCGGGGCGTCGTTCACGCCGTCGCCCATCATGGCAACCTTCCTGCCGTCTTTGCGCAGATCCTGAATCGCCGCGACCTTTTGCTCGGGCGTGAGATGGGCCCGAACCTCGTCGAGCCCGAGCTCATGAGCGACGGACTCGGCCGCCTGCCGGCGGTCGCCGGTGAGCATCACGGTACGAATACCCATGGCCTTCAATTCGGCCAGCACTCCCTTGGACTCTTCGCGGATTTGATCGCGCAGGAGCACGCGGCCGAGCACATCCTTGCCGAGGATCCACACTTCCGAGAGCTCCGCCGCGGCGGGGGGCAGTTTTTCCGCCCAGCCGGCCAAAGGGCCCGTTTCGAGCAATTCGCGGCGACCCAGCAGCGCCTGCGCGCCACCGTAAGTACCCCGGACTCCCTGCCCGACGATATTCTTGAACTCGGCGAGTTCGATCAGCCGCACGCCGCGCGCCTTCGCGTCGCGCACGATGGCGCGCGCGAGCGGATGTTCCGATTTGCTTTCGAGCGCGTACGCCAGCTCCATCACTTCGGTTTCCCGTCCGGTGGGAAAACTCTCGTAGCCGACCACGACGAGTTCGCCCGTCGTCAGCGTGCCGGTCTTGTCGAGGGCCACGATATTGATGTCAGCCAGTTTCTCGATAGCCGCGCCACCGCGGAAGAGCACGCCATGCTTCGCACCCCAGGCGATGGCCGCGAGAATGGCGGACGGAATGGACAGCACCAGTGCGCACGGGCTTGCCACCACCATGAGTGTCATTGCGCGATAAAATGCCGAGCGCAGCTCCGGAGTATTCGTGAAGGCCGGCAGGTGAAAACCCAGCCACCACACCAGAAACATCGCGAAAGACCCGCCAATGACCAAGTAGGTGTAACCGGTACCGAACTTGTCCGTGAAGCGCTCGCTGGGTGCTTTCAGCTTCTGCGCCGTCTGAATCAAGCGGATGATCTTCTGCAGCGTGCCTTCCGACGGCGGCCGCACGACCGTATAGTCCACCGCGCCCCAGAGGTTGAGCGTGCCGCTGAAAACCTGGTCTCCGATGCCCTTTTCCACGGGCGTCGCCTCGCCGGTGAGGTTGGATTCATCGCTGGCGCTTCGCCCGTCGACGACGAGCCCGTCGGCGGCGAAGGCCCCGCCGGGACGAACGCGCACGCGCTGCCCGACCTGCACGGCATCAACGGAAACTTCATGTTCTCGGCCATCGGCTCCAACGACGAGCGCGTACTTGGGAGCGGATTTGAGCAGCGAACTCACCTCGCGCTGCGTGCGGTCAAGAGCGTATTCCTCCATGGCGCCCGACGCGGAAAACAGGAAGAGAAGCAGCACGGCTTCCCCCCACGCGCCGATGAACATCGCACCGACCGCCACCGCCAGCATCAGGAAGTGAATGTCGATCTCCCGTTTTTTCAGATTCGCCCACGTGTCGACCGCCGCGTCCCAACCGCCCGTAATGATACCGAGCAAGTAGAACCCCTTGGCCAGCCAGGGCAGCGCGGGAAAAAGCGTGGCGGTCGCCACACCGACAATACCCGCGGCGCCGCAAATGGCGGCAAACCGCGCCAGCAAACGCCATTCCTGCTCTTCCGGGACCGGCTCGGCCTTTATCTCCGGCCACTCCATCTCGCGCCAAAGCCACAACGCCTCCGCCGTCGTTCCCATGTTGCGCCCGATCACGACGGCCCCGCCGTCGCGTTTGAGCGTGAAACCGGCCGCGGCCAACCGCGCAGGCTGGTCGGCAAACCGCTCCTCCACCGCGGCGATGGTCGCCGCCAGCCGGTCCTCGAGATCCTTGAGATCGACCGTGCCCAGCGTCGCCACCGACACCCGATGCGCCGCCGGATCCAGCCGCACCGCACCAACCCCCGGCTGCTCGCACAGGAAGCGCACGAGGTCATCGGTCCAGTTACTGTCCGCGCTGCTTGGCTTGCCCATGGCCACAAAATGCCGGGAACAACCGGGCCCGCAAATATCAATTGCCCTCCCCTCGCTTAATAAGCTCAGTGAACCGCAATGATTGGTCTGCATGATGACGTCGGGCCGGAAACCGGTACGGGTTCCAAGCCGTCACGCCTCCGGGAACTCGCGCGGGATATCTTCGCCGAGACCGGAACGCTGTGCGACGCCCTGAAACTCGAGCACCGGCCTGAGCAGGAGCAGATGGCCCGCGGGGTCGCCGCGGCATTGGCCGACGACGTCCCTCTGCTGTTCGAGGCCGGCACGGGCGTGGGGAAGAGCCTCGCGTACCTCGTTCCGGGCATCATTCACGCCGTGGATCAGGGACGGCAGCTCATCGTTTCCACTCACACGATTTCGCTGCAGGAGCAGATCGAACAAAAGGATCTGCCTCTCTGCCGCCGCCTCTTCAAGTCCGACCCTTCCGGCGCGCCCTACGCCGAATTCCGCTCCACAGTGTTGGTCGGCAAATCCAACTACCTCTGCCCGACCCGTCTCAGCCACGCCCTCGCCGATCGCGCCAGCCTTTTCGCCGATGCCGACTACGAGGAACTGCAACGCATCGCCGGCTGGGCCGAAACCACCGGAACCGGCCTGCGCCACGAGCTGAAGCCACCGCCCCGGCCCGAAGTGTGGGACGCGGTCAATGCCGACTCTTCCGCCTGTTCGCGCAAACATTGCGACTGCGAAAAATGCCACTATCAGCGCGCCCGGGCCCGGCTGCGCACAGCCCAAGTCGTCATCGTCAACCATGCCCTGCTCTTCGCGCTGATCAACGCCGGCGGTGCGCGCGAGCATGGCGCCGGGGTGGTTCGCGGGGTGCTCTTCCCTGACGACTTCGTGGTGCTCGATGAAGCGCACACGGTGCCCGAGGTGGCCACGGATAATTTCGGCCTCTCGCTGAGCAGCTACGGCGTGGACCGGGCCCTGAAGTACCTGTACAACCCGAAGACCAAGCGCGGCGTCATGAAAAAGCTCGGCGGCCCGACCGGCCAGCAACTCGTGGTGGACGCACTCGACGCAGCGAAACAGTTTTTCGATTTCCTCGCCACCCGCGTGCTCGACCAACGCGCCATCGTTCGCATCCGCGAAACCGGCGTGGCCGAACCCATGCTCGACGGCCCGTTGGGCGCACTGGACCGCCTGCTGGCCAAGCTGGCCGACAAGTTGCCGGAGGGACGCGAACACGACGAACTGCTCGAGCAACGGCAGCGCATCAAGGGTCTCCAAGCCGGCCTGACCGAGTGGCTTACTTTGGGTGATGCAGGCCATGTCTACTGGGCCGAACGCAGCGGCCGAAAACAAACCATCATTTCCCTCCGCAGCGCGCCGATCGACGTGGCCCCCGAATTGCGCAAACACCTCTTCGGTCGCCGCACGAGTGTCATCTGCACCAGCGCGACGCTGGCAATGGGCGGCAGCATCGAGCCGTTCGCCGCCCGGATCGGCGCCGACGGAGCCGAGGCCGTCGCGGTGAAGTCGCCGTTTGATTTCGACCGCAACATGCGGGTCTACGTCGCCACGGACGTCCCGCTGCCCTCACCCCAGGAGGCCAAACTCGCGCTGGATACGCTGACCGACTATATCCGTTTCTGCACCGAACGCGTGAGGGGCGGTTCGCTGGTTCTCTTCACCAGCTACACCGATATGCGCGCCGTGGCCGGCACCTTGGAATCCGAATGGAGAAAGTCCGGCCGGCCGTTCCTGATCCAAGGCGCCGATCTCTCCCGCACCGAACTGACCCAGCAGATGCGCTCGCTGGGCAACGCGGTGCTGTTCGGTACCGACAGCTTCTGGACCGGCGTGGATGTACCCGGCGCGGCGTTGTCCCAAGTGATCATCACCCGCCTGCCGTTCGATCCGCCAACCCATCCCATTACAGAAGCCAAGTGCGACCACATCCGGAACACCGGGGGCAATCCGTTCAACGAGCTCACCCTCCCCGACGCGCTCATCAAATTCCGCCAGGGCGTCGGCCGTTTGATCCGCAGTAAAACGGACCGCGGGCTCATCACGATCCTCGACACCCGCGTGCTGGCCAAGGCGTACGGCCGGGAATTTCTAGCCAGCCTGCCCACAGCAAATTACGAAAGGTTGGATCGCAAAAACCGGGACCATGTTTTTAGACCTTTCCCTTAAGCCAAAAGCTGCCACTAGTCTTGCTTCTCCTCAATGAAGTTACGCTCTTTCGCCCACACCGACGTCGGCCGCGCGCGGCCGGAAAACGAGGACAGCTACCTGTGCAACGATGCGCTGGGCATTTACGCTGTCGCCGATGGCATCGGTGGACTGCCGTCCGGCGGCCAAGCCAGCCAGCTAACGGTAAATGCCTTGCAGAAAATCGTCGGCGAACATACGCCGGGACAGAAGCTCAACTACGAGCGGATCGTTACCGAGATCAACGATCAGGTTTTCAAGCTGGGCCGGGTGTTGAGCCCGCAGTTCGGCATCGGCTCCACGCTGACCTTCGCCCACGTCACGGGCGTCAAGCTGCACTTCGGCCACGTTGGTGACTCCACGGCGTTGCGCCTGCGATCCAAGGCCCTCGAACAGCTCACCACCGACCACACAATCGAGACCGAGCTCCGGCAGCGAGCGGCTCGCGGTGAGCCCCTCGCCTTGCTGATGGAGAACCGTAATGCCCTGACGCGCTGCATCGGCCAGCCTCCGCCAATCGAGGGAGACTTTTTCTCTCACACCGTCCTGCCGCATGACCGGTATCTGCTGTGCAGCGATGGCATCACCCGTTTCGTCTCGGTCGAGGAAATCACCAAAGTGATGAAGGACTCGGCCAGCCCCGAGGCCGTCGTAAAAACTTTGATCGATCGCGCCAACGAGCGTGGCGGCCTGGACAACTCAACGGGCATCGCCCTGTTCTTCGAGTAAGTCGGCGAGACGTGATTTGAATCCCAAAGACACAGAGACACAAAGCCGGCACGCGCTTCTGTCCTGTTCGAAACTTTGAGTCTTCGTGCCTTTGTGGTGAAAACAGGCTGTTCTAAACGTGGCCAATCCTCCTCCCGTCCGCTCCCTCGCCTTCGCCCGACTCGTCGCGCAGCAGCCCGAAAACGAGCTGTTCCGTTTCAGTCTCGCCCAAGCCTTGCTGGCCGAAAACCGGCCGGCCGAGGCGATCGAACACCTCGTTAAATGCTGCGGGAAAAAGTCCGATTGGATGATGCCCCGCATCCTGCTGGGAAAGGCGCTTCTCGGCCTCGACCGACGCGACGAGGCCAAGCCTTGGTTGGAAGATGCCCTGAAGCTCGCCATGGAGCAGACCCACGAAGATCCCGAGAGGGAACTCCGAGCGTTGCTGGCCGATCTCAGGTAGATCCGCGCCTCAACGGACCGGACCCGAGGGGATGCGCCCTTAGCCGCCCCACAGGGGGGACGGATACCTCCCCGCCGCAATCAACGACCGCATGGTCGCCTGCGCCGCCGCGAGATCGTCCCGGTAGGTCAGTCCAAACCATGCATCCGAAGAACGATGCAGTGCGATTTTCGCCTCACCCGTCTCGTTGAGCTCGCTGATCGCGGTCGGCAAATAGATCTCTGCCTTGGGATCCCCCCCACGTTTCTCGAGGAAAGTGCGGAATTTCGCCTCCAACTGCGGAAACACCCCCGGGTTAAAACCCCAGAAATTCATCGACACAATCTCATCACCCGAAAGCAACTTCTCTTGTCCGTCCGCATCGGTATAGCGCGCACCCACCGGCGTTTTTTCGATCTTTGTGATTTCGGTGATGCTCGCCAGCCTTCCATCGGGTGTGGTCCGGCATAGCCCGCGACTCACCGAACCGTGCTCCGACAATGTCTGCCTCAGCGGGTATCCGACCATGGCGTAGTCGGTGGAAACCGCAAAATGTCCGGCCAACGTACGGTAAGCCGAAGCCCCGTAGAAATCGTCCGCGTTGATCACGGCAAACGGGCCCCGCACCTCCGGACGCGCCACCAGCGTCGCATGGGCCGTACCCCACGGCTTCGTGCGGCCCGGTGGCACCTGACCTCCGGGCAGGTTGGCATCCAACTCCTGGTAAACATAACGCACCTCCATGCGGTCCTCCAAGCGCCGCCCGATCATCGCGCGGAAATCACCTTCGATGTCCTTGCGGATCACCAGCACGAGCCGGCCAAACCCGGCGCGCAACGCATCATAGGCCGAGTATTCGATGATCAATTCGCCATGCGGACCGACCGGCTGCACCTGTTTGATGCCGCCAAAACGGCTGCCCATGCCCGCTGCGAGGACCACGAGATCGTAGGAAGGTTTTGGATTAACCACGAAACACACGAAAGACACGAAAGCAGAATCAGGGAAGCCAGATGTTCCAGTCAGGGAGGCGACCGGAAAAAGAACAAGCCGCGGAGGTTACCGCGGCTTGTTGACCTGCCAGCCGTAGGCTTGGCGAAGGCTGGTGCCAGGGGCGAGGATCGAACTCGCGACCAACCCCGACAGGAGTCGGGGCTGCTCTACGATCCATGATCGCCTTGGAGATAGGCGATGGCCTTGAGCGGGTTCTTCCATGCCTTCAGCATCCGCTCCGCAGCGACCGCTTCAGCCCTGCTGGCAAACGTGCGACTCGCGATCAGCTCGATTGCACCACCCAGTCGCTTCGTTGTCTGCGTGTGCCCGGCACGATGCTGCGCCAGACGAGCCGCAATGTCCGAAGTCTGGCCGATGTAGTGCCGGCCCGAAGCACCCCGGAGAACATAAACAGTATAAAACCAAGAAATTGGTGCCAGGGGCGAGGATTGAACTCGCGACCAAAGGCTTATGAGTCCTCTGCTCTACCACTGAGCTACCCTGGCGTGGGTTACCCTGCACCAAAATCGCTCGCAGCGACCAACCCCGACAGGAGTCGGGGCTGCTCTACCGCCGCCCCGACAAGTCGGGACTGAGCTACCCTGGCGAAAGGGACGCGCAAGAAGTCACAGTTTTTCCCGGAAATCCACAAGATTTTTCCGGTTTAAGCACCTGACATGACGAATCGCCTTGGGCCCCGCGGCGGCCGTTTTTCTGCGGATCAGATGTGCTCACCCAGCCAGTCGGGTTCCTCCACGGAAGAACAAACGTCCGACCCAAAGTGAAACCCGGTCTCGTCCTCATAGCCTTCCGGCGCCCAAGTGTCAGTGAGCAATCTGACCAGAGCGGCAATTTCATCCAGCAACGAGGCACGCGAGACACTGAACTGCGCGCTCAATAGTTGGGGGCTCGTATTGCTGGAAGGCATGGGGGGAGTGGACTATCCACAAGATACCCGAACGGGATCAAACCCACTGCGCATATCTTGTCACAGTCATGGATGCCCTTGCCACTCATGCTGAGGCTTTGGGCGGCGTGGAAGGGGCGTTTTGCTACTGCGCGCAGGTCTTTCCGTTATCGACCCTACTGCATCGTCGTCGCAGGAAACCTAAATATCATCCGGTCCCAGCCACCGGAAGTAGCTGACGGAAAATTTCCTCCCAAAACCAGGCAACGCATCGCTCGTCCGCTGGACGATGGCTTCGCAATAAGCGGATGCCTCTACCCGCGTCGGATCTGCCGGATTGACCGCGTCCCCGTAAGCCCGGATGCGGAATGTGTCCGAGCGGACGCAAAGCCAAGCCTGCATAGCATCGCGAAATTCCGCCGGGGTGATGCCGCTGCCCTGCAATGCCGTCTCGAGCAGCGGGCTGTCCAGGAATGCGTCCACCGTGAGAAACGGGCCTCCGACTGCCTTTCCCGCTGAAGCCGTCCCCACCAGGTTGTCCCGCATGCGGTCGCCGAAAGTCGTCAGGCTGATGACCAGTTGATCCGCGGGACGCAATCGATTGTACGTGGCGCCCAGCCCGCGCCAGTAGCGCGCAGAGGTCGAATTCACGTTGAGCCTGCCCGCCAGCAGGGACGTCCCGACCAATCCATAGTGGGTGCGTGCAAGGGCATGCAGGTTGCTCTGCAACTGGCCGGGAGTAAGCGGCGTGGCGGGCACGAAGACGAGTTGATCGTAACTTTCGACGCGAGCCAGATTCGCCGCCGTGGGTGAGAGCGCGGCGATCAATTCGTTGATGGCATGCTTCTCGCCCGTCACCGGCGCTTCGGTGTCGGGCACCACCGCGCTCAGCTTCACCCCTTCATCGCCGATCCACCAGGCATAGCCGCCATGGCGAACCGATGAGCCGGCTGGGCCCACACTGGTGATCGGCACGATCAGGACCCGCACGTGCTCCTTGTCGGTGCCGTCGGCTCCCAATGCCCCCGTTGCCAGCAGCGCGATGGAGTCGGTTCCAGACAGTGTAGGAATCGATGGACCGGAAACGCCTGATGCCAGCCAATGAAGAAATTGTCCGTTGTCGTCCCAAACCCCACACCAATGGCGCGCGGAATTACCCGCCCCAGCCGGAATCCCCGTGAGACCCGCCATGCCCGTGATCGAGGCGTCATTCCCGGCATATCGCTGCAGTTCTCCGAGCGCACTGCTGAGCCCAATCAAAGCATTCTGGCGTGCCTGCGTTTGGTACGCGGCGCTCCTCGAGATATCGGCGCCGACCCGCCCAAGCGCGCTGAGCGCATAGAGCGTCAGAACCAGTAACGCCAGCAGCACCACCGTAATGACCAGGGCGAATCCCGATCGATCGCGGCATCCTGGGCTGGTGGCAGCATGACGCCCCTTGCGCGCACATGGACCTTCCGAATTCACCATGTCCCTCCCTTGATTTCGATCCGTCGGATGAAGACCGCAGAATGAAGCTCAACCACGGACCACCACCACTCGGCATCGGTCGCATAAGCGGCGGGACGAACCACGTGACCGCCCTCCATGGCTTCGATCAACGTCGCGCCTTCATCACTTAGAATCCGCACCATGACGTCCGCCACGTCGGGAAATCGCGTGTCATCGGACGTGCTGTCACCGATCGCGTGATGCGAAACATCCGTCGCGTTGGCCGGATAGACGCGACGGAGGCTGCCTACAGTGTCCCGCACATAGAGCCAGCAGCCGAAATCCACGGCATTGGACGCAAGGAGGTTCGCATGGCTGGGGTTGGTGACGTTCCGCGGCAAACGATACGCGGTCGAAAGTGCGCTGCTGGGCGTGTTGCTTGTGCTGCCATAGGCGGTGGCGGTGACATCGTAACCGCTGGCGAAAGTGTCGCTGTTACTGACCACCGAGCGGTAGAGCGAATAGCGCACCGCAGCCGGATTCGTCGCAACGGGGTCACCGGTCACGGGTCGCCGGACTACCTGCCACGCGACGACCGACGGCAAACTGCCACCCGATTCCACGTTGGTTGCAACCATCCGCAGCCAGATACCCGAAAGTCCGAACCGCGCTTCCTGGAGGAAACTGTTGCCGCCTGCGTCCGGTTCGGGCCTTGGCCGTAAACTGCCTCCCCCGTCCGGCTTCATCAGGCCCGGCCCCGTCAACCAACCGTGGTTGGCGAGCGCGGGTGCGGAATCGAGTATGTCGGCTGCCAGCCAGCACGTCGCATCGCGACGATGCAGAGCGGACTGAAAATCCTGTTCCAGGAGAGAAAAGATCTGTCGCGCCGCCGCGGCCTGTGTTTGCGCCCCTTGGTTGCGACGCCACAGGTTTAGCACGTTGGTTGTGACGGTCAGCATGAGCCCCGCAATCACGAGCGTGATCGCCACGGCGACGAGGAGCTCCAGCAGAGTGAAAGCGCGGTACCGGCGTCCACGGGAGACAAAAGACGATAATGACGGATGATGAGTCACCGGTTGATCGCGATCGTGAACACAAAACAGGACCGTGCAGACTCCGCGCTCGGCGCCGCGACTCCAGGCGTGCGGTAGGGCCAGGACGCGCGAACCGTAAGAGCGAGGAAACTCTTTTGACCGTCGAAACGGAGCGGTTCATCGGCAAACCGCCAACATTCGATCAGGAAATATTGATCGGACTCCGACAGTTGCGCGGTCGCAGGCGGAAGGTAATCCCTCGAGTGCAACCGCGCGGCGTCGCGATCCGCCACCAAAGCCAGACCGGCAGGCAACGGGCTTGAAACGGGAGGCGCTTGTCCCGTCAAAAGGTCGAAGCCTCCTGTGGCGGCCAGGCGGGAAAGTTCAACTCTGAGCGCATCAGGCAGACGCTGCGCCGCCAGCAAGTCGGCTGATTCTGCCCGTTGCCGCGCCAGGCTCGGCAATAGCGCAATGATCACCGTGACCGAGGTCGCGAACAACCCCACGGCGATAATCACTTCGATCAGCGAGAAGCCGCGGACTGGACGTGCCCGGCGCATCAAAATGCACTCCGACTGTTCAAAAGCGCCGGCACGCCGTAAGCGCTCAGCACGAGACCGCGCACGCTTTGTGGATTGGTCAATTCGACCGGAGGCTGGCCGTCCGCATAACTGCCCGGAACGCGCAATCGGCCCGGCGCAATGACCATCTCCCCTTTGGGTGGCGGACCGCCGCTCAGCGCCGCCAGCGTGTGGTTCGGCGTGAAGGCGAGCCCGCTCCACAACTGCGCGCTAGCGTCGCCATCCAGTCTGTAGCTCAGCGCCTGGCTCGCCAAAACATCAGACACGATATCCGCCGACGGATCCGTGACGCGCTTCCAATCGGCGGCGTTGGCCACCAATCCGGCCAATGTCGCCGGCACAACGTAGGTTTCGGGCGGAAGCGTTGTCGTCTGCACGGTGTCCCAGTCCGTCGGGCTGGAACCAGACTGACGCGCGACCTGAAGGACTAGGAAACAGAAATAGCGCTCGGGCTGTCCGGGATCGGCATTGATGAGCAAGCGCGTTTTGCGATTCGTCGCCGGCGCCTTGGTGCGCGCCGCGGTGACAAGATTCGCGACGGTGGCTTGAGCGGATTGCAAGGCCATCGCCTTGTTCGCGCCAGTCAGTCCACCGAAGAGCAGAAAGGTCATGCCTGCGATCAGGCCGATGACGACCAGCAGCTCCAACAAGGTGAAACCACGGATCGGCTGTAGCGGCGTCTTCATTTCCAGCTGAGGATGAATCCCGGAGCCGACGCGGTAGCTTCCGGGGCCGGCGCGTAGAAAATGATTCCCGCCCGAACACCCTGAGCCGGGATCAGCTCTGTACCCGGGGTGATTCCGCCCACCGCTGGCAAGGCCGTATAATCCGCGCCCTGCCTGATGACGCCATCGAGATCCCGGTCCACGAGTACCGCGATTTCGGTGTTTTCAAAAGCATCGCACAGGAGACCGGATGGCGTGAAATCCGTGTCGGCAAAGCTGTGAAACGGAATCCGTTTTCGGTTTTGGATGGCAGCGGACTCACTGCCCGCGAGCGCCGAACCATCGCGATGCTTCGCCGCGAGCAGATCGTGGAAGAGATGATCCGTTGGCGTGGCACCCCCATTGACCAAGCCGCTTGTATCGAAAGACGGATAGTATCCGTACTCGCTGCGGAATGCCTCCGTTGCGGCGGTCCACTGGGAAAACAGAACTTTCGTCTTGGCCTTTCCGGCCGATCGCCGGGCGGCGCCTACACTTGGGAAAATAAGGGCCGCGAGAATGCCGACGATGGCGATCACCGCGAGCAGTTCGAGCAACGTAAAAGCGGAGGAATTTCTCTTCATGGTCGATCAGCGTAGAGATTGTCGCCGTTACCGGTGGCAGTGCGGTCGGGAAACCCGCCCGAGAGCAAAGCGGCGCTGACCACTCCGTCGGGGCCCGCGGAATACAGAACATACCCAGGATTCGTCCATGGAGCCTGCGCTTTGTAGGCATAGCGATAGGGCTGCTCCCACGGATCAAGCAACACGGCGGCCTCGTTGGTAAATGCATCCAGCCCCTGACCGATCGTGAATCGAGTAGTCTCGATCAGCGGCCGCGTCGTCATCGATTGATTGTCGGGACCCCGCCGGCCAATCAACGACTGCA
>DATCRM010000387.1:0-9290 GCA_036568985.1 Lacunisphaera sp. | reverse complement strand
GTTGAACACACCCGCCAACGCCGTTTCCCTTTGGGAAGCAAGCGACGGATCGCTGTGGGCCGGCACGAACGAAGGCCTGATCCGTTACGTCCCAGGCAACCCCGCCGCCTCCACCCTGAATAGCCGTCTGCCCGCGGTGCGAACGATCGTGAAGGATGCCCACGAGCGCGTGTGGCTGCTATCTGCCAGCACGGGACTTCACATCTGGCAGGAGGGCGGGCTCACCGCCTTTCCGGATAATTCGCTCAAGCAGGAACTGGCCACCGCCGTGGCGGTGGATCTCCAAGATCGCATTTGGATCGGCACCACGACCGGATTGCGGTGCTACGACGCCGGTTTCCGGCGCGTCGACCTCCCCCCGTTCACGCAAAATGTGCGCGCCCTGCTCGTCGACCAGCATGGCGTAATCTGGATCGGCACGCACAGCGGTGGCCTGGCGTGTTACAAGAACGGCGCCTTCCGTTTTCTTCGCCAGAGAGACGGACTCGCCAACGATCATGTGACCAGCCTTCTTGAAGATCGCGAAGGCAGCCTCTGGGTCGGCACGCACGGGGGCCTGAGCCAGCTCTCGGACGTCAAATTCCCCCTCTACTCCGACTCCGACGGGCTGCTCGACGGAATGTGTCACGGCGTCTGCGCGTCCGTGAACGGGGGACTGTGGATCGGAACCAGCCTGGGGCTGACCTATTTCGACGGCCGCACCGCGACAAACTTCAGCCCGGAGCAGGGCCTCTCCTTTCCTTACATCAAGCGCCCCTTCGAGGCCCGTGATGGCGACGTGTATCTGATGAACGCCCGCAAGGGCATTGATGTGTTGTCCGGCGGCAAAGTCGTGGCCACGATAAACTGTGACCAGTGGCCGACCGCCTTTGCGGAGGACAGCCAGGGGGTGATCGTAGCCGTGGCCGGCTCGCTGTTCCGGATCAGCCGGGCCGGACTCGCGCCGTATCAGATCAAGGACCAGGCACCCCTGAGCCTGACTTGGATCCGCGACCTGCGCATCAGCCGGGACGGCGCCCTCTGGGTCGCGTCCGTTCAAGGGATCCTGCGCATCCGGGACGGAGCCATCCGGCAATGGACCACGGCCGACGGCATTCCGAATCACGACGTGTACGCGCTTTGCGAGGACCGCGACGGCGTCATGTGGCTGGGGTTGAAGACCGGCATGGCGTGCATCAAAGGCGATCGGTTCAGCAACATCAGCCGACACGACGGTCTGTTGGACGATTCCATCCTGGCCATCGTGCCGGACGATCTCGGCCACTTGTGGGTGAACTCCAGCCAAGGCATTTTCCGAGTGAGCCTGGCCCAGTTGAACGACTTCGTGGACGGTCGGATCAAGCACGTCGAATCGGTTGCTTACAACGGTCAGAACGTGGTCAAGACGATCGACGCCGCCGAGGCCGAATTCATGGGCTGCAAGACTTCCGACGGCCGTATCTGGTTTCCCACGCCGCAGGGTGCGGTGGCGATTGACCCTGCCCACATCCCGGTCAACCCGATCGCTCCGCCGGTCCATATCGAGCGCATCCGCGCCAACTCCCGGGAGCTCACCACCCGCGGCCTCCAGGTGGTGCCGCCGGGCCCGGGCGAATTGGAGTTCTATTTCACCGCCCCCAGTTTCATCGCCCCGCAGAAAGTGCGGTTCCGTTACCGGCTCGAGGGCTACGACCCGGAGTGGGTGGAGACCACGGATCGCCGTCAGGTGTTTTACACCAACCTCCGTCCCGGTCGCTACACCTTCCAGGTCACCGCCGCCAATGCCGACGGCATCTGGAGCGACCACAGCGCCACCCTCGAAATCGAGCTGCGCCCGCATTTCTACCAAGCCGGCTGGTTTCACCTCCTGTGCGGCGCGCTGGGACTGGGCGTGCTCGTCGGGATTTATCGCTGGCGGATCCGGGTGCTGCATCGCCGCGAGCAAGCCCTCGAGGAAAACCGGGTGCTGCTCGAAAACGAAGTCCGCCATCGGACCGCCGAGCTGCAAAACGAAATCGCCACGCGCAAACGCGTGGAGGAGGAACTGCGCGCCGCACGCGACGGCCTGGAGCGGCGCGTCGAGGAACGCACCGCCGAGCTGCAAATCGAGGTTACCGAGCGCAAGCGGGCCGAGGAGGATACACGCAAGCTCAACCTCGAGCTTGAGCACCGGGTCGCCGCACGCACCGCCCAGCTCCAGGCGACCAACCGCGAGCTCGAGACCTTCAGCTACTCCGTCTCCCACGATCTCCGCGCCCCGCTCCGCGGCATCGAGGGCTTCAGCCGCGCCCTGCTGGAGGACTATCTTTCCCGGCTCGACGCCGAGGGTCAGGATTATCTGCGCCGCATCTGCGCCGCCAGCCAGCGCATGAGCCAGCTCATCGACGACCTCATCAAGCTCGCCCGGATCTCCCGCGAGGAACTGCGGCACGAACCCGTCAACCTCAGCGCCCTCGCCACCATCGTCGCCGATGCCCTGCGCCAGGCCCACCCCGACCGGCGGATCGACTTCGTCATCTCCCCCGGCCTCCATACCCACGGCGACGCCCGCCTGCTCCGGCTCGCCTTGGAAAACCTCTTCGGCAATGCCGTCAAGTTTTCCTCCAAGCGCCCCGAAGCCCGCATCGAATTCGGTCGCACCGAGCATGACGGCACCCAGGCCTTTTTCGTGCGCGACAACGGCGCCGGCTTCGATCAAGCAGCCGCCGCCAAACTCTTCGGCGCGTTCCAACGCTTTCATACCGCCGCGGAATTTCCCGGCACCGGCATCGGCCTCGCCACCGTCCAGCGCGTCATCCACCGCCACGGCGGACGCGTGTCGGCGGAAGCACAAGTGGACTGCGGTGCGACCTTTTTCTTCACCCTGCCGGAGGCGGTTCCAATCCAAAATCCGCCCTCCGGCTCAACCCCAGGAGAATCACGATGAAAACCTTGCGACAACTTTCCCGCCCATGTGGGGCGATCACCATCGCGTTGTTGTTCGGTGCGTTGTCCGGCCTCCTTCCGGCGGCCGCGGACGAACCGGCCAGGCAAACCGCGCCCAAGGACGTGGCCGACATGGACCTTGCGGAGCTGGTGAATGTGCGGATATCGCCCTTCGACGTTTCCTTCCGCTTGGACAAGGGTTACCGCGCCTCGAACTCTGTGTCCGGTTCCCGTTTCGATGCACCCATCCGGGACCTGCCCTTCGCCATCCAGGCGTTCACCGAATCCTTCATCGCGGACCAGAAACCGGTCACCATCATCGACGTCGTCCGCTACTCTCCGGGGGTCACCTACCGCAGCAATGATTTCAACGAGGGCAACGCCAACGTGGCCATCCGCGGTTTCGCCGTCGGCTCGCTCGCCGGCGGCAACATCCATATCCTGCGGGATGGGTTCCATGGTCCGTCCATCTTCGATTTCACCAACATCTCGCGCGTCGAGGTGGTCAAAGGGCCCGCTTCGTTCCTCTACGGCCAGATCGCCCCGGGCGGTATCGTCAACGTCATCACCAAGAGTCCGCAACCCGAGTTCGCAGCGACGGCCAAAGCCAGCTACGGCTCCTACAGCCAATACCGTTTCGAAGCTGATGTGACCGGCCCGGCGTCGCCGACGCTCTTCTACCGGTTCGCCGCCTCCTACGACCAAGACATGCATTATTGGGAGCCCTACGAGGCGCATTCCCGCGACTTGGCTCCGTCTTTGCTCTGGCAGCCCAGCGAGCGGATCAGCGTTTCCGTCAAATATGAGCAGTTCCGCAAGGATGAGACGCCCCAGCTCATGCAGAAGCCGGGATACAATCGGCAGACCGGCGTGCTGCCAACCGCGTCCGATCCCAACCTTTCGGGCGTCGACGTGCCAGGCCTCCCCGACAACTGGAACAGCATGTCGTTCGCGGATTTTCGCCGCAGCAAAACCGACGGTTTGAACGCGTGGGTCGATTTAAAGGCGAACGATCGCTGGAACCTGCGCGCCGGCTATTCCCACCAGACCGCAACGATCGACGCGCTCTTCTCCGGCAACCTGGGCATGTCCAACAACCAAACGTTTCTCCAAGGCCGCCGCTTCCGATTCCAAACCTACAAAAACCGGGGCGATACGTTTCAGGCCGATGCCGTCGGCAAATACCAGTTCGGCGACACCAGCCTGCGCCTCCTGCTCGGCGCGCAGCATGTCGACCGCCAGCTCGACCGGCGCGCGGCCCAGGCGCCCAACGATCCGGCGCTGGGCAGCAATCCGATCGGATCGCCGCTGCCACTTTGGGACCTCCGGGATCCCTCGACTTGGAACCGCGTTGTCACGATCCCCCTTTCCACGCTCACGGCCGGCGCGAACGACCTCACCACGAAGTATGTGGATCAATCGGTCTATGCCGGCGCCACCCTGGGATTCGTCGGCGACCGGCTGTTGGTGCTGACTGGTTGGCGCCACACCAGCACGGAAAGCCGGACCGCCGACCATGTGGCCGGGAGAACCGATGCACCGTCGACGGCGAGGATGGTCACGCCGCAATACGGCGTCCTCTTCAAGATCACACCCGGACTGTCGCTTTTCGGCTCCTATGCCGAGTCGTTCGTCCCCGGCACCTTCGTGATCAACAATCTCGACGGCACGACCAAGGTTGCCACCCCGACTGAGGGCAAGGGCTTCGACGTCGGCGTCAAAGCCGAGCTCTTCGAAGGGCGCGTCTCCGGCACGCTCACATTCTTCGACATCCAAAACAGGAACATCGTCAACGATCTCGCCGTCACCTCCGCCTCCAGCATCACCACGATCTACAGCGTCCAGAGCGGCAAACAACGTTCCCGCGGCGTGGAACTGGACGTTTCGGCGGCGCTCACCGCGCACTGGCAGCTCTACCTTTCCTACAGCCACATGGACGCGCGGATCACCGAATTCAGCGGCAACGACGCGGCGATTCTCGCGCAGGATCCCGCCACGCTCGACGCGGCCGGCAAGGCGAACTTCAAAAACGTGCACCTGTTTCACAATGCCCGTCTGCAAATGAGCGCGCCGCACCTGGCCAACCTCTGGACGCGCTACGATTTCACGCCAGGCGGAGCCACGGGCGCCTACATCGGCGGTGGCGTGAACTTCGTCGATGATCAGACGCTGCTGCCCGATTCCCCCGAGTCCAGCCGCCAAACCTACACCCTGGTCAACGCACTCGCCGGCTACGCCTGGATTTCGGGCCGCCACCACCTGAGCGTGGACCTGATGGGCAAGAATCTCGCCGACGAACACTATCGGCCTTCGCAGAGCTCACGGAGCCGCCCCCGCGAATTTCTCGTCACCCTTACGGCAAAGTTCTAATGAACGGACCGACTACGCCAGCCCTTCCCCGCGCATGAAGCGTCCCGATCCCCATGGCATCTGTCGGATCGGAACAGCGCAATTGCGCGGACCGCTCCGATCGTGGACCGGTCGATGGACCGTCGTTCTGCTGTTGCTGCTGCCGACGGTCCTGATCGCACGCCCGGACGCGGGCCCGGCGAGCGCGCGAACGGTCAAGGCCGCGTTCCTCCGCAATTTCGCCCACTACGTGACGTGGCCGCCGACGGCGTTCGTAAACGAAAATTCCCCCTGGAACATCGGCATCCTCGGGGATGCCCCCTTGGGCGATGCGGTCGAAAAAATCTGCCGGGACCGCACGGAACAGGGGCGACCCTTTGCCGTCTTTCGGGCGGACACGCCGGATGCCCTGCCCTCCTGCCAGATCGTCTTTGTTGCCTACAAGGACGCGACGAAACGCCGCGAGGCGCTCGCGCGCTTGAAGACGCGCCCCGTCCTCACGGTGGGGGACGCGCCCGAATTTTTGGAGGAAGGTGGCATCATCCGGTTTCGAACCAGCGACCGGATGGAAATGAGCATCAACCTCGATCAGGCCCGCGCCGTTTCCCTGGGCGTCCAGACCCAGATGCTGGAACTCGCGCGCGAGGTGCTGGTAAACGGCGTCATGAACAAGCTGCGGTAACCCATGTTGCGACGACTGAGCATCCACAACAAGCTGACCCTCGCATTGAGCGGCGTGGCGCTTGCGGCCTTCGTGGTCGCCGGCGTGGCGCTCGTCTTCTTCGAGAACCTCACCCTGCGCCAACGAGCGCGACAAACCCTGGAACCCTATGCCCAACTCGTCTCGGTCGGAGCGGAAGCGGCGGTGCGATTCGAGGACGCCGACCGGGCCCGGGAAATCCTCCACACCCTGCGAACCAACCCGCAGATACTCGAAGCGGAAATCATCCTGAGTGACGGAAGCACCCTGGCCAGTTACAGCAGCCAACCCAGTTCGTCCCCGAAATTCGACGCGGCCAAACCCGACGGCGTTTACCTGAGCGCCGACTCCGCGGAGTTGGTCCAGCGCCTGCCCGATGGCGCCCATTTGCACCTGCTCATGAGCCTGGACGAGATCAAGCGGCAGACCATGAACGTCGTGCTCGCGCTGGCCGCCGGGCTGCTCGGGCTGCTGATCGCCATCAACCTGAGCCTGCGGGCCACCCTGAAACGGAGCATTGTCCGACCGATCTCCACCCTCGCCGCGACCGTCGAACAGGTTCGCTCCGGGGCCGACTATCACCAGCGCGTGCCCAGCATTGGAACCGACGAAGTGGCCCGGCTGGGCCGGAGCTTCAACGCCATGATGGATGCTATCGAGGAGCGGGATGGGGAATTGCGGAAACTCACCCTCTTCCAACAGGCCCTGTTGGACCATGCGGCCTACAGCATCATTTCGGCGGCACCCGACGGTACGGTCAGCAGTTTCAACCCCGCCGCCGAGCGGTTGCTGGGCTACACCGCGGCTGAGGTGGTCGGCAAACTCACCCCGGCCGTCTGGCATGATCCCGACGAGGTGGCGCGGCATGCCCGGCGGTTGTCGGAGGAACTGGGCGAGACGATCCCGCCAGGATTCGAGGTGTTTGCCGCCCGACCCCAACGCAATCTGCCGGAGGAAAACGAATGGACCTTCGTCTGCAAGGACGGCACGCGCGTCCCGGTTCTCCTGTCGGTGACCGCGCTGCGGGATGGAAACGGCCAAATCACGGGATTCCTCGGGATGGTTCACGATCTCACCGAGCGGAAAAAAAACGAAGCGGCGCTGCGGGAGAAAACCGAGGAGTTGGACCGCTATTTCACCAACACCCTGGATTTGTTGTGCATCGCCGATACCGAGGGGCACTTCCGCCGAATGAATACGGCCTGGGAACGCACACTCGGCTACTCGGTCGCCGAACTCGAGGGCCGGAGCTTTCTGGACTTCGTCCACCCCGACGACCGGGAGGCGACATTGCAGGCGGTTTCCCTCCTGGGCGGGCAACACGAGGTGGTGAACTTTGCCAACCGCTACCGCGCCAAGGACGGTGGCTACCGGTGGCTGGAATGGCGGTCGATTCCGTCGGGTAGCCGCATCTATGCCGTGGCGCGGGATATCACCGAACGGAAGCGCACGGAAGAGGCCTTGCTATTCATTGCCCAACGCGGCTGGCGGACGGGCGCGGAAAACTTTCTCGACGCCCTCACGCGGTTTCTTTGCGAGAAACTCGATATGGATTACGCCTTCGTTGACAAGGTGGACGAGAAGCGGGAGGTGGCCGAGACGGTGGCCTTGTGTGCCAAAGGCGTGGTTGTGCCAAACCTGCGCTACGCCCTCAAAGGCACCCCCTGTGAAAACGTCATGGGGCGGAACCTCTGCATTTATCGGCATGGCATTCAGGGACTGTTTCCCGAGGACGCCCTATTGCCCCAGATGGGCGCGGAAAGCTACATCGGCATTCCCCTGTGGGATTCGGCCGGCCAATCCATCGGCCTGATCGCCGTCATGGGCAATAAACCGCTGGCCGACGATGCGCCGGTCACCCAATTGTTGCAACTGGTGGCGACACGCGCCGCCGCCGAACTGGAGCGCAACCGGGCCGAAGAAGCGCTCGTCAAACTCAACGCGGAACTGGACCAGCGCGTCCGGGACCGGACCGCCCAGCTCGAGGCCTCGAACAAGGAGCTTGAATCTTTCAGCTATTCCGTCTCGCACGACTTGCGCACGCCGCTGCGCAGCATCGACGGCTTCAGTCGCATCCTGCTCGATGACTACGCGGACCGCCTCGATGCGGACGGAAAGGACAGCCTCAACCGGATCCGCGCCGCCAGCCAGCGGATGGGCCACCTCATTGACGACCTGCTGAAACTGGCGCAGCTCTCCCGGGCGGAAATACGCCGCGGTCCCGTCGATCTCAGCAAACTGGCCGTCTCGGTGGCGGAGGGTCTGCGGCAGGCAAACCCCAAGCAATCGCTGGAGTTCGTCATCGAGCCCGGCCTCGTGGCGCATGGTGATGCCGGACTGCTCCAGATCGCGCTCGAAAACCTCCTCGGCAACGCCTGTAAGTTTTCCAGCATGCGAGCCGTCGCGCGCATCGAGTTCGGCCGCACGACGTACGAGGGCCGGCCGGCGTACTTCGTGAAGGACAACGGCGCCGGCTTCGATCCGGGCACCGCCTCGAAAATTTTTGGAGCATTCCAACGCTTCCATACTCCGGAGGAATTTCCCGGCACCGGCATCGGCCTCGCGACCGTTCAGCGGATCATCCACCGCCACGGCGGCCGCATCGTGGCGGAGAGCCGGCCCGATCAAGGTGCCAAGTTCACCTTCACGCTGCCCGATCCCAACCCCACCCCATGAAAACGACATCCCTCCACCCAGTGGACAAACGGGATGACTGCGCCCTCGCGTCCCGGCGCATGCCGTCCTTGCCGGCCGTATCAACCGCCGCTCTCCCTGTCACCCACCCCAAGCCGCACTTGGGCGCGTCCGTGTTCTGGCTGACCTCGCTGAGCTTCGCCTATGCACTCCGGGCCGTGGAATCGGCCTCAGTTACTCCAGCCGACGAACCACTGGCCGCCCCGGGCCCCGTCGTCGTCCTCAACCCCTTCGTCGTCTCGACCGAAAAGGACGTCGGCTACAAGGCCGCCAACGTCACCTCGGGCACCCGCCTCGACACCGGGATCAAGGACCTTCCCCTCGCGATCGAGGTGATCACCGCCGAATTCATCAAGGACACCGGCGCCACCAGCCTCCGCGACGCCCTCAAATACAGCGCGGGCATCCAGCTGCAGTCGCAGAACGACTATACCGGCAATGGCTTCACCCAGTATCAGAACCCCGGCGGCGTGAACAACCCCGAGATGCAGACCGCCAACAAGACCGACACCGCTGTCGTCATCCGCGGCTTCACCACCGACAACGCCCTGCGCGACGGTTTCCGCCGCAAGGTCACCACCGACGCCGCGAACATCGAGCGCATCGAGGTCGTCCGCGGTCCCGCCGCCCTGCTCTACGGCAT
>DATCRM010000386.1:0-4874 GCA_036568985.1 Lacunisphaera sp. | reverse complement strand
TTGTCGCCGACCAATTGCACCGGCACGACCCCGCTGTCGTTGGTGTAGAGGAAAATCGCATCGCTGCGCCATGCGGCCAGCAATTCGGGAATGATTTCATCCCCCTGCCCGGCGAGCGACGCGATCAAGTCGCGCTTGGTGGCGGCATTCTCGGTCAGGATGGCCTGCGCAATGACGACGCGAGGCGATTCTGCGGCGCGGGCAACCAGCACGAAAGTCAGGGCAAAGAAGATGACCGCTCGCTGAAAATGATTCATGCCAAGATGGTATAGTCTACTGCTGGATTCATGCCAAAAAAGCGGGGCGGGCATTAAAACCCGCCCCGCGTCCAATACCTATACAAGAAGTGTGGTGAGCTACTCCGACCCCGTCATGGCGAGGGGCCGACCGGGCCGGACTCGCGATGACAAGGCGGATGTGCTGCGAGGTCTTACTTGAACTTACCCTTCAGCCAGGGTTCGCCATAAACGTTGGCGAAGGACTTCAGGATCTTGAACTGGCCGTCGGCCTTCGTCTCGCCGATGTAAACGTTCTTGGTGAGGTGCATGTTTTTCTGGGTCGTGACCTTGCCGCCCGGGCCTTCAAAGGACAGGCCGGACTTGAGCGCGGCACGAACCTTGTCGACCTCGAAGGAGCCGGCCTTTTCGACCGCCGCTTTCCAGAGATACATGCCGTCATAGCTCAGCACCATCGGGGAGCAGGTGACGCGACCTTCCTTGACGAGGCCGGCAACCGTGCTCTTGGCGAGCCACGCCTTGAAGTCGGCGACAAACTTCTTGTTGGCCGGGGTGTCGATCGACTGGAAGTAGGTCCAGCAACCGAGTTGGCCGACCAGCTTGTCGGCCGGCAGGCCGCGAAACTCGTCCTCGGAGATCGAGAAGGAGACAACCGGGCAGGTTTCGGCGGTGAGGCCGGAAGCGGCGTATTCCTTGAAGAAGGGAATATTGGTATCGCCGTTGAGCGTGCTGATCACGCAAGCGTCGCCGGAGGCGGCGAATTGTTTGATCTCGGCGACGATCTGCTGGTAGTCGGTGTGACCGAAGCCGGTGTATTTGCCCGCGTTGGTGATCTTGCCGGAGGCGTCCTTCACGAAGCCACCGCCGATGTTCTCGAGCGGAACGCCCTTGGAGAGGAGATACTCGAGGAGCACCAGGTTGGTCGTCTGCGGATAGACGTAGTCGGTGCCGAGCAGGTAGAACTTCTTTTTGCCTTCGGCGAGGTAGTAATCGACCGCAGGCGTGGCCTGCTGGTTAACGGCCTCGGCGGTGTAGAACACGTTCTGAGATTCCTCTTCGCCCTCGTATTGCACGGGGTAAAAGAGCAGCGCGTTGTTCTTTTCGAGCACCGGCAGGACGTACTTGCGGCTGACCGAGGTCCAGCAACCAAAGGTCACGGCTACCTTGTCCTGTTCGGTGAGCTGCTTGGCCTTTTCGGCGAAAGTCGGCCAGTCGGAGGCGCCGTCCACAATGACGAGCTCGATCTTTTTGCCGAGGACGCCGCCCTTGGCGTTGATCTCATCGGCGGTGAACATGAGGATGTCGCGCAGCGAAGTCTCACTGATTGCCATCGTACCCGACAGGGAGTGGAGCACGCCGACTTTGACGGTGTCGGCGGCCTTGACGTGGGTGGTGAAAGCGGAGGCGAGAAGCGCGCCCGCGGCAATGAGGTAACGGGATGTCTTTAGCATGGTAATGACGGGATAAGGATTATGGGTAAGCCGCCCGGCCCCGATGCGAACAGAGCCCAGGCAGGCAGGAATCAACCGGCGGCGGAGCAGATGACCGGGACGTTACAGCCCCAGCGTCTGCCCACACGCCGCCGCGGAAAACGAAATGAAATCAGAACTTAAAGAGCGCCTGAACGCCGACAAAGGACTTGGCGCCCCAGGTGTCGTAATCGTAGTAGGAGTACTCCGCGCGGATCGACAGGTTGTCGGTGAGCTTGTAGGTCGGGCACACCGTGTACTGCACGTATTTGTCCGCTCCCACGGCCGTCTTCGGGGAATCGCCGCTGACGCGGAAGATCCACGAGACCGGACCGGCGGGCGCATAGCCGACCTCGGCCAGCCAGGAGGTGCTTTCCTTGCCGAAACCGGCGTCGGTGTTCGCGACTTCACCGGCAATGAAAACTTCCTTCGAGATGTTGTACTGGGCCCAGAAGTCGAGGGTCAGAACGGAGTGGGGCTGGAAACCGCCCTTGGTGTCGTAAGCCAGACCGGCCCAGAGCACGAGGTTCTCGGTGCCGGTGTACTTGTAATAGGCCTCGAAACCGCCGTTGTGGATCAACTCACCGTCGCCCTTGAAGATGCTGTAGGGGCTATAGACGGAGTCCACCAGCGCCAGGCCAAAACTGTTGGCCGAATCGCTGTAGTCGATGCGCACGCCCGAGTGATAGGCGGGAATCGAGAACATCGAGCCCAAGGTGGGCGCGCCATAGGTGATCTGGGTCATGTTGACGGCATCAAAGGCCTCGTAACCGAGATAGCTGAGGAATTTACCGCCGGTAATGCTGTAGCCGCCACCGCAGTCGTAGGTCGCGTAGGCGTCGAGCACGGTGACGTCGTTGCCGTCGACTCCGGGATAATAGAGACTGACCACACCCGTGACGGGCTTGAACGAAGCGGTGAAGGCCGTTTTGACCGCATCCAGATCAAAACGGTCGGAAGCCGGAGAACCGTCGACCTTCGTGTATTGGTACGAACCGACGGTATAACCGCCAACGGAGAAGTTGTCGTTCAACTTCACATCGGCCGAGGCCGTGCTTGCGAGGACGAGGAGGGCGGTAGCCCAACCTGCGAATCTGAATGATTGCTGGGTCATGTGTGCTGTAGGTTTAGTGCTGGGTTTTTGTGTACTGGCGGATCGACTCTCGGTAACCGAGCAAGCCGAACCCGTTTCCCATTTAGCATCTGCCCTGCCACCGATGAACTGGATCGATGTCATAAATCTATTTTTTTCATGCGATCGGTTGGCGCGTCCTCCACCACCCTCAGCCGCAACAGGAAATCGAAGGTGGAGCACACCGCCCCCGGTGCGCTTTGACTCGCTTACTCCCAAGCCAGCGCGGTGGTCAGCGCGCTCCACCTTTCGAACCTGCTCCACTGAGCCTTGACGATGCAAATGGCGCGCAAATTAACTCTGAAAGTTGCGATACCGACAGGTGGCAGCGCACGTCCCTGTGCGCATCGCTCGATGCCCTCCGAAACGGGCACAGGGACGTGCCCGACCACCGCGCGACTGCACGTTATGGCTGAGGAAACGGGCATGCGGCCAAGTATCTTTCCAAAGCGCGCAACCCGGGCATCCATTACTGGACGCGATTCCTTCGGTCCTCGCGACAAGCCCGCCTAATCCCGGACTCTGGCAGTATCAGGTTTGGTGATGCTCGCCGTTTGCAGGGCGCCAAAATTCCCTTCCTCGCAACTGTGCACGAAACCCTCGGTCACCGACTTGAGATCCTCCCACCGGCGGCGGATTGCCTTCGCCTCCTCCTTCGTGATGGTGTTGTCCGACGCCGCCACCGCGATGACCCCGAGCATGTCCGCGAACTCCTGAACGATATTGTTGGTGAAAGGAATTAGCTGATAGGGATGGGGCTTGGCCTTGGGATTGGTGATGTAGAAACCTCCCGCGCGCTCACACACCCACTGCGCGATGCGGGGATCATCCGTGATGCGCAGGAGCTGCTCGATGCGATCGAGGGGGTTGTTGGCTCCGCTGCCGGTCTCGTCCTGCGGTGGCTCAGCCCACTTGTAGATGAGCGAAAGCGACAGCCCCATGTCGGCCGCGATCTGCTTCGCGCTGGTCTTCTTCAACACCTCCTTGAGCAACTCATGCGATTGCATGGGCGGCAGGCTGAGCCGACCGACCGCCAAAGGCAATCCTCCCCTGCCCCTCTGCGTGTCACCGCGATTTTCCATTTTCCGCCTGTAGCGGCGCTCTATGAGCGCCGACCCGACGCCGGCGGTCACTTCCACGGTCACAGACCGTCGCTGCAGGATTATCCCACCGTCCGATGGGATGCCGCATCATCTGACGCGCTTTTTTGTGTCAATTACCCCCGCTTTGTGGCTAAAAGTCGGACCTCTTTCCCATGAACATTCACGAGTATCAGGCCAAGGCCCTGTTTGAGAAATTTGGCGTCGCGGTGCCCCGGGGCGTCGCCGCCCGCACCCCGGCCGAGTTTGAATCGGCCCTCGCCACCCTGGGCCACGAAGGCCCGATCATCGTCAAGTCCCAGATCCACGCCGGCGGCCGCGGCAAGGGCACCTTCACCGACGGTTTCAAGGGCGGCGTCAAATTCGCCAAGACCAAGGCCGAAGCCCTCGACCTCGCGAGCAAGATGTTCAACAACACGCTCGTCACCGCCCAGACCGGCCCCGCCGGCCGCAAGGTCCAGACCGTTTACTTCACGCAGGCCTGCGACATCCAGAAAGAATACTACCTCGCCATCCTCCTCGACCGCGCCAGCTCCCGCCCGGTCATCGTCGCCTCCACCGAGGGCGGCGTCGAGATCGAGAAGGTCGCGCACGAGACACCCGACAAGATCTTCAAGATCGTCGTCGATCCCGCCGTCGGCCTCCAAGGCTACCAGGCCCGCGATCTCGCCTTCCGCCTCGGCTTCACGGGCGACACCTTCAAGAACGCCGTCAAGCTCATCGCCTCCCTCTACAAGATGTTCTGGGAAACCGACGCCGCCATGGTCGAGGTCAACCCGCTCATCACCACGCCGACCGACCAGGTGCTCGCCCTCGACGCCAAGGTCTCCTTCGACGACAACGCCCTCTTCCGGCACCCCGAAATCGTCGCTCTCCGCGACCTCAACGAGGAGGACCCCAAGGAAATCGAAGCCTCCAAATACTCGCTCTCCTACAT
>DATCRM010000385.1:0-7627 GCA_036568985.1 Lacunisphaera sp. | reverse complement strand
CCGTTGATGCGTACCGCCCGTCCTACGACATCGGTTGCGCCGCCGTAGCGGTTTTGCCAGACCCCGTGACCGAGGAGCACGACCGCTTCGGCCCCGGCCTTGCCGTCGTCGCCGGTGAAACCCCGGCCGACAATCGGTGGCGTTCGAATGAGCGTGAAAAGTCCCGGCGTCACCTTCGCCATCGCGAATCGTTCGGGCGGATTCCCTGGCTCGCTGATGATGCCTTCGTCGCGGTCCACTGCTTCGATCCCCTCGAAGGCGCGGCTCTTCGTCTTGTATTCCAGATAATCCGGCCACGATACACCGGACCGTGACCGCCGTTCGGGTTTGGTTGGGTTTTGGTTGGCGATGGTGACGATGCGCTCTCCTCCCGGAATGGGCACAGGCTTGAAGAGGACGGCGTTGACGAGGGTGAAAACCGTCGTGTTGATGCCGATGCCGAGGGCCAGGGTGACGATGACGGCCAGCGAGAACCAGCGATGCGAACCGATCATCCGGATGGCAAAACGAAGATCTTGGAGCATGGGAGCAAGACGGTTGGCCGTCGGCCGATACGAAAAAAACGTCCGGACGGCGGTGGGTTGCTGTCAAAACCCCGCCGCGTGGACGGAAGTTGCAACCATTTCAGGGAAATCTGCGGCGTTGCGGGCGGGGTTCATATCAACAGTCCCAAGCTTCTGGACGATCAGCGATCCCGCCCTACAGGATCAAGTAATCCTAAAGTCTACAAGGAAAGGGCTCTTGGTATCAGATCGGCGGGCGCGAGACGCGGGCGGCCACGCGGTCGCCGCCGACCTTGCGCAGGGTGTTGGCGCATTCGGGACAGATGCCGTGCGAGGTCTCCGTGTCGAACTTCGATCCGAAGTACTCCTCCATGGTCAGCCAGCGGCCTTCGTGGCCGACTTTGCGGCACCAACTGCACACGAGCAGAAATTCCTCGAGCTCGTGCAGACGGCGGAGCAGCCGGCGAGTGGCGAAATGCACCCAGGCCCAGACGGCGAGAATCACCGCCGTGCGCACCAAGACACGCCCCCAGAGAAACGCGGCCGGTTCCCCGTAAAGGAGGTGGGGCAGGTAGACGATCTCGGCCAACCAGGTGAGCGCAATGATACTGGAAAAAGCGATGGCCTCCCGCTTGAGGATGGAGCGCCCGCTGGTTTGGGAAGGGGTCATGATAACCCACGTGCTTTATACCCGGAGGCGGCTTGGGCAAGCCGCTTAACGGCCATCCGCGTCTTCACCCGCCTATTGTTCGACGACCCCGTCCGGCAATTCGTTGATATCGTCGGATCTCCGGGGGAAATGTGCGGCCAGCAAGGCCCCGGCCCGTTCGATGCCGGCGATCAATCCGGCGGTGAACTCTCCCCGTTGAAACGCCCCGGCCATGACGGCTGCGAGCTCGTCCCAGAAGGTCTGGCCGCACTTAAGGTGTACGCCTTCGTCGCCAATGACGGCAAAGGTCTGGGACATGGGTGCGATGAAAATCAGCACACCGTTGCGCTCACGCGTCTGCTCCATTTTGAGCCGGGTAAAGGCCGCCCGTGCCGTCGCGACCGGCTCGGGGGCGGGCTGATGGAAGACCACCACGCGGATTTCTCCGGAGGTCGCAGTCTCGGCACGGGCGATGGCGGCTTCGACGGCCGGGTGATCGAGCTGTTTGGTGAAGGTGGATTTTTTCATGTTACCATTTCCCTCCCGCGCCACCGCCGCCGAAGCTGCCGCCTCCGCCGGAAAAACCGCCGCCACCACCGAAGCTGCCGCCCCCACCCCAGGAGCCGCCTCCGCTTCCGCCGGTCCACCAAGTGTTGGTCATGACGTTTCGGCGCGGGTTCATGAATACCGAGGGGCGGTTGAATCCGCGGCGGACGAAAAGGAAGACAATCCAGAGCATGAAAAGCAGGGCGAAAAGACCGGCGGAGCCGATGGGGTTGGATCCCCGGCGCTCCGCCGCGGTCCGGCCGGTGCCTTGGTATTCGCCTTTGGCGGCTGCGATCATGGCTTCCACGGCCGCAGTCACGCCGCCATCCATGTCTCCGGCGCGAAAACGCGGCACGATTTCCTGCGTGATGATCCGCTTGGCGGTGACGTCGGGGATCGCACCCTCGAGACCATAGCCGACCTGCAGGTAGAGCTGGTGCTCCTGCATGAAAGAAAAGAGCACCGCACCGTTGTCCTTGCCCTTCTGGCCGACGTGCCAGGCCTGCGCCACGCGCACCGTGTAATCCTCCACCGAGGAGTCTGATTCCATCTTCGGGTAGATTACCACCAGCAGCTGGTTGGAGCTGTCGCGCTCGAACTGTTCCAGTTGGGCGTTCAACCGGTCCGCGACGGGCCGCGAGACGACGCCGGCGTAGTCGTTGAAATAGCGGGATGGCGCTGACGGGATGCGCTCGGCAGCAGCCAGGCCCGCCGCCGTCAGCAGCACGGTCGCGACGATCAAAAAATGAAGACGCAGTTTCACCGATACGACGTCACGGCTTCTTGTTGAAATCGAACTGCACCGCCGGCGGCGTGTCGGCCCCGCCCTTGGCCGCGAAGTAGGGTTTCTCGCTGAAGCCGAAGATCCCCGCGAAGAGGACCGCCGGCACGCGCTTGATCGCGGAATTGTAGTCGCGGGCGAGTTCGTTGAATCGGCCGCGCTCGACGCTGATCCGGTTTTCCGTGCCCTCGAGCTGCGCCTGCAGTTCGGAGAAATTAGCGGTGGCTTTCAGGCTCGGGTAGTTTTCCGCCACGACGAGCAGCCGGGACAGGGCCGATGACAGGGCGCCTTGGGCCTGCTCGAATTGCGCGAGTTGGGCCGCGGTGGGCGTGCCGGTGGGACTAAGCTGCACTTTGCCGACCGACGCGCGTGCCTCCGTAATCTCGGTCAGAGTGGATTTTTCGAAGTTGGCGGCGCCGGAGACAGTGGCGACCAGGTTGGGGATCAGGTCGGCACGGCGCTGGTAGACGTTCTGCACCTGCGCCCATTGCGCATCGACGGCTTGGGCGCGGTTGACGAGGCCGTTGTATTGGCCGGTCAGGAAAAGGACTCCCGCGACCACGACGGCCGCGAGGATTCCGAGGACAATGAGGACGGTTTTCATGGGACGTCGCACTGATGCACCAGCGAAGGCGCGGACGCAAGCGGCGGACCGTTACACAAACGCACGCTGTTTCGCGTGGCGCCGGCGGGGATGCTCAGAATTTGAAACTCGCGCTGACTTCGAGCACGGCGGAGACGATGGCGTAGGCGATCAGGCCGACGAAGGAGAAGGCGAAGAGCAGCACCGCGGTTGAAATGATGCTGGTCAGCGCATGCAGGCGGCGCGTGTGCCGGGCGGCATAGTTGCGGGAGATGTCGCGAAGGCAGGGCGCGAGTTTGCCGGTGCTTTCGCCGACCGCGAGGCGGTCGAGCAGCAGGTCGGGAAAGAAACCGGTCTGGCCGAGCGCGGCGGAGAGGCTGGCGCCTTCGAGCACGCGGTCGGTGGCGTTGTGCAGTTCCTTTTGCAACGTGCGGTTCGCGACGGTGCGCTCGGTGAGACGGAGGGCTTCGACGGTCGGGATGCCGTTTTCGAGCAGGACCGCGAGAATTTGGGTGAAGTTTAGGAGCGTGGTCTCGAGGACGAAACTGCGGACGAACGCGGCCTTCACCAGCCACGCGTCGGTGATGCGCCGGCCTGCTTCGGTCTGGCGCCACCGCCAGACGGCGATGAGGGCGGCGACGCCGAGGGGGACGAGGATAATGCCGTAGCGCACCATGAACTGGGCGCCGCCGACCACGATCTGGGTGGACACGGGCAGCTTGCCGCCCAGCGAACTGAGCAATCCCTGCAGGCGGGGCAGCAGGAAGAAGACGAAGAACAGAATGACGCCGAAGGCGAGGAAGCAGACGAATACCGGGTAGACGAGGGCGGTGGTCAGCCGCTGACGCATTTCCTTCTGCTGCGTGAAATGTTCGATCAGCCGTTGCAGCACTTCGGTGAGATTGCCGGTGGCCTCGGCGGCACGAATGAGCGAGACCGTCTGCCGGTCGAACGTGCGCGGGATTTGCTCCATCGCCTGCGACAGCGTGGCGCCACCACTCAGGCGCTCCCACACCGCGGCACTCAGCAGGCGTAGATTCTTCTCCTTCAGGCGCAGGCTGAGAAGGCGCACGGCCTCACCGGCGGACAGGCCGCCGGCGGTGAGTTCGTGGAGCGATTCGAGGAAGGGCAGGTGCTCACGCCGCGAAAGCGAGGACAGATCGGTGGTGCCGGAAGCCGTCTCGGCCTTGCCGGTGCGGGCACTGGCGGCGTCCTCCAGCTTGACAGGCTGGAGCGAGCGGCCGGCCAGCACGCGGAGCGCGTCGCGCCGGCTCTGGGCGTCGAGGCTCGCCTCGACCAGCTGGCCGGACGCGTCGCGCGCGGTATAGCGGTACGTCGGCATGCCGGTTACCTTAGGTGTTTCACGCCCCGAGTGGAATCGACACATCCCGCCCTGTTGGGCACCCCTCTTGATAGAGGGGTATTCGGCCGCGTGGATTTAAAATCCCCTCCATGAAGAGGGGTGGCGTTCTGCTGGCCAGCAGAACGCCGGGGTGTGTGGATGGACATGGAAGGATAGGCAAAACGCGGCTCAGTGGTCGGAAACGGTGATGACGCGCAGCACTTCGTCCATCGTGGTGAGGCCGGCGCGGATTTTTTCCCAACCGGATTGCTGCAGGGTGCGCATGCCGTGGCTGCGGGCGCATTGCGCGAGCGTGCGGGTGGATTCGCGACGGATGACAAGATCGTGCAGCTCGGCGCTGGGCTCGAGGATTTCGAAGAGGCCGACGCGTCCGCGGAAACCGGTTTGGCGGCAGCGATCACAGCCGACGGGGGCGGAGAGTTGCGTGACACCTTCCGCCTCGGCGTGGTCGAGACCGAGGATGGAGAGGGAATCGCGGAGCTTGACCGGATCGGTGGGCGCGGGTTTTGCGCAGTGCTCGCAGAGGCGGCGCACGAGGCGCTGGGCGATGACGAGTTCGACGGCGGAGGTGATAAGGAAGGGTTCGATGCCCATGTCGGTCAGGCGCGTAATGGCGCCGGGTGCGTCGTTGGTATGCAGCGTGGAGAACACCAAGTGGCCGGTGAGCGAGGCGCGGATGGCGATGTCGGCGGTCTCGCGATCGCGTACTTCGCCGACCATGATCACGTCGGGATCCTGACGAAGGATGTGACGTAGCGCGCTGGCGAAGGTCAGTCCGATCTCCGGGCGCACCTGGATCTGGTTGGCACCTGGCACCTCGTACTCGATGGGATCCTCGACGGTGACGATGCGCAGGTCGGTCGAGTTGATCTCGCGGAGAAACGCGTTGAGCGAGGTGGATTTTCCGGAACCGGTGGGACCGGTGACCAGAATGATGCCATGCGGATAGCCGAGGACGCGGCGGATGGCGGACTGCTCCGCGGCGTTCATGCCGAGGCGGTCCATCGTGTAGGCTTCGCGGCGGAGGTTGAGCAGGCGCAAGCTTACGCTCTCGGCGTAGATGGTGGGGATGGTGGAAACGCGGATGTCGAGGGTGTTACCGCCGGCCTTGAAGTTGATGCGGCCGTCCTGCGGCAGGCGCTTCTCGGAAATGTTGAGGCGCGCCATGATCTTGAGGCGCGAGATGATGGCATCCTGATAACGGATGAGATTTTCCGGGAGCGGCACGGGTACCAGCAGGCCGTCAACGCGGTAACGGATGCGCAGCTGGCCCTCCTGCGGTTCGAAATGGATGTCGGTGGCGCCGTCTTCGATGGCCTGTGAGATTACTTCGGTGACAAAGCGCACGACCGCGGCCTCCTCGTCGGCCTCGGAGTCGGAGGCGGCGACGTTGACGGAGAGCTCGGGCATGTCGTCGTCGTTCTCCAAGCTGCCGGCGCCGACGCCGTAGCATTCGACGATCAGCTGGTTGATGCGGTCGGCCGGGGCCAGCACCCAGCGGCATGGACGCGGAGTAAAAGTGGCGAGCCAATCCGTGACGACGTCATCGGCCGGCCAGGTGGTGGCGAGCGTGAGCGCGCCGGGCGCGGCGTCGGTGTCGAGAATGGGCACGATCAGGAAATCACGGGCGAGGCGGGCCGGGAGCAGCGGGACGCCTTCGGGGTCGGGTTTCAACACGCTGACGAGCGGCAGGCTGGTCGCGGTCTGCAGCTCGCGGAGGGTGGCGGCCTCGTCCAGGCCGAGCGCCGTGGCCAGCGTGCCCAGGCGGCGGTCGCGGGATGATTCAGCGAGGACGTGGAGCTGTTCGTCCTTGAGCCGCGACCGCAACGACGCGGGCAGCATGGCGGGGTCGGCGGGCATGGCAGTCACTGCTTGGGGCCGAGCTTGAGCGCCTCGCGAACGGGTTCGCGCTGTTTCGCAGGGAATTTTTCAAGCTGCTCAAGTGCGGCGGCGTTGTCGGCCGGCATGTTGGTCAGCACGGTGGGCCGGAGGAAAAATACTAGATCAGTGCGGGTATTTTCTCGGGAACGGGTGCCAAACAGGTCGCCGATAATGGGAATGGGTCCGAGCCGGTTTGTGCTTTTGGATTTCGCGGAGCGTTGAAGGCCACCAATGACGATGATCTCGCCACTGCGGGCGCTGACAAAGGACTCGGTTTCGCGATTGCCGACGACGGGTTGAACGTTCTGGTCAACTTTGACTTCACCGATGACATCTTCAACCGTTTGCTTGATCTCCAACTGCACCGAACCATCGGTACCAATGAGGGGTTTGACGCTAAGCTCGATGCCGATTTTTTGCTGTCCTACCGTGCTGCGGTAACCGCCGATTCCACCAGTCGTGCCGGTGCTACTGTCGTTCAGGTAGCTGCTGATGGTTGGGCGCGTTTCGCCCACGAAAATCTTACCCTCTTTGTTGTGGGTGGTCATGATGTTGGGCTGCGACAGAATGATGGCATTAGTCTTACGCGGGGTGGTGGCGAGACCGATGGTCGCGGTAAGATCGGTGGTTCCAGCCGAGAACGTTGCCAAGTTGGGCGCCGTGCCGGTTCCCGAGCCGCCGATAGTGTAGCCTGCGCCGCTTGAATTGAACCCGACCAGCTTACCATCGACGATTTGCAGCCCGAGTGAGCTGATGCCTGAGGTGGCGTTGTCTTTAAGGGTGACCTCCGCAATGACCACTTCGATGCGGACTTGGGCGAGAAGGACGTCGATTTTGGTAACAAGCTCGTTGATAAGGCGCACGTCGTCCACGGTGCCGGAAACGACGATCGAGTTGCTGCGTTCCTCGGACAGGATGGTCAGCATCGAGCTGAATTGGTTGGACGGGTCGAGGTTGAGACCAAGGCCGGCAACGGTCGTGGTGGTGGTCGCCGGCGCGGCCGGAGTAGGTTGCGGGGGGGTAACCACGGCTGGAGTGGCGGCGCCGGTGAGCGGGCGGCTGGCGTCGGCGCCGGCTGACTTGGCGGCGTTGTTTTGACCGGTGACGAGCTGGCTGAGAATGGCGGCCACGTCCTTGGAGGCGGCATGCTTGAGGTAGATGACCTCGTTGCGGGTGTTGGGGTCGGACTTGACGTCGAGCTTGGCGATCAGTTCGTCAAAAAAAGCATGCTGACGGGGGTCGGAGACCAGGATGATCTGATTGGTGCGATCGTCGGCGTTGTAGGTGGTGGCGCTGCCGATCTGGCTCTGGAGCGGGCCGG
>DATCRM010000384.1:0-2777 GCA_036568985.1 Lacunisphaera sp. | reverse complement strand
TGAAATACGAGTATGGCTACGACCGCGCCGAGCTCAACCAGGTGGTTGCTCGGACGGAGGACGCAAAATTGATGAAAGACCTGACGAAGGAGTTGGGAGAGAAGTCGGGCGACGAGTTGCCGCCGGAAGTGACCACGGTTTTGGATAAGATCAATTATACGGATGCCGGCTTTGGCGCCTTCATCATCGATCTCTTGGAAAAAGGCGCCTTGGATCATCCTGCCTTGGCCGTGGCACTGGCTGATTGCGTCGCGGCGGAGCTGCATGTGGCCCAAACCGCCAAGTTCCACGGTTTTTTCCAAGAGATGCACACCGGTTTCGGCACCAGCGCCACCGACTTCGCCGCGCGCATTGCCGCATTTCTGGAGGAAGAGTTGGCGCGGCCGGATCGCTTCAACCTCTTTTACCTTTGTGACCTCCTCGTCCAAGTTGATCCCAGCGAGCGTTCGCTGGCCCTCGCCGCGAAAAGACTGCAGGGTGTGGTCAGTCATGTCACGCCCGCGAATCGGGAAAAGAACCTGAAGAAGGAGCTGCCTCACCTGTGGGCCACCAAAGTTTTCGACCGTATCCCATATAATGAAACGAAAAAAACGCCCACGCTGGCGGAGTGCTTTGACGTAGCGGCTTGGGAACCGGAATCTGTAGCCCCGATGATGGCCACCCTCGTCCAATTTTCCGAACTGGAGTGGGTCGACCACCTGCTCGGGCTGCGGGCCGACAACACCATGCAGCTGATCCGGCGATTCCGCACCAAGCTCAAGCAAGGCGAAGGCCTGCCGCCCGAAAGCCTGCCCGCAATCCGCGCAAAATTCGAGAATGTACTCGAGGCGATTGCGGCGCGCGACCCGCTCTTTCGCATCAAGATTGAAGACTACACAGATCCGGGTAAGAAACCGGGCCCGTTTTGAGCAATGGGCCTAATGGGTCTATCCGCGGCGGGCTCGCCCCACGATTAGGCCCAGATTGGTGGTTATGGTGGTAATCGGCGACGGATTCTAATCGCGGCTGACGGGCAATTACCGCCAACTATCCCAGCCTTTGAGAGACTAGAAGGTCACATTTCCCCTCGGAACCGCCTTCAAAAGAAAATACTACCACCACTTAATTCGTAAATGACTCCCACCGGGGGCACCAGCCTTCGCCAAGCCTACGGCTGGCGGGCCAAGTTTAAGGGCGCCTATCGGCAACGATAGGCGCTTTTTTGTGTTCGTATTCCCCACCGAAGCGGCCCCGGACTCGTGGTTCGAAAGGGCTCGGTCTCTTCTCGCCCGCGCGCGGCGCATCGCTCACGATTTACTGATGAAGCGTCTTTTCGATCACATTGATCTGCGGGTGCGGAGTCTGGCCGAGGCCGGGCCGTTCTACGCTCAGTTTCTTCCCGCCATCGGCTTCCCCGACTTTGGCCAGACCCCGATCGGCATCGCGTATGACGCCAAGCGGGATCATCCGAAACCCGAGTTTATTGGGCTTATCGAGGATCCGGCTCATCAACCGAATGCCACCCGGATTGCATTCTGGGCGGACTCGAGGGCCGAGGTGGATCGGATTGCGGCCGTTGTCGTCGCCGCGGGGGCGCGCAATGTGGAAGGACCGGCGTTTTGCCCGGAATACACGCCTACGTATTACGCGGTTTACTTCGACGACCCGGGTGGGAATCGACTCGAGGTATGCTGTCGAGTTGCCCGGTAGGCATTTTTGCCTTGGGACCGAAAATAAAGATCTTCGGGGTAGGCCACGTGGTACACTGAAAGCCGAAGCCATTCGACCGGTAACGGTCCGAGGCGAGCATAGACCAAGGGAATAATGCCCCCATGGTGATTCATGCGCGGTTACAGCGGACCCATTCGACGGGCACGGGGTCTTGAGCCCGTCGAGACGGCGGACCGGGCCGGTCCGCCCTGCCTTTTTCACCACCATTGGTGTTTCTCCGCGACGGTCAGGGCTTCGTCGAGCGGGGCGAGATAGGGATGCCAGAGTTTTTCCCACTCGAGACTGATGGCGCCGGTGAACCCGGCGGCGAGGATGGCGCGCAGCGGCGCCATGGGGAACTCGCCTTCGCCGGGGCGTACGTAGGTAACCGGATGCTTCGCGCTGGGTTGGCTGATGCTGTCTTTCACGTGGATGTGGACGATGTGCGGCTTGATGGCCTGCCATGTAGCGAGGGGATCTTCGCCGCCTTTGCGCCAGGTGTGGTGGGCGTCCCAGAGGATCGCCGTGTCGGGTGCGTGCGCAAGGAATTGTCTGATGGTGGACGCGGTGAACAGAACGTCGTGGGTCTCGACCATGATGTCGGCCTGCCAGCCATGCGCTTTCCTTTCCGCGCGCCACCAAGCCACCGTTTCGGCCATGGCCTGATGGGTGGCGGCGTCCGCGGCCTTGCCGCCATCGAAAACGCGCAGCCATGGAATGCCACAAGCCTCGGCCCAAGGCAGAAATTGGAGGAACTCGGCGCGTTCCTCGGCAGAATTCGTCGCGAGTCTGAGCGAGGTATCAAGCGAGACGATGGACACCGGGGCGGACTTCATGCGCGCCGCGAGCGCCGCCGGTGTGCCATAAGCGGCGGTGAGCGCGGCGGGCACGTCGACTGTGTTGGAGAGCGCCCGGAGTTCCACGGCGTCGAGCTGGTGATGTTGGGCTAACGCCAGAACCTGTTCCAGCGAGTAGTCCGGACAACCCAGGGTGGAGATCGAGCGACGGTAAGGCATCTGGTGAGTAGGGTGAGGGTTCGCGCTCGTGGATCAAGCCCGTGACGGTGAAGTTGGCTGGCAGGGCGGACC
>DATCRM010000383.1:0-10811 GCA_036568985.1 Lacunisphaera sp. | reverse complement strand
GGGCAGACCAAGTCACTGGCAAAAAACAAAGAGAACGACGAAGAAACGATTCCTAAAAACGACCGTCAACTAGATTCTTCCTAATTTCTTAAAAAAGCTCTAGGCGCCGATCACCACCCGGTAGCGCCCAGGCCGCAGTTGCTCGCCCAAACGGTACGATTTGACTAAGTAGGCGCGAAAGAAATTATCGACATCGTCCCATCCGGAGCCCGCCGTCAGGATTGGTTCCCCAATCAATCCGCCAGCCTCGACCACTACCAAGAATTCAACCGGAGCAAAATCCGTCCGAGGCAAGGCCAGACCAGTAAGTGACTTGCTTGCAATGTTATCTCCATTCTTCAGATCGCGTATCTCGATATAGCCTTTTCGCACGGGCAAACTGGATTGAGGTCGGTCAACCTGACCCAACCCCGCGAAGGGCGCCTCGTTACCCTGCACCAGCATGTCTGCCAGCTTTTCAGGCACCGCCGATGACTCGGCCCCATACGACGAGATGTTTTTCTCGTTGATCGCGCTGACGGGCGGGAATCCGTCAGAGAATTGCCCTGGCTGCTTGAGGCTGTTAATCCGCAAAGGTTGCTGGCCGTAATTCCATCGGGTCGGAAAAAAAAGTGGCGTCGGATCCAGTAGCTCGGCCTTTTCCTGAAGCACTTGGTCGCTCCCGGTAGCACCGGTTCTGGCCAGCTGGACAAATGATTGCGGAACCTGCGCAGCTTCCGTCGGCGCCACCGGCCGTTGGCGCGTCCAAAGCAGCCAGCCTCCTGCCCCGACACAAGCCGCGATCAGCCCGATCCAGACCCGCCGTTTCACCCTCATGGAACCAGAAGTCACGTCGCGAACTCCTCGATCAAGGCGCGTTCGCCGATTGCGGTTGTTCGGCCGCAATCTGCACATGGATAAAGCCAACCTGCCGGGCCATTTCGCACAAATCCAGAAATGCCTGCACCGAGACCTGTCGATCGGCCCGCACCAGCATCACGGCTCCGGGATGTTTTTTTGCATAGGCCGCCATGTGTGTCCGTAGCTCGACCAGATTATACATACCGCCTTCGAACAAGATGACGTTGTCGCGCCGATAACTCACCACGACCGATGCCGGCCCGGCGCCGGCGTTGGCACCGCCAATTTGTGGAAGTTCCAAGGTGTTTCCTCCCTCGATCCCGATCGGCAACCCCGGCGCCAGAACAAAGCGGGAACCGAGCAACCCGAAGAACAGTGCGATCAATCCAACGTTGACCCAGGCAAAAAAATCCAAGTCGCGCGGCGCGGGGCTGAGGCGGGACTGCAGTTCGAGCGGTTGCGTGATCATGTGTCGCCTCCGCCGTTCCTGCGGTGTTCCTGCAGGAGGTAACGCATCAGCTCGTTCCCCACCCATTCCATGTCCTGCACCAGCGCCCGGACACGACCCGCGAGGAAATGCCGGCTGAGGTGCACCGGAATCGCCACCACCAGGCCAGCCGCCGCCGTCAGCAAGGCTTCCCACATACCGCCGGCGAGCACCGTCGGCGTTGCGTAGTTGCCCCCTTGGTTGAAAAGCCTGAACGTCTCGATCATGCCGAGCAGGGTACCGAGCAATCCAAAGAGCGGTGCGATCTGCGTGATCGCGGCAAGAGCGCTGATCCGACGCTCGAGCACGGGCAGTTCCGCCAAGGCGGCTTCCTGCACCGCAAAACGCAACGCTTGCTCATCGTCCCCCGTGTGACGCAAACCCGCCTTCACGATCTTGGCGACCGGGCCGGGCGTCTCCTCACATAGAGTGAGGGCTTCCATCAGCCGGTCCTTCTGCAGCAGGTTCTTGATGCCATTAAGGAATTCCGTGGAGCTGATCTGGGCGCGATGCAGGAACAGCGCCCGCTCGACGAAGATGACCAGACCTGCGAGACCAAGCCCCATCAGCAGCCACATCACCGGGCCGCCCTGCGCAAATACACTATAGCTGAATGCCGTCATGGTTGTGCGCGCATCATGCGAGGGGTCATCGGTGCGTCCATGCCAAAGCTCACTGCGCGGTTGTTCCTCTTGCCGGCCGGAACCGGGCCAGCTTCGATTGCGCGAGCGTGATGCCCGTCAGTTTGTTGTCCACGATCAGTTGATAGGCACGTTGCGCCTCGTCGAGCCGCCCTGCGTCCTCGTGGATTTGTCCGAGCTGGAGCAGCGCCCGGGAGACCCAGTAGCGTCCCTTCGCCCCGAGCGTCACCGCTTGGGCCTGATCGAGCAGCAGATCATTCACCACCGACCAGAAAACCGTCTGCGCCTTGGCGGTCTGCGCCCGATTGGCCAGCGCCGTGCCCCATTTGTAGCCCGCCTCCGCCCGCAGGTCCACCGGGGCCGAGGCCAGGTCACGCAACCGTTCGTAGATGGTCGCGGCGCTCTCGTAGTTCACCACGCTATTCGCTCCCTGCGCAAAGAGGCAGTCGGCCAGGGCAAGCTGCGCGAGCAGGATGTCGGGATGCAGGCCCGAATTGTTGATGAGGTCCTCATACACCTGCCGGGCCTGCGGAAAATAATTCAACGTCCGCAGGATGTCTCCCTGCTTCAGCCGGGCATAGAAGACCAGTTCGTCATTCGGGTAATTCCTGATCAGTTTTTCCTCCAGCAGCTTGTTCGCTTCCTCCAGCTGCCGGTCCAAGCCCTGACGCTCCAGGATGAGGGCGGCTTGATAGAGCGCCAGCGGGGCGTAACTGCTTCGCTGGTATTCCGCGGTGTCCACGAAATTGATCAGCACCCGATGGGCTCCCGCCAAATCGCCGCGCTGCGTCAGATGGCCCGCCTGGACCAGGTAGGAATACTCCGCCGCCGCCGTCGCATGAAACTCCGTTCGCAACGCATCGAGCACCGCATACCCCTCGCCGTCGCGACCGAGCGCCAGCAACGCCTGGGCCTTCAGCAGTCGCGTGGTGCTGGCCACTTCCGTGCGCAACGCCGGCTCCAGCTGGCTGGCTCCGGTCAGGGTCGCGAGCAACTCGTCCGCCTGGCGCAACGCCGCCTCCGCCTGGCTGTTGTCGAAGGACAGTTTCACCCGCAACCACAGGAAACGGATGCGCAGTTCCTCAGGCACGCCCTGCACCGCCCCGGTCAACAACCGGTCAACCCGGGCCTGCGCCGCCGGCTCATCTCCCTCCACTTGCATCTTGCGCACCAGATTCCACTCGGCCTGCCAGCGGTTCACGGGATCAAACCCGGCATCATTGGCGGACTCGTCCAGCTTCGCCGCCGCGGCGTCGAGCCGCTCGGCGCGAATCTCGGACAAGACACTTTGGAAAATCAAAATGCCCGCCGGGGCCGCCAGCGGCAATTCCCGCCGCGCGACATCGTAGGCGTCGGCGGCGTTGCGGAATTCACTTTTGCCATCAGCACCGCGTGCGACCGCGTCCGCTCCCGCGCGAAACCAAGCCTCGGCAATCAGGACGCCGAGCTCGGCCTGTTCGCGGCCCGGCGCGATTACCCCGCGCAGCTGCGCGATCACGTCCACGGCGGTACGGTAGCGTTTCAGATCCCACGCCACGGCCAGCCGCACGCCCAATGCCGCCGCTTTGTGCGTGGTGCCGGGATAGCGTTCCAACAGCGCACGCGCATCCTCTTCGGCCGCCGCATACACTTTGTCTTCCAACGCCGACCGGGCCCGAACCAACAAGAGATCCTCGATAATGGCATTTTGCGTTGGCGCTCCGATGAGTTCGCCCAATTCGCGACGAAGCTGTTCGCGCTCCGCCGCGGTTTTCGCCCCGCGAACCAGCAGCTGCAGCGCGAGCCGCTGGGTTTCGGGCCGCAAGGCGCCGCGCACCAATTGTCGGAAAGCCTGCCGCCCGGCCGGAGTGCCTTCCCCGGCGATCAGCCCGAGCATAAGCCCCAGCTGGTCCGCCGCATCGCGCTCGCTGCTGGGCAGCTCCGCGAGTTGGTTTTGCAACAAACGCTGCGCTTCCGCGGAACGCCCCAGCCCGTGCAGCGCCGCCGCGTAGGTGCGCACCGCGGTGTATCCGGTGCGCGTGCCCTGAAAGCGCTCCATGTTGCCGCGCAAGGTCGCCAATCGCGCCTCGGTCGCCTGGCCCGTGCGCAAGCGCGCCTGTTCCTGCCCGAGCACGAAGCGCGCACGCTGCAGTTCCGAAACGGCTGCATTCACCGCCTGCTCATAAAGAGTGTTGGCCTGTACGATCTCGCCTTCCGCATCGGTCACGCTCGCTTGCAGAAAATACCACCAACCCCGATCGGTTGCAGACAGGTCCTCCACTTTCCCCGCCGCCAAGGCGGCCCGCGCCTGCGCGGTGCGATGGGTCGTGACGGCGATCAGCCCCACCCGCAGCTGGTAAGCGCTTCCCCGGATGCCATCGTAAGTCTGCAACGCAGTCTCAGCCTCCCGTAGCGATCCCGCATCCAGCAAGGCCGTGACGAGGGAGAGCGTTACCCGCTGGCGCGTGGCTGCGAACACGCTTTTGTCGGCCAGGATCTCGCGATAGATTGTCGCCGCCGTGGCAGGAAATCCCATCTGCAACGCCTGGTCAGCGCGGCCCTCCGCCACAATCCACCGGCCCGGCACGGTCTGTTCGACGGCCGCGGGGGGCGTCAAAGGGCTCGGACTGGCGGGCTGCGCGCGCAGGCCTCCGACGGACAGGCAGAGCAACAACAGGAATGAGCGCACAGGCATCTTCATCAACGCGCCAAATGTGCAGTCCGCCTCACCGGCTGGCAAGCGCCGCCTGCTCCAAAGATGCCGGGCGCGTGTAACGGGAAATTTCTCGCGCCGGATTTCCGGTTGCGGCACAAAAGCGCCGTTCGGTTCAACCCATCTCCCCATCATGAGTATCGCTCTCGTCCTCCTGGTCATTGTCGGCGGCACCGCCCTGCTCCTCGGCTTCTGGCTCATCGGCGCCTACAACGGCCTCGTCACCCTCCGCAACCGGTTCAAGAACGCCTTCGCCCAGATCGACGTCCAGCTCAAGCGGCGCTACGACCTCATCCCCAATCTCGTCGAGACCGCGAAGGGATACCTCAAGCACGAACGCGAGACGCTCGAGGCCGTAATCGCCGCCCGCAACACCGCCTACGCCGCATCGAAGGCCGCCGCAGCCAATCCCGCGGATGCCGCCGCCATGAAAGGCCTCCTCAGCGCCGAGTCCGGCCTGGGTGGCGCGCTCTCCCGTCTGATGGTCGTCTCCGAGCAATATCCCGACCTCAAGGCCAACCAGAACATGATGCAGCTCACCGAGGAACTCACCTCGACCGAGAACAAGATCTCCTTCGCCCGCCAGGCCTACAACGACGCCGTCACCAGCTATAACACAACCCGCGAGCGCTTCCCGACCAATTTCATCGCCGGCATGTTCAACTTCGCCGAGGCGGCCCTTTTCCAGGTCGAGAACGCTGCCGAGCGCGAGGCGCCGAAGGTGAAATTCAGCTGACGTTTTCTCAATGCTCTCCCGGAATGAGTCCTACTGGCTGGGCTCTGCGGCATCTTGCTTTCTGAGTTGGATCATCTCCTTCGGGTTTGGATTGGGAATATTTAGCTTTGCCGTGGCAGCCATACATGGCGTGTGCGCCGTCGTAGCCTGGGTTCGCTTAGCCGCTAGCTCCAATTATCAAAAAATGTCTGTTCGCGGCACCTTCATCCTCCCGTTTGTCCCCTACTTCTTGGCCCCACTGTGGCTCGCCGTGGTTGCGATTGTCTATGGATGGTGGGAAGCAAGGCCCAACCTTCTTCACCCGGCCGTGTTCGGACTATTCATTCTTCAGGTAGTCTCGCTCTTGGTCTTTGTTCGCTTGGCCGACTCAAAGCCTTCTAAAGGGTAAAAGCCGCCATGGATTTCTTCGAAGCCCAGGACCGCGCTCGCAGTCGCTCCAAGCGGCTGGTCTTCCTGTTCATCCTCGCGGTCCTCGGCACGATCGTCGCCAGCTACGCCGCGGCCATGGCGGTTCTTCACGCGACGGGCCGGAGCGAAAAATTGCAACGCGACTACTGGCGCTACCAGCAGACCGCCCAATGGCCCGACGGACGCTTTCAGCACCCGTGGTGGGATCCCAAGCTCTTCCTCGCCATCGCCGGCGGCACGGTAACCGTGGTCGGCCTCGCCTCACTCTTCAAGTGGGCGCAGATGCGCCAGGGCGGCTCCGCCGTCGCCGAGATGGTCGGCGGTCGCGCCGTTGACCCGAAGACCACCGACCTCCGCGAACGCCGCCTGCTCAACGTCGTCGAGGAAATGGCCATCGCCTCGGGTATCCCAATGCCAGTCGTTTATATCCTCGACGAAGAACCTGGACTCAACGCTTTCGCCGCCGGCCTCACCACGGCCGATGCCGCTGTCGCCGTCACCCGTGGTACGCTCGACAAACTCACGCGCGATGAGTTGCAGGGCGTCGTCGCCCACGAGTTCAGCCACATCCTCAACGGCGATATGCGGCTCAACGTCCGCATCACGGCCATCGTTTTCGGCATCCTCGTCATCGGCCTGCTGGGCCGCGGCATTCTCCGCTCGCTCGGCCGCGGCCGCATCAGCAGCGGCGGGGGCAAGAACAAGGGCGGCGGCATCGCCCTCGTTCTCGCGGTCGGCCTGACGATGATGATCATTGGCTACGTGGGATACTTTTTCGGCCGCATGATTCAGGCCGCCGTGTCGCGCCAGCGCGAATTCCTCGCCGACGCCTCTGCCGTGCAATTCACGCGCAACCCCCTCGGCATCGGCGGCGCGCTCAAGAAAATCGGTGGCTACGCCCTCGGCGGCGCCATGCTGAACAATCACGCGGGCGAGATCGGCCATTTCTTCATCGCCCAGGCCTTCAAGTCCAACTTCGGCGGACTCTGGGCCACGCACCCGCCACTCGATGAGCGGATCAAGGCCATCGAACCCAACTGGGACGGCAAGCTCTACGACCCGCCCGAGGTCGTGGATATCCAGCACGAATCCTTCGCCATGGCCGGTTTCGACGGCGGCACCCGCTACACCGCCGACGAAACCCTCCGCCGCGTCCATGCGGCGCAACCCGATCTGCCGCCGCCGCTGCCCGTTAACCGCGTGCCCTTCCAACCGGCCCAAGCGGTGGCTGACATCGGTGCGCTCACCGACTCGCATTTTCGCAACGCTCAGCTCCTGCTCGACACCATTCCCACCCGGTTGCGTGAAGCGGTCCGCGACCCGGCCTCGGCGCAGGTCGTGGTCTATGGCCTGCTGCTCAACGGCGACAAGGCCGCCCGCGACACTCAGCAAGCGTTGGTGGAAAAATATGCCGGGACCGAAGCCGCCGCTTTGCTCGCGGGATTCCGACCCGCCCTCAGCGTCCTCGACCCCGCCGCCCGCCTGCCGCTGCTGCAGCTCGCCCTTCCCGCCTTGCGTTCGCTCGACTCCGCCGGGCTTGATCGCTTCGCCACCGTGCTCGACGAACTCGTCCACGCCGACGCGAAGGTCACGCCCTTCGAATACGCGCTTCAGAAAATGCTGCTCAGTCAGCTCCACCTCGCGCAAAAGCCGAACCGCCCGGTCCAATTCGATTCCTTCCCCTCGCTCGCCGGCGAGATTGCCGTCGTGCTCTCGGCCCTCGCTCATTTTTCCCCCACCGATTCGGCGAAAGCCTTTGCTGCCGGTGCGACTCAACTCCCCCTGCTCGCCGGCCAACTCGCCCTGTTGGACCCCGCCGCCTGCGGCCTCGAGCAAGTCGACGCCGCCCTCGACAAACTCGCAATCAGTTCCCTCCCCATCAAGAAGCGGCTGTTGGTTGCAGCAGCGCACGTCGTCGGCAGCGACGGCACGATCAGCACCGAGGAAGGCGAACTTTACCGCGCCCTCGCCGCCACGCTCGACCTGCCGATGCCCGCATTGTAGCTCATATGGCGGGCAGTCAACGCGGTCTCCCTGAGCCAGGCGAACATCAGACTTGCTCCCAGATTCCTATTTTTTGCGCTTTTTGTGGCCAATCCTTCTGAGGGATTCAGGTCAGCCTACTTCCTGATCCATGCGATCAGCACCGCCAGTACGATCGACCCGGCAATCAGGCTGCGGGCCCACAGTTTTCGCGTCGCTTCGTTCGGGATCAAACGTTCCTCCCGTTTCGCCAACCAGCTGAAGAACACCACGGGGATGATCATCACATAGAGCCAGTGCACCCCGAGCTTGGTCAGGCCCAGCTTGACGTAGTGCGACAGCGACAGACCCACGACGAAGGAAGCGAACAACAGCGCGAACGTCACGCTGTTGCCCTTGAACCCCCGCCACAGCCAGCTGATCGCAAACGGATTGACCATGCCGAATTGGAGCGAAACCGCCCCGCGCTTGCAAGCCGCCCGACCCCTTCGCAACGTTTCTTCGTGTCCCTCGCCGAGAAACAGCAGCAGTTGATCGAAGACTTCGCCCTGATCGAAGATCCGCAGGAGCGTCTGGCGGCCATCGTGGACCGTGCGCGAAAACGAGCACCCTTGTCCGAAACCGAGCGGCACACGGATAACCTGGTCAAGGGTTGTATCTCGCAAGCTTGGATCGTTGGCGAGGTGCGCGCCGGACGCTGCCATTTCCGCAGCGACGCCGATTCTCCGCTCGTGCGCGGGTTGCTCGCGCTGCTCTGCGATTTCTATAGCGATGCCACGCCGGCTGATGTGTCGGCAACGGAGCCCGAGCTGTTTGAGAAACTCGGTATCGCCCGCAATCTTTCCCCCACCCGCCTCAACGGCTTGCGGAGCGTGCGCGCGAAAATTCGCGATTTTGCCAAGGCCCAAGCCTGTTCGTAAATCCGTCGCCAAATTCCGGGGCGCCCGTTTTCCCCGAAACCTTTCCCGACCCGATCCGTCTTTCAGGCATACCTCCTGTCATGCCCCATTCCGAGCACGATCACCATCACGGGCACCATTCGTGCCTGGGCGTCTCCACCAATATTGAAGACTACTTTCTCACGCGCCGGCAGTTCCTGAATCGGGTCGGCCTTGGCCTCGGGGCCCTCGGCGTCACCACTCTCCTCGGGCCGACTGATCTCTTTGCCGCCAACAATCCCCCCGGGGTGAGCCCGTCGAATCCCCTGCTGCCAAAGCTCCCGCATTTTCCCGGCAAGGCCAGGGCGGTCATCCACATCTTCGCCCAAGGAGCGCCGTCGCATGTGGACACCTGGGACCCCAAGCCCGCGCTCGCCCGCATGGACGGAAAATCCATCGGCAACGATGGCGGCGTCGCGATGGCCTCGCCGTTTGCCTTTCAGCGTTATGGCAAGTCCGGCCTCGAGATCAGCAATCTGTTCGCCAAGACCGGCGCGCATGCCGACGACCTCACTGTCATCCGCTCGATGTTCACCGACATTCCGGCGCACGACGTCGCTACGACGTTCATGAACACCGGATCGATCCGCATCACCAAACCCAGCCTCGGTTCGTGGGTCGTGTATGGTCTCGGCACCGAGAATCAAAATCTTCCGGGCTTCATCTCCCTCCGCGGCAACCGCCTCCCCGTCGGCGGCGCGGGCGGCTACGGTTCCGCCTTTCTCCCCGGCGTCTACCAAGGCACGAGCGTCAACACCACGCCGCAGAACGTGCAGCAGATGATCCAGAACATCCGCAACAGCTACGTCTCGAAAGGCGAACAGCGCCGCCAGCTCGACTTCATCCACCAGCTCAACGAGCTCCACGCGCAAAACCTCCAGCGCGATGCCGCGCTCGAATCGCGCCTCGAGACCGCCGAGATCGCCTTCCGCATGCAGGCCGAGGCAACCGATGTTTTCGACATCGACAAGGAACCCGCGGACACCCGCGCCGCCTACGGCAATACGGCTCAGGGCAAGCAGCTCCTCATCGCCCGCCGACTCGTCGAACGCGGCGTCCGCTTCGTCCAAGTCTGGCACGACGGCTGGGATCATCACCAGGATCTCGAAGATCGCATCACCGAGAAAGCCGGCGAAATCGACCAGCCCCTCGCCGCGCTGCTCGCCGACCTCAAGCTCCGCGGCCTGCTCGATTCCACCCTCGTCATCTGGGGTGGCGAATTCGGCCGCAAACCCACCAAGGACCGCAACGGCGGCGACAACCCCGGACGCGACCACAACGCCAAGGCGTTTTCGCTCGTCCTCGCCGGCGGCGGCGTGAAAGGCGGCTGCGTTCACGGCGCCACCGATGAATTCGGCGCCGAGGCCGTGAAGGACAAAGTCCACGTCCATGACCTCCACGCGACGATCCTCCACTGCCTCGGCTTCGACCACACGAAGCTCACGTACCGCCATAACGGCCGGGACTTCCGCCTCACCGACGTCGCCGGCAACCTGGTGAAACCCATCCTCGCGTGAGCCCGGATTGTCTCTCCATGTCCACTTTCCGTCATCCTGAGCCGGGCGAAGGATCCAAGCTGTCGGTCGCGTGTGCAGTCACCCTTGGATCCTTCGCCCGGCTCAGGATGACGATGGCGGGGCTGATGGTTCTTTCCGCGCTGTCGCTCATCCACGCGGCCGAGCCCGCCCTCTCCAAGGACGACACCGCCTTCTTCGACGCCAAAATCCGCCCCATCCTCACCGAGCAATGCTACAAATGCCACAGTCACTCCGCCGACAAGATCAAGGGCGGCCTCCTGCTCGATTCGCGCGACGCCCTCCTCAGTGGCGGCAGCTCCGGCCCAGTCATCGTTCCCGGCAAGCCCGACGACAGCCTCCTCATCCAAGCCCTCCGCTACACCGACGAGGATCTGCGCATGCCGCCGGAAGATCATGGCGGCAAACTCTCCGACCAACAAATCGCCGACTTCGTCGAGTGGGTGCGCCGCGGCGCACCCGATCCGCGCGTGCCCGTCGCGATCGCCGGGGCCAAATCCTACGGCGGCGTTGGCAGGAAACATTGGGCTTTCCAACCCGTCCAGAAACCC
>DATCRM010000382.1:0-2201 GCA_036568985.1 Lacunisphaera sp. | reverse complement strand
GGCGGGAGAGGAAGGTCTTCGAGAGGCCGCTGCGGGAGGCTAGTTCCTGCAGGCTCCAGCCGCGGTTCTGGCGCAATTCGCGCAGGGCGGATCCGAAGGAGGCGAGCTGCAATTCGACGGGGTCTTTGATCAAGGTCATGGTAATTAGGGGTATTGCCTATGTGGCAACTAAAGTCGCCAAGCAGGCACCATGCCACGCCCCTCGTCGTTCCCGTGGAGGACGACGCCTGCCTCGGCGAGCATGTTGTTTTCCAACTGCGGGATTTTTTTGGGAATCGTTTCTTATCGCCCTCAAATCGCAATCCCGAGAGCGGAGCGGGTGAATATCTTAATTCGCCGGAGTGAAAAACGCTGGCGTTGCCCGTGAGGGAACACTCGTTGCCAGCCTGGTGCTTTTTTGCGCAGGCTGGCCAAGGCGAGACAGGGCCGCGGCGCTATTTCAGGTGCCGGCGCAGATTCTGCCAGAGGGCACGGGTGGCTGCCTCGCTCTTGGCGATCATGCCGTTGTAGAGCTTCAGCACGTCACGGCCGAGCGGGGTCAGGTGGGCCGCGCCGCCGCGGGGCCCACCGCGGTCCACCGCGACGAGCGGACCGCGGAACGACTGGTTCATGATTTTGACCAGCGTCCACGCCCGCATGTAGGACATGCCGAGTTGTTTTGCCGCGCGGGAAATGGAACCGTCCACCGCAATGGCCGCGAGCAAATCCGCCTTGCCCGGGCCCAGCGCGATTTCCCCGCGATGCAGGACGCGGGGACGGAACCGGATCTCCGGCTCGGGGCGCGGACTTTTTCGGGATGGCCGCAAAGTTGGCACGATTAACGATAGCGCGAGAGCGGACGCCGCGTCGATTCCGCATTGACTTGGCCTCGCCGATATATATTGAGAAATATAACCATGTTCTCCAAGGCCCTCTTCCCGGAACTCGTTCGTCACGAAAATTTCCTCGAAGAGGCCATCGACCTGACCTACGCTGAGGAACCCACCATGCCCTCCACGATCCGCAATCAGCTCAAGGGGAAAGTGAAAGCGATCGTCAGCGACAAGGTGCTTTCCGAGGTGAGCGTGGAGACGGCCGCGGGCGTGATCGCCTCCGTCATTACCACGGCGTCGCTCAAGGCGCTGAAGCTTAAGAAGGGCGACACCGTCTCCGTGCTGGTTAAGGCGACGAATGTGTCGCTGGCGAAGGAATAGCAGCCTCGTCCTTGTCGAGGGCCGCGCCGTTGAAGGGAAGCACGAGGATCTTGCTGCCGTGGCCGCTGTTGCCCGGAATCTCGTTCTTCGAATAATCCGTGGCGGCCAGCGTGACAGCGACGACGTGGCCATTCTCCAAGTAGACGCTCGCGCGCTCGAGGTTGGCCCAGTGATTGACCGTGCCGTCGGTGTAGCGGATGAAGTTGGCCGTCGGGTCGATGGCGAGGCCGCGGTCCTGCCAGCCACTGATGCCGTCGGGCGAGGTGAGGTGGAACGTCTTGCGGCTGCCCCAACTGTTGACGATGATGTGGTAGAGCCCGCCGCTGTGCCAGAGCATCGGATCCTCGAGATCGTGATAGCCCTTCAGCGTGGGAATTTTCGGATAGATACTCGTGTCCTGGATCACGTAGGGCCCGAGGATGCTGCCGTTACTGATCCAGATCGCGCCAGAGCGCGCGATGATCTCGAACTTGCCGTCGGGGCGGACCATGGGGCGGACGTTGCTCATCGCGCCGAGATTTTTGTGCGGGCCGTCGGCCACCTGGATTTTGCCCAGATGCGTCCACGGTCCGTCGAGCGACGTGGCCACGAAGACATCGCCGGGGCGCGTTTCGCTCACGACGATGGCGTAGCGGCCGTCGGGCAAAACGAGCGACGAAACGTTGTGGCCGCGGCCGCCCTCGTTGTCGGGCCAGCACATGCCCTTGTCGACGTAGGGGCCGAAGAGATTACCGCTGACGGCGTGAACGGCCCTCGAGCCGCTCCAAGCCCCGAACCCGGCGCCTTGTTCCCAGCGGCTGGCGAACAGGTGGTATTTGCCGTCCGGGCCTTTGATGATGCCGCCGTCCCAGTAGTTCCACTTTTTCATGGTGGAATCCTCGAGCCCGTTCCGTTGGTCGCGCGGACCGGTCAGCGACGAACCCCACGCGTCTTTCGAAAGGCCGCCGTTGACCGGCATGGGCAGGAAGTAATCGATGAAGGTCTTCGACGGCGTCGCGTCCTGCGCGG
>DATCRM010000381.1:0-7038 GCA_036568985.1 Lacunisphaera sp. | reverse complement strand
GTGCAGCCTGGATCGCCGTGCTGGCGGCTACGCCGAGGATCGTGGCCCGAAGGGCCCATCGAAAAAAGTTCATCGCGGTGTTATTCGTTTTCATGAATCGAACACTCCAGTGGTCTGGACGGCCGATGAGATGATTGGCTTGGTAAAGCGCCGCCTGCTGTGAGGTGGGCGAAAGAATTATTCAGCAGCGGCGTCTCTAGTGGACGGAAGCCGCGTTTTTTCAGTGCGCTCGATTTGAGTAACCCGCCCGTCGTGAACGACGAGTTGCACGACGCCGTAGCGCAGGCTTTCGACCTTCTGCTGGACCACCCGCAACCATTCGGGTTGCGCGGTGTGGTCGGAATTGGTAAGGGATTCGCTCATATCGCGTAGTCTCCGAGCAGTTGATGAATGACGCCCTCGGTGGGGCTGGTGACAGCGGCGCGGGATCGCGGTGCGCCACTGTTTTTTCGCACCGTTGCAGACACTTCGGCGCTGAAAGGAAGCGGAATGCCGTCCCGCACCATCTTGCGGGTGGTGACTTCGACGACGTCGGCAAGGGTATAGCGGTCGAGGATGGCGGCGATGGCGTTGCGCACATCGAGCATCAGCATGCGCAAACCGCAGTGGGCCTCGTCCGGGCAGTTGCAGGGTTCATAAGCGGTCTGGCTCACGCAGCCGATCGGCGCCAGCGGTCCGTCGATCAGCCGGACAATTTCGCCGATGTGAATCGAGTCGGCCGCCTTGGCGAGACGGTAACCGCCGTGCTTGCCGCGCTCGCTTTCCACGAAACCGGCCTCGCGTAATTGCTGCATGACCTGCTCCAAAAACTTGATCGGCAGATCTTCCGCCTTCGCCAGCTCGGTCACGCGGACAAGCTTCCGACCCACCTTGGCGGCGATGCCAAGATTGATGAGAGAGCGGAGGGCGTATTCGCCGCGTTTGGAGAGTTTCATAGGCCAGTAATTCAATCTACATTGTTTTAGTGGGAATTATAGCAAGCTCTATTTAAGGAATTTGTCATAGTTTGTTAGTAGGTACTTACCCCACCCCTTTCCACCCTACGAAGCCGGCCCTTTCCCTTTTCTACACCGTCAGCCTCAACCCGTCGTAAGCCAACCGTACCCCTTCGGCAGCAAGCTTGCGACTCCATGTCTCGTGCTCGATGCCATGCGTGAGGTGCGTGAGATAAGTGGCCTTCCCGCCGATTTCCCGGCCGGCCGCGCAGGCCTCCTCGATATTCATGTGGGTTGGATGCGGTTCGACGCGCAGCCCGTCGAGCACGACCACATCGGCACCTTGGGCGAGTGCCACGGCCTCGCGGGGAATGCGCTTGCAGTCGTTGTAGTAGACGAACCGTTTGCCCGAGGATTTTTCCTCGAAGACCAGTCCCAGGGTATTGATGCCGCCGTGGGGAAGCAGCGTGGACCGGATGGTGCCTTGCGGCAGTTCCAGCGTGCCGGGCATCTGCGCGAGCTTGAAGGCGGCGTAACCCTTGGCCACCGGCCGCTCGGCGATGGTGTAAGGGAAGATCGCCAGCACGCGGGCCATGCCTTCATCGGTGGTATAAACGGTGAGCGCGTTGCCTCCGTGCAAATCGCAGAAGCGCCGCAAATCGTCCATGCCGACGACGTGATCCGCGTGCCCGTGGGTAAGAATGAAAAAATCCATCCACCGGATGTCCTCGCGCAGACACTGCAGCCGGAACTCCGGCGCAGCGTCCACCTGCACATGCAGGCCATCCATAACCACATGGATGCAGGATCGCGTGCGGTGGTTGCGAGAGTCCGTCGACGTGCAGACCGCACAATCGCAGGCGATCATCGGCACGCCCTGCGACGTGCCCGTGCCGAGAAAGATGACTTCCATGGTGCAATCACGGAACACCCTCCCCCACCCGCTGGCAAGAGCTACGGCAGGCCCGGCCGCCCTGCTCTAAGCCTGATCCATGCAGTAAGGAACCACGAATGGACACGAATTCACACGAATCCAGAATGAGGGTTGCCCAGACCGGACCGCTGACCTCACGCCACCACCTTGGTGATCGGAATCGAGGCTTGGTTTCTCATTCGTGTTCCTTCGGGTCCATTCGTGGTTGAACTGAATCGTTCCGGCTAAGAACCCCGCTGAATATCGTCGCTGGACCCTTGCCGATGCGCGGAGGACTGAGCTCCCGCGAGGCCGTTTCACGCTGCCAACCGCAGCCTCACGGGAGCTCGGCCCGGATAGGTCCTGCCTTGGCCAACGTTAGCGTCCGTCTCACTGCGGCTGCACCCCGGCAGCGAGCAGCGCAGTGATGTCCGCCTGATTTTCCGGACGCGCGAAGAATTCACTCACCGACGCCGCAACGGACGGCCCGAAGGATACCGCCAGAGCTTTCTCCCCTGCTCGCGCCAGCGTGGCCAGGTCGCGGTATTTTTTCGCCAGCTCCTTCGCCGTCGTCGCTCCCACCTGTGGAATGCTCAATCCGTGGATAAACCGCCAGAGCTCCGCGTGTTTGCTTCGTTCAACCTCCGCCAGCAACCGGTTCGCTGTTTTCTCTCCGATTCCGTCGATCCCCAGCAATTCCTCGCGACGCAGCCGGTAGAAATCAGCCGGGCTCTGCACCAATCCCGCCTTGAGGAGCGCGTCGATCGTCGCCGATCCAAATCCATTGATATTCACAGCCTGGTCCGAAACGAAATGCTCGAGCCGCCGTTGCCGCTGCGCCGGACAATGCGCATTCGGACAACGTATCGCTGCTTCGCCGGATTTGGCCACCAATGCCGTTTCACAGGACGGGCATCGATCGGGAAACACGAACGTTTTCGCATCCGGCGGACGGCGCGCGAGCTGCACGCCGGTGACAGCGGGAATGATCTCCCCGGCTTTCTCCACCTCGATGAAGTCGCCCACCCGGATATCCCGCCGGACGATCTCGTCGCGGTTGTGCAGCGTGGCCCGCGTGATGACGGCTCCGCCGAGTTCGACCGGCTCAAACTCGGCCACGGGGGTAAGCACGCCGGTCCGTCCGATCTGCAACGTGATCGCCCGCAAACGGGTCACGGCGCGCTGCGCTTCAAACTTGTACGCGACGGCCCAGTGCGGGGCGTGGTCGTTCGCTCCCATCCGCGTCCGCCACGCCGCGTCGTCGAGTTTCACCACGACACCGTCAATCGGAAACCCCAAGCTGGCCCGCTCGCGCTCAATGGTCTTGATCGCCGACCATACTTCGTCGGAGGTACGCGCAATCCGCAGGCCCGTGACGCCCGGCAATCGCCACGCGTGCACCTGACCGAGAAAAACCACCTCCGATTGCGGCGCCGGCGCGCCCTCCCATGCGCCCCAACCATAGAGGGCGATCGACAGCCGGCGTTGCGCCACCTCCGCCGGATCGGCGAACTTGAGCGTGCCTGCCGCGAGATTGCGCGGATGCGCGAACGGTTCCTCGCCGGTCGCTTCCCGTTCGGCGTTGATCCGGGCAAACTCGACATCATCGATATAAATTTCCCCGCGCAGTTCCACAAACCGCGGAATCGGCCGGCCGTCGTCCGCCCGCAGTTCACGGGGCAGATCCCGGATCGTTCGCACATTCACCGTGACGTCGTCGCCCTCCACGCCATTGCCGCGCGTGACCGCCCGCACCAGCCGACCCTGTTCGTAAGTGAGGCTGATTGCCAGTCCGTCATATTTGGGTTCGACCACGAACACGAGGTCGGTGCGTCCCAGCTGCGTCGTCAGCTTCGCATAAAAGGCCCGCCACTCCGACTCGGTATAAATCTTGTCGAGGCTCAGCATACGCTCGCGATGGACGTAAGTGGGGAAACGTCCGCTGCGATCGTCCCCGACGGATTGGTCGGACTGTACAAAGCCTGGCTGAGCCTGTTCCAGCGTCTGGAACTCCCGTTTCAGCCGGTCGTATTCCGCGTCAGTGATCTCGGACTTCCCCTGCCTGAAATACAGGTCATCGTACCGCGCGATCTCGGCCCGCAGTTCGTTCAGGCGATCATTGGTGACGCTTTCAAACCGTTGCGGGATTCCGCGCAAATCCCAGCCGACCGACAGCATCATGCTCAACAGCAGCAGGAATACTGCGCGCGCGCGTCCATTCCGGGGGCAGGATAACTTCATGGGGGGTAAATTGTCGCCCGGCCCTCGGCGACAAAGGGGTGAGCTACAGCCAGCGCTTTCGCCGAGAATCGTCAAGGCACTTCCCGGCCGTCGGAGTCCACAGAGCTCTCCTGCCTCGTGGTAAACCTTTATTAAGGCGGATACGCGGATGGGGCTGATTGCCTCCCTGTGGAAGCATGCTGGTTGTGAACGGGCTTCTTCACTTGCAACAGATGCATCCATGAAGATTCCGGCCTCGCCTTCCACGCAGGCCGCGGCTGCGCGCCAAGGATTGGTGCACACGGTGCTCCCGCCGGTCGTTGCGCGGATGGAATCCGCCATTGACGCTCCGGGGAAAGCAAGTCCGACGGCGCAAGCCGGATAGCGCTGCAGATCGCTACTTTTTCGCCATTCCAGGAGGCCGCTTTGAACGACGATCAACGCTTCTCCACGCTCTTCTCGATCGTCATGATTCTGGCGACGGCCATGCTTGGCTGGATCAGCCTCAAAGAGGGCCCTTCGCCGCGGATGGCGGACAATCGCAGCTCAGCCCCAGTGCCGGCCGACGAACAGGATGTGATAGCGCGCCTGTGGGAAGATCCCTTGCAGGCCGTGCAGCCGGAGGCCGTGAAAACCCAAAACAGCAAGGACGCCTCCGGCGTCCCCTCTGAAAAACACACGGTCAGATCGCTGGCCGCCGCGATCAAGGAGAAGACCCAGTCATTCGACTCCAGCCGGGTCGGCCTGATGGTGGTGCCGATACCCGACACGCCGTTTCCCGATGACATCGAAACCCGTCTTCGCCTGCGCTACAGCGTGCAGGTGGCACTGGCCGACAACGACTACGCCCCCGATAACCGCAATTATCTCGGCTACTTCCGCCTCGATTCGGCGACCTCCAACCCAAGCCAGGCGCCGAACGGTCCGGTAGTTCCCTACGAATGGTTTGTGCCAAGACGGTCACACCAGGGTGCAGGACAGAAACGCCAGGACACGGCCATCCTCGTGCTCTGGTTGCCCGAGAGCCAGCTCGCGCGGGCACCACTGCAACTGCTATCGCACCTGCGTAAGCAACTCACCTGCCCGCTCGATGACCGCGAATTTTGCGGAATTTTTGTCATCGGTCCGCAAAGTTCGGACACCCTCAAGGCCCTCGTCCGCGACGCCCGCGCGCGAAGCCAGGGACCCGGTCTGCCCGAACTGCAAGGCAAGCTCGCCATCTTCTCCGCGCAAGCCACGGCGGCGGACGCCCTGATCGAACTGGAACCCCGCGCACCATGGAGCCTTGCGCGCGAGCAGTTGGCCGAATTGTTGCAACAGGCCGTCGTCGGACCAGCCGCGGCGGGGCAGTCCGGCACCTGGAGATATTTCTATAATTTCATCGCGACCGACGATCAGTTGACCGATCTGCTCGCGGCCGAACTTTCCCTTCGTGGCATCTCCTGCGCGAACGACCGGATCCTGATTCTTGCCGAGGCCGATACCACTTACGGCCGATCCCTCCCCGTCGCCTTCGAGGCATCGCTGGAAACCCGAAAAACCGCGGAGCCCGCCGTCCCCGTCTGGCATACCCCGCTTGAGACGGCCACCCCCGAGTCGATCGCGCGCCGGCAGAAGCAAACCCAGGGTGAAGCCGGAAATCCGCATCTCCTCATCTACCGTTATCTCCGCGGACTGGATCAGCAAAAAGGCCAGCCGCAAAACTCCGAAAAATCTCCGCGAACAAATGCAAAAACCCCGGAGGAGGCGCTCACGGCCGCCCTGAACAAACAGGGCCCCATGGCGCTGGGCGAATCTCAGTTGGATTACGTCGATCGGCTCGTGCAGGAAATCCAGCAAGGTGCGCCCTCGCGCAGCGACGTGAAGGCGGTCGGAGTGCTGGGGGCCGACATCTATGACAAGTTGATCTTGTTGCGTTCGCTGCGGTCCAAATTCCCCGATGCGCTCTTTTTCACCACGGACCTGGATGCCCGCATGTGGCATCCTGATCACCTGCCTTTCACCCGCAACGTCGTCGTCGCTTCAGCCAGCGATGTTCGCGCGACCACCGCCGACCAAAACGCCTCCCGCATTCCTCCCTTCCGCGATGTCTATCAGGCAACGGTCTTCCGGGCTTGCGGCGCCGCCCTGCGCATGGCTGAAAACGGTGACGGCGAAAAGGTACCCGGGCCGCGCGCCCCCGCGATCTTCGAGTTGGGACGGAATGGACCAACCCAATTGCAGATCTTCCCCTCCAGCTCGCCAGTGCTCAACCGTCCGGAGCTGTCTCGCCCACAAAAGGCCGGCGCCATCACCATCATTGTCGGACTCGCGGTCGCCCTGGCCTTGTGGAACTGGAACTATCGGACCCAAAAGCGACCCTTCACGCTATTCAGCTTCTGGGTGGGTGCCTCGGCCATCCTGCTCGCGGGATTTACCTACGCGGCACGCTATAACTTTTCCTCCGGACCGGCTGCGGAACCCTGGGCCCTGGGTGCGGGCCTGAGCATCTGGCCGACGGAAATTTTGCGGCTTGTTATCAGCTGCCTTGTGATCGCGACCCTCCTGTGGGCCGCGCGCAAGCAGGCGGAATTCCACACCACACTGAAGAAAAACCATTTTATCGAACAATCTGGCGAGGTCGGCTCCGTTGCAACCGGGCTCCTGCGCGTGGAAAATCTCGTCGAGGAATACGAAAGAAATTCCCGCATCGGGCCGCGTGTTTTCCGGGTGGTTGCAGCCACCCTGGCCTACATGGCCCTCGGATTCGGACTGGTTTTCCTGGTCGACGGCGCCATGCCCATCCGCACCCACATCCGCGGGGATTTTGCCCGCGACCTGGACAAGATATTCCTGATCGTTTCGATCACCTGCTTCCTGGGGCTGGTTTTCTACGTGCTCGACAGCGTCCTGGTCACCGCCCGGCTGTTGGCAAAAATCAGCGAGCCGACCGCGTGGCCGAAAAAACTGCTGGAGGCCACCCGCCGGCAA
>DATCRM010000380.1:0-15798 GCA_036568985.1 Lacunisphaera sp. | reverse complement strand
TCCCTACACCACGGTGCTCGGGCCGCCGCAATTCGCCGCCACCCGCATCAACATCGCGCAATCGGGCAACGGCATCGGCTGGATTTTCGGCCCGATCGCGGGCGGCATGTTTTTCTACGGCAAAGATGCCTCCGGCGCGAGCACCGGCGCCACAACCCTGTGGATTCCTTACGCCGGGGTCGCGGTCGTGGTTCTCGTGCTCGCGGTCGTCTTCTATTTCGCCAATCTTCCCGACGTGAAGTCGGAGGACGTCTATCACCTCGACGATGGCACGCCGGGTGTCTCGCACTCGATCTGGTCGCATCCGCACTTCGTCATGGCCGTGGCCGCGCAGTTTCTCTATGTCGCGGCGCAGGCAGGCATCTTCAGCTTCTTCATCAATTATATGACGAGCGAGGCGCCCGCCATCCCGGCGTCGTGGAATTCCGGTCTGATGGCAGGCTGGTTCGAAACGGGCAAGACGGGGGCACTGGCTATCAGCGACAAAGGAGCCGCCTACCTCGCCTCGCTCGGGTTCTTTTGCTTCCTCGCCGGCCGGTTCTCCGGTGCCGCCATCCTGAAAAAATTCGCCGCGCACAAGGTGCTGGGGCTCTACGGTCTGCTCAACGTCGTGGTGTGCTTCCTGGTCGTCCTGAAGCTCGGATGGCTCTCGGTCATGTGTGTCTTTTTGAGCTATTTCTTCATGTCGATCATGTTTCCGACCATCTTCGCCCTGGGCATCCACGGGCTGGGTGCGCGCGCCAAGAAGGCCTCGGCCTTCATCGTCATGGCCATCATGGGCGGCGCCATTCTGCCCAAGGTGATGGGTGCGGTCGGTGATCACTATGGCGTGTCGCGCAGTTTCATCGTCCCGCTGGTCTGTTTCGCCTTCGTGGCCTATTACGGCTATTCATGGAGCCGGCTGGCCAAATCCGACGGCGTCGTCGGGCTCAAGGCGACCCAGGCTCATTGAGCGACTGCGAGGCGTGTTCGGCGGGGGCATTGTAGCCGGGTTGCCGACCCGGTTACGGATCGGTTCCATGACTGGGCCGATGCCGAACGACCGCGAAAAAAAATCCGGTATTCGCACGAATCCCGTCGCCCTCGAGCCTGTCCAGCCTAACGATTCGTGCCGGCGCCCACTAGGTTGTGGGCGTCAAGCATCCACGCTTCCAGTTCCACGCTTCCCCCATGAAAAGACTACTCCACGCCTTCTGTCTTGTTCTCGCCCCGTTGACTGCCTTTGCCGCCGGTGAAAAAATCGCCGTCGTTCCCAAGGGTACCACCCATAGCTTCTGGAAATCCGTCGAGGCGGGTGCCCGCAAGGCGGGCGACGAACTCGGCGTCGAGATCATTTGGAAAGGCCCGCTCAAGGAGGATGACCGCGCCCAGCAGATTGGCATTGTCCAGCAATTCGTCTCCTCCGGCGTCAATGCCATCGTGCTCGCTCCGCTCGACGACACCGCGTTGCGCACGCCGGTGAAGAGCGCAGCCGAGCACAATGTCCCCGTCGTCATCTTCGACTCGGCCCTCAAGGGTGAGATCGGCAAGGACTTCGTGAGCTTCGTGGCCACGAACAATTTTCATGGCGGCGAGATCGGCGGCGAGGAATTGGTCCGCCTGCTCGGCGGCAAGGGCAAGGTCGTGCTTCTGCGCTACTCCGAGGGTTCGGCCAGCACGGCCGAGCGCGAAGCTGGCTTCCTCTCCGTCATCAAGAAGAATCCCGGCATCACCCTGCTCGTGGACAACCGTTACGCAGGTCCGACCATCAGTTCCGCGCAGGACGCGTCCATGAATCTGATCGACAAGGTCCGCGAGGCCGACGGGATTTTCTGCCCCAACGAATCCTCCACGCAGGGCATGCTGCTGGCCATGCGGCAGACCGGGCTCGCCGGCCAGAAGAAGTTCGTCGGTTTCGACACGTCGGCCTTCCTGCTCGCGGCACTCGCCAAGGGCGACATCCAGGGCCTCGTCGCCCAGAATCCGTCCCGCATGGGCTACCTCGGCGTCGCCACCGCCGTGAAGCATCTGCGCGGCGAGAAGGTCGAGCCGTCGATCGACACCGGCTGCGTGCTCGTCACAAAAGCCAACCGCAACACCCCCGAGGTCGAGGCCGTCGTGGGGAAGTGATTTGATTAACCACGAAACACACCAAAGACACGAAATGCTTCCGCGCTTCGGGTTCTCTGGGTCCTCCGTGTTTAGAACCAATCCCCTTTCGCGTGCTTCGTGTATTCGTGGTTAACCCTGCCTTGGTCCGATCCGTGCCTATCCGTGCAATCCGTGGTTAAACTCTGATGTCATCGATCCTTCAACTCACCGGCATCAAGAAGCGCTTTGGCGCGACGCAGGCGCTGGCCGGCGTCAGCCTTGATGTCGCTCCGGGCGAGGTGCACGCGCTGGTCGGCGAAAACGGCGCGGGCAAGAGCACATTGATGAAGGTGCTTTCGGGTGTGCACGCACCGGATGACGGCACCATGATGCTTGAGGGCCGGCCCTACGAGCCGCGCGCCCCGCTCGACGCCCGCCGGGCCGGCGTGGTCATGGTGAATCAGGAGCTCGCCATCGCCCCGCACCTCAGTGTTGCCGAGAACATCGTGCTCGGGGCCGAACCGGGCAAAGGCGGCTTGGTGCGTCACGCCGAATCCGGCCGGATTGCCCGTGCGGCGCTGACCGAGCTCGGCCGGCCCGATATTCCCCTGCATGTCCCCGCCGGTTCGCTCAGCATCGCCGAACAACAACTGATCGAAATCGCGCGCGCGCTGGCGCTGGGTTGCCGCGTGCTCGTGCTCGACGAACCGACGAGCAGCTTGACCCAGGCCGACGTGGAAAAGCTGTTTGCTCTCGTCCGCCGGTTGCGGGCCCAAGGCCGGTCGGTCATCTATATTTCCCACTTCCTCGAGGAGGTGCAGGCGCTGTCCGATCGTTACACTGTCCTGCGCGACGGCCAGAGCGTGGCAACCGGTCGCACGGCCGAAACGACCATGGACCAGATCGCCCAGCTCATGGTTGGACGGCAAGTGGACGAACTCTACACCCACTCGGTGCGGCAGCCGGGCGATGTGGCCTTGGAGGTCCGCGAGCTGGCCGGCCCGCTCAAGCCCGTGTCCGCCTCGCTGGAGCTGCGGCGGGGCGAGGTGCTGGGGCTCGCCGGCCTGGTCGGCGCGGGCCGCAGCGAACTGTTGCGCGCGATCTTCGCCCTCGACGAGGTGCGCGCCGGCTCGGTGCGCGTGGGTGTCCACGCTGGCCCGGCTTCGCCGTTGTTGCGCTGGCGGCAGGGTCTCGGCCTGTTGAGCGAAGACCGCAAGAGCGAGGGCCTGGCCTTGAACCTCAGCCTCGAGAACAATCTCACCCTGCCGGGGCTCACGCCTTTCATCCGCCCGTCCGCTCTCGAGGCCGAGACGCGAACCTGGATCCAGAAGCTGGGCGTGCGTTGCGCCGGTCCGGCCCAGGCCATTGGCAACCTTTCGGGTGGCAACCAACAGAAGATCGCGCTCGGCCGCTTGCTCCGCAACGGCGCTGACGTGCTCCTGCTCGACGAGCCCACCCGCGGCGTCGACATCGGGGCGAAGCAGAACATCTACCGCCTGATCGACGAGCTCGCCGGCTCTGGCAAGGCCGTGCTCATGGTGAGCAGTTACCTGCCCGAGCTCCTCGGCACCTGCGACCGCATTGCCGTCATGTGCCGCGGCGTCCTCAGTCCGGCGCGGCCGGTCGCTGAATGCACCGAACACAGCATCATGCTCGCCGCCACGGGGACGGCGGCATGAAATCCCGATGAACACCCCTGCTAAAAATGCGCGATGGTTTGAGTGGAGGCGGGACTATCAGTCCCGCGAGGCAGGCGCTGCATGCTCGCAATCCGCGGGACTGATAGTCCCGCCTCCAAAATACTAGGCCTGAAAATACATTTCCTTCGATGTCCGATCCCACGCCCACCACTCCCAAAAAGACCCACTGGCTTCGCCAGGTGCTCACCGCCTTTGCGCCGCTCGTCGGTCTGGCCGCGGTTTGCGTGCTGTTCGCCGTGTTGCGGTTCGACACCTTTGTCACGCGCGACAACTTCGCCATCATCATGCAGCAGACCGCCGTGATCGGCGTCGCGGCCCTCGGCATGACACTCGTCATCATCGCTGGCGGCATCGACCTGTCGGTCGGCTCCATTATTGCGCTGGGCACGGTGGTGATCGCGCTGCTGTTGCAGAAAGGCTATTCCCCGTTGGTCGCCGCGCTGGGCGGCGTCGGGGCTTCGGCGTTGTGTGGCGCGCTTTCCGGCCTGTTGATCACGCGGCTGCGGTTGCTGCCGTTTGTCGTCACACTCGGCATGATGGGCGCGCTGCGCGGTGCGGCCAAGGGGCTGGCCAACGAGCAGCCGGTTTATCCCGACGAGACCTGGCTCAACGGCCTGATGCAGCTCGGTCGCGGGGGCGGTCTGCCCTCCGGCGTCTGGCTGATGCTGGCGCTGGCGGTGCTCGTGGCGCTGGCGCTGCGCTACACGCGCTTTGGCCGGCACGTGTTTGCTGTCGGTTCCAACGAACTCACGGCGCGACTCTGCGGCGTGCCCGTCGAGCGCGTGAAGCTCTGGGTCTACATTCTCGGTGCAGCCTTTGCCGGACTCGGCGCGGTGTTGCAATTCGCCTACCTGACCGGCGGCGATCCGACGACGGCCGCGGGCCTTGAGCTGAATATCATTGCCGCGGTTGTCATCGGCGGCGCGAGCCTGGCGGGCGGGCAGGGCACGATCACCGGCACGCTGGTGGGAGCGCTGATCATGAGCGTGGTCGCGAACGGCTGCACCAAGCTCGGCCTCTCCAACTGGGTGCAGGAAATCGTGACCGGCGGCATCATCATTGCGGCCGTGCTGCTGGATTATTTCCGCCGGCGGAGCTCGACGGCACGCGAGTGACGACTTTGTAGTCGGGCTTAAGCCGGAGGCGAAAGCGTGGCTCCGGGACGGTACTTGTCGTCGAGTAAATCGAACCGGTGTCTCGCGAAAGATTTGAAGGGAGCGAAGGAGTTGGTCCTTCATCCCCTTCGGCGCCTTCGCGAGAAACTATTGGTAGGGCAGATTGACTCTGCGCTTGAAGCCATCGGCCTGATCACCTCTGCTCCCACCGCGGGCCGCCAGCCGAGTGACTGCTTTCACTTACCGACAAGCCAGAGTGAACCAGATTGGAAAGGTGTATGTTGATTTCCCAATCATTCGGGCGCGTTGCGTCCATGGAAACCCTGAGAGGCATTGCCATGCAGATAGCAGCAACCACAGGCACCACCAGCGCTCGGCTGGCCTCACCACTCGGCACGAGCCCAAGGCCTCACGTAGGCAAAATACAGCAGGCAGACGCACCGGAAGTTAAAAGGGAAAGCATGCCTTTCTCGATCCCATGAAGCTACTGCGCGCCGGATTGGCCACTGCCTTAGTGGGATTGGGGTGCAGCTGTGTCGGACCTTTTCCGGCTGGCGTTCGAACCGGTTCGTCCACCGGGGAGCTTGAAACCTTAGCCATCCGTCCCACCCGGGATGCCCAGCCGGTCGAGCGGTTACTCAGACAAGAGACCCGGAAAAAAGCCCTGCTGCTCCTGACGCCGGAGGGACCGCGGTCAGACTATCCGATTGATGCCAGTCACCGGTATTTTCTTCAGATCGGAGACGGCGAGCTGCAGGAGCTCGACTTTCTTCGCGTTCGAACGGAACGAAATCAGCCGGGCAATCTCTCTGACGTGTACGCTTTGGGTGATCGGGCGCTTTGGGTGGGCATCTACCCACCTTCGACGATTTACCCCGGGGAACCGCCGGCCGTCGTCCCTGGCCGCCCCCACCATTTTCGCAGCGAACCGCACACCGTGATCGTTTTCTCCCGACAGGGAATCCTGCGGCGATTCCAGGTCGAGGCAGTGACCGCGGCGCCGGAATTCACCGTCCAGCCTGACGGCAACTCGCTGCGTTACTGGCGCAATGACGGATGGTGGCTACTGGAGGTGGACTCCGGTCAGCAGCGCCCAGAGCCAGACCAGGTGTGCGAAAGCGTTCCTGACAACAGGTCCGTCTGCATTCCGCAGACGGGATGGAAAATCTCCTTTGAGCTACCACCCTTCGTAAAATCCGAGGAAGCGATCAGCCACCAGGCGTATGAGTTCAGGGCCCAAACCCACGACGACCACCGGATTCCCGGCGGTGGCGGACTATCCCTGTTCGTGCTCACGGGCAACCACTGGGGGGTAAAAACAAAAACCCGCGACGACCTGTTCCGCTATTCCTATAACGGGCCACCGTCCGATCTCCACCGCACTGCCCAATACGATCGCGTCGAATCCTTACTCAAGGAGGATGCGCAATTTGGTTGGCCGGCCCGGAAACAGATCCGCTATCTGACCGACCTCGGCGATCAGCCTATGGAAATCACCCTGATTGTCGCCGCCCCGTTTGATCGATGGAAAGAGGTCATTGCACGTTTCGAATCGAGTCTGCGAATTGAAGCCCCATAGCAGGGACCAGCGCGTCTACCTCTCGAATCGAATCCGCGCTGCTGCACACTTGCCAAAGGGCGGCCGGTGCCCTCATACGATGCCTCATGCGCATCCTCGTGATCGAAGACGAGAGCCAGCTCTCGCGGCATCTGACCGCCATGCTGGCGCGGCACAACCACCAGGCGACCGCGCAGACGGACGGGGTGGCCGGCCTGCAAGAAGCGCTTCGCACGCAACCCGACCTCGTGGTGCTGGACCTCGGATTGCCCGGCATGAGCGGCTGGGAGGTCCTGGCCAATTTGCACGCCCAGGCGTGTCCTTCGCGCGTGCTGGTGCTCACGGCGCGCGGCGAAGTGGGTGATCGCGTCAAGGGCCTGAAGGCTGGCGCGGACGACTACCTCACCAAGCCTTTTTCCATGGAGGAATTCATCGCGCGGGTGGAGGCCCTCGGCCGGCGCGGCCTCGCGCCGACGGCGGCGGACGCGCTCGAGGTGGGCGATCTGCGGATGGACATTATCCGCCGCAAAGTGCGGCGCGCCGGCCGCGAGATTGCGCTCTCGCCGCGGGAGTTTGAACTGCTGCAGGTGATGATGCAGGAGCCGGGACGCGTGTTCTCGCGCACCGAGCTCTGCGAACGCGTCTGGCAGCGCGATTACGAATACGACACCCGCACCGTGGAGATCTTCATTGCCCGTTTGCGGAAGAAGGTTGATGCCGGAGAAGCATCGCCCCTGGTGCATACGGTGCGGTCGGTGGGCTACTGCATCCGCGTCGCCTGAATTTTTTTCCACGAATGAACACGAATGCACGCAAATCCAGCCAGGTAGGGCGGAGCGGCCCGCCGTTTCGACCAGCTCAAGGCGCTGAGCCCGTCGATGGGCTCCGCCGCGGCGCACCGGGCCGGTGCGCCCTACCCGATTGTCCCATTCGTGTTCATTCGTGTTCATTCGTGGTTAAACTCTGCCTTTTGATTCTATTGGCTGCGGGTGCAGCCGGCGCCGCCACCATTGAAGGCCGCGTGGCGCTGCCCGACGCGCCGGCCAAGACGGTCGTGAACAAGCGCTACGAAATCGTCTCCACGGGCGGGGTGGTGGCGACCAATCCCCCGCTCGCCGTGGTCTATCTCGAGGGGAAATTCGCGCCGCCGGCAGAGATGCCGGTAGTCCGCGTCGAACAGAAAGACCTCATGTTCGTGCCGCAACTGCTGGCCGTACCGGTCGGCGCCCGCGTGGAGTTTCCGAACCTCGACGATACGTTTCATAACATCTTCTCGTATTCGCCGGCCAAGCGCTTCGACCTCGGCCGCTACCGGGCGGGTGAGACGCCGGTGCCGGCGGTGGTTTTCGATACTCCGGGCCTGATCGTTTTGCGCTGCGACATTCACGAGCATATGCGCGGTGTCATTCTCGTGCTGGACACCCCTCATTTCGTCGTGACGGATGGGGCCGGCAATTTCCGGCTCACGGGTCTGCCCGCAGGCACCTACACGCTCAAGGCGTGGCTGAACAGCCGCACCACGCTGGAACGAACGGTGACGTTGACGGACGAATCCGCACTGCGGCTGGATTTACCGTGAGACTGCCCTTTGCCACCGGGTTCACCGAGGAGGCCGCCCGTTTTCAGTGGCGGTTGCTCGCCGTGCTGACCGTGGTGGTGCTCGCGACCGCTTCGGCGGTGCTGGCCTTGGCGCGGCGCAACATCGCTCTCGAGGAAGAGCATCGCCGCGAGACGGAATTCCAGGTGAGCCTCGCGCTGCTGCGCAGCGGGCAGCAGAACCGGCATGCGATGCTGGTGGAACGCTGCCGCACGCTGGCCACGAAGTCGCGCATCCAGGCGGCGCTCGAGGATGGCGCGGAGGATCTGCTCTACCTCAGCGCGCGGGACGAACTTCGCGATTTGTTGAACGACCCGGCGGCCGCGGAGTCATCACCGCGGCGCATGGCCCGCTTCTATCGATTTCTCGATGTGAACGGACGCCTGATCACGCCGGCGCCCGGGGCGGCGGCCGGGGCGCTGGCTCCCGGCGAGGAGAGCCGGCTGTCGCTGGCCGCGCTGCCCGACGAACCGCAGGTGGGTTATCAGCTTCTGCGGTTCGCCGGGCAGGACGAGACGCTGCACGAGTTGGTGGTGGTGCCCATCATTTCCAACGCGGACGGCCGCAAGCTGGCGGCGCTGGTGCTGGGTTTCACCCCGTTGCGCCTCGAAAGCATGCCGGGTGGGGCGGCCTTTGCCAACGGGATCTGGCTGCAGGACCGGTTGCATCTGCAGACGACCGGCCCAGGCAACGCGGCCGGTTTGGCCGGTCAGCTCGGCCCTTGGTTGAAAAATGGTGCGGTGTCCGGGGGGCGGGCGCGCCTGACCGCGGCCGGCCAATCCTGGCTGGTGTTCGCCCAGCGGATCGAAACCGGCCGCACGTATGCGCCGGCCTACGAAGTTTGCGCGTTTCCGCTCGGAGAGATGTTGGAGCGCCAACGCATCCTGGGTTGGCGGGTGATCGGGGCCGGAACCGGCGTGATGCTGCTCGGGCTCGGACTGAGTTATTTTCTGTCCTTCCGCTTGTCGGCGCCGGTCGAGCAACTCGCTCACGAGTCGCACGAGCAACGGGCCCGACGGGCGCAGGCGGAAGCGGCGCTCGAGACGACCAGTGCCGAACTCGGCCGGGCGGCGCGTTTCTCGGCCAACGCCTCGCACCAGCTCAAGACGCCCGTGGCCGTGCTCCGCGCCGGTCTCGAGATGCTTCAGGCGAGGAACACGCTCGGCGAGGCGGAGGCCCACGAAGTGGCGGTGTTGATCCACCAGACCTATCGCATCTCCAGCGTCATCGAGGATCTCCTGCTGCTCTCGCGCATGGATGCCGGCCAGCTGCGACTTAATTTCACCGCGGTCAACCTGAGCGAACTCGTCGCCGCCGTGCTCGACGACCTGAGCGCCCAGCCCACGGCGCACGAGATCGCGGTGGAACAGGACTGCCCGCCGGACCTGCGTATCGCCGGGGAGAAACGTTACACCGCGCTCATCCTGCAAAACCTGCTGGAGAACGCGCGGAAATACAACCGGCCCGGCGGAAGAATCCGCGTGGCCGCGCAAGCCACGGGGGAGATTGTCCGCCTGACGGTCGGCAACACCGCGCTGCGGCCGATCGCACCGGAGGCGCAGGCCCATATTTTCGAACGCTTCCACCGGGGCGGCCAGGGCGAGACCATTCCGGGTTACGGACTCGGGCTGAACTTGGCGCGCGAGCTGGCGCGCATCCACCAGGGCGATTTGCAGCTGGAGCGTTCCGACGCGGAGTGGACGGAATTCACCGTGACCTTCCGCGCCGCACCGCCGGAGGGAGCCGCGTCATGAAAACATCGCACACCCTTTCCCTGTGCCTGGCGGGGTTGACGCTCTGGACGGCTTTGCCCGCGCAGCAGGTGCTCGAACAGCTGGGGGACCGGCTCAATTTCAGTCTCGTCGGCGGCGATTTGCGCGTCCGCGTGAGTGGTTCGATGGAGCTCGAAGGCTATGCGGCTTCCGATCCGGTCGCCGACACCGTGTCGGGGGACGAGGACAGATTCCTCAACCCGCGCCTGACGCTCTACCTCGACGCGCAGTTCGGGACACGCGGCTATGTTTTCGCGCAGGGCAGAGTGGACCATGGCTTCGATGCGTACACCGAGGACAATTCGCTGACGGCCCGGCTCGACGAATATGCGCTGCGTTTTGAATTGTCCGAGCCGGGGAGCGGCCGGTTGTTTTTTCAGGCCGGTAAATTCGCCACGGTCGTTGGCAATTGGACGAAGCGCCATGCCGCGTGGGAAAATCCGTTCATCACCGCCCCGCTGCCCTACGACAACCTCACGGGCGTCTGGGACGTGACGCCGGTGCCCAATGCGGATGTAATCCTGTCCTGGGCGCATGTGCGGCCTGTAGGCAACGCTGATGCGGTGCTGTCCGATAAACATCTGCGCCTGCCGATCGTCTGGGGTCCGGCATACGGTCAGGGTGCGGCATTGGCCGGGCGGTGGGGCCGCCTGGACTATGCCGGCGAGATCAAGGCGACAAATCTGTCGGCCCGGCCGGAGCGTTGGGACGAAGGTTTCGGCGGGGTGGAACGGCCCTCCATCAGCGTGCGTCTGGGTTGGCGACCGAATCCGGCGTGGAATCTTGGCTTTTCCTTCAGTCGCGGAGAATACCTCGACCGCGCGCCGCACGACAGGATTCCCGCCGGCTTCAACCGGCACGATTACCGCGAGACGGTGATCGCGCATGACATCGGTTTTGCCTGGCGGCATTTTCAGCTCTGGGGCGAGGTCTTTGTTGCGCGTTTCACGGCGCCGCTGGTTGCGAATCTCGACACCGTTGCCGGCTACGTGGAGGCGAAGTATCGTTTCACGCCGCGGTTTTCGGGCGCCGTGCGCTGGAACCAGCAGTTCTTCGGTCACGTGACCGACTCCGTTGGACGGACCGTGCCCTGGGGCCGGCAAACCTGGAGGCTCGACGTGGCGCCAGCGTGGCGGCTCACTTCGCAGACGCAGATCAAGCTGCAATACAGCCTGCGGCACGAGGACCCGGCCCGCGAGCGGCTCACCGAGTTGCTCGCGGCCCAGCTCAGCGTGCGGTTCTGAAGTAAAGATCCTTGGGGCCAGCCCCGAGGCATTTCAGCAATGGAGGCAGGACGATCAGTCCTGCGAGGCGTGCGCTGCGCTCTTCCCCAAACGCGGGACCGATCGTCCCGCCTCCAACCAAGCCGGAGCAAGCTCCGTGGTATGGACCCACAGGGAATCAAAGGGAGTTGCGGCAATTTGTGCGCGGGGTGCCCTCACCCCGCGGGTTTCAGCACACGCCACCCTTGCCTCGCGGGAGAGGACACCCTGCCCACAGGAGAGTCCGAAATGGTTCCAACCACCATGCCCGTCATGCTGAGCCAGAACCATTCAGTTCAACCACAGATAAACACAGATGCACACAGATCGGTAAGGACTTGAGGCACCCGAGACCAAAACCATTCGGTGATCCGATGTTTTCTCATGCTTGTCGGCCCTATGCGGGGTATCTGTGTTCATTTGTGTCCATCTGTGGTTTTTCAACCGCCTGAGTCCGGCTGAGCGTAGCGAAGAATCCAAGAGACCGCTCATTCGTTCCGGCGGCTTGGATCCTTCGCTGCGCTCAGGATGACGGATTCGTTGCTCCTCAAATGATCGCCCGCCGCGAAAGGTAACAGCGCGGTTACGGTAAAGTTGTTTTGGTCGGCCGGGCGGCGGCCTATCAGCAGGACAGGTCCCAGTTCTGGCCCTGATTATGTCGCTGCACCGCTCCACCTCCCGCTCCCTCTGCCCGGCGCTTTTGCTCGCCGTTTTGCTTCTGCTGATCGCCCCGCGCTCCGGCCGGGCCGAGACCGTCACCGCCTACAAATATCAGGATTACCGTGAGTCGGGCGGTCGCATCAATGTACGCGCGCATTATGGCCTGATCGAGCAGACGCTCGGGCTGGAGGCCAAGGTCCGCATCACCGGCGTGATCGACGCAATCTCCGGCGCGACGCCGACCGGCGAACCGGCCAACCCCGCGACGGGTCAGGTGCCCCTGACCACGATCGACGACCGGCGCAAGGCCTGGACCGCGGATTTCTCGCGGCAATTCGGCCGCGTCAACATCTCCCTGGGTGCGGCGAATTCCCGGGAGAGCGACTATGTCTCCACAGGCTTCGCGCTGAACACGCTCACGGATTTTAACGACAAGAACACCACGCTGCTGGTCGGCCTCTCCGGCACGGACGACGACGTGAAGGTTTTCTACCAGCCGGCCCGCGCATCCAAGCGCACGCTGGACCTCATCGTCGGCGTGACGCAGCTGCTCGACCAGAACACCTCGCTCGTGCTCAACGCCAGCTACGGCTCTGCCTCCGGCTACCTCAGCGATCCCTACAAGCTCATCCAGAAAAACACCGAACTGCTGCCCGGCATCTTTTTGCCGCTGACCTTCGGGGAGAACCGGCCCGACGAGCGCGAGAAGTGGATCGGCTTTGCGTCGATCAACCACGCCTCGACGCAACTCAAGGGCGCAGCAGAGGCCAGCTACCGGTTGTACCACGACTCCTACGGCATCACGAGCCACACGCTCGCGGCTTCATGGTTCCAACATCTCGGTGACCAGGTCGTTCTCTCGCCGAGCGTCCGCTTTTACCGACAGAACGCCGCCGACTTCTATTACGTCAGCCTCGACGGGACCAGCATTACGCCGGGCACGGTGCCCAACCCTGCGGGTCCGTTTTTCTCGGCGGACTATCGGTTGGCCGCGTTGGACACTTGGACCTGGGGCCTGAAACTTGTGTGGACGCCCAAGCCCTCGTTCCAGGCCGACCTTGCCTGGGAAAGCTACCGGATGAAAGGCCGCGACAATGTGACCTCAGCCAGTGCGTTTCCCGAAGCGAGCATCGTCACCGCGGGTTTCCGTTTCACCTGGTAACCATCTGCACATGCCATGAACGCCACGATGGACCCGCAAATCCCAGCTCCGAGCCTGACCGTTCCGGTCCAGGGCAATCCGGGATTGCGCCGGCTGGCTTTCCGGGCGTTGGGCACGCAGTGCGAGGTCCAGTATCAGTCACGCCTCGCTTCGGCCGCGGCATCGTTCGAGCAGGCGGTGCGCACTTGGGTGGAAAAGTTCGAGGCGCGTTACTCGCGCTTCCGGCCCGACAGCATCATCTCACGGATCAACGCCGCGGCCGGCAGCAGCTGGACTCCGATTGATCGGGAGATGGAGGATATGCTCGACGTCTGCGCGAGCGTGCAGGCATTGACGCAGGGCATCATTGATGTGACGGCCGGTCCGCTGCTCCTGCTGTGGGATTATCATCAGGCCCGGCCGATGGTGCCGACTCCCGCGCAAGTGGCGACGGTCCGCGGGCTGGTGGGTTGGGGGCTCGTGCAGCGGCGGCCGGGTGCGGTGCTGTTGCCCAAAGCGGGCATGCGGCTCGACTTTGGCGGCTGGGGCAAGGAGTGGGCGGTGGATGCCGTGGCGAAGCTGGCCGAGCAGCACGACATTCCCCATGCGCTGATCGATTTCGGCCACGACATCCGTTGCGTCGGCACGCCGCCGGACCGCCCGGCCTGGCATGTCGGGTTGGAAGATCCGCGGCGCCCGGGCTCGTGCAGCGGTTCGGTCGCGCTGCGGGCCGGCCGGGGCATTGCGTCGTCGGGCGATTATCTGCGCGGCTTCACCGCCGGCGGCCGGCGCTACGGGCATATCGTCGATCCCCGGACGGGCCGGCCCGTGGCGCACGGTTGCCGTCAGGTCACGGTGATCGCCGACACCTGCTTTCAGGCCGGCCTGCTGTCCACGACCGCCTTCGTGCTGGGGGCGGAAGCAGGCCTGGCCTTCATTCATCAATTCCCCGGCGCCGAGGCCCTGATCGTGAGTGAAAACGGCCGCGCCGAAACCCGAGGATTTTGGGATCATGTCGTCACATAAACAAAAGAGCCTCCTTTTCGTCGCCGGCCTGCTGCTGGCGGCGTTCACCGGCCCGTTGAAGGCGCAGCCCGGCGTCGGCGATCCGTTGCCCGACTGGGGCGGGCTCGGACTGGAGGGGGCGTTGCCGGAAACCGGCGGACGCGTGCTGCTCGTGGATTTCTGGGCGTCGTGGTGTGCTCCCTGCCAGGCGTCCTTTCCGGACCTCGCGGGCATCCACCGCGATTACGCGGCGCGCGGCGTCACGCTCGTGGCCATCAGCGTCGACAGGAACGTCCGCGCCTATGAGGCCTTCCTGAAAAAACACACGCCCCCCTTCGCCACGGTGCGCGATGCCCGGCAAAGCTATGTCGAAGCGGTCGGCGTGCCGGCCATGCCGACGAGCGTGGTGGTGGGACGCGACCGGAAGATCCGCGCGGTCTTTTCCGGCTACCATGGCGAAAAGACCGGCGCGGCGCTGCGTGCCGCCCTCGACGCTGCCCTCAACGAAAATTTATAAGATGAAAACATTCCGACTTATCCGCACCGGTCTCGCCGGCCTGGCTCTCGCGCTTGCGCTGCTGGGCGGCGGTTGCGCCACCCAACACGTCCAATCCTGGCAACGCGGCAACCTCACCGATTACGCCATGCGGCCAGACCGTGACTCGCTCGCGACCGCCATGGCCGAGCACACTTGGTTCTCCCGCGAGGCCAGCGTCGGCGGCCGCGGCGTGGGTGGCAGCGGCTGCGGCTGCAACTGAACTCATCCTTTCTTCAACCTCTGCTTGCCATGAACTCACTCGCCATCCGCTTTCCCCGCCAGTTCGGTTCCCTGCAATTGTCCGTTCTCATGCTGATCGCCCTGCTGCAGCGCACGCCCGTGCTGCGCCTGCTCGTGTCGGCGGATTCGCTGTGGCTGCGGTCGTCGCTGGGCCATGTGCTGCGCTCCACTACGCTTGTGGCCGGCGCGCTGGGTGTCGTCGACACGCTGGCCGGGGCCACGACCTTCACCACCAATCCGGCGAGTCCGGCTTCTGCGACGGTAGGCACGGCCTTTTCGGGAGCGTTTGCCCTGACTGGCGCGAACGGCACGACAGGTTCCTACACCATCAGCGGATTGCCGCCCGGTCTGACCGTGTCGGGTGCCGTCTCATCCGGGGGCAAGCTGGTGCTCAACAGCTCCACCGGCACCATCAGCGGGACGCCGACTACGGCCGGCAATTACGACGTCAGCATCACCGCCTGGCAGTTTAGCAACGGCACGGGGGACAGTATTCCAAATACCTATACCATCAACGTTTCAGGCGGAGTGGGGGCCACCGCGCCATCCATTTCCAATCAGCCCTCCAGTCAGAGTGTGACGGCGGGCCAATCGGCATCGTTTTCGGTGACGGCTAGCGGCACGGCCCCGCTGAGTTACCAATGGCGCAAGGACGGGAACAACATCAGCGGGGCCACCAGTGCCACCTATTCGATTACGAGCACGGTCACGGGAGATGCGGGTGCCTACAGTGTGGTCGTGACGAACAGCGCCGGCAGCGCCACCTCCAACGATGCCACGCTGACGGTGAACGCCGCGGCGGTCGCACCCTCGATCTCCACCCAGCCGGCCAGCCAGAGTGTGACCGCCGGCCAATCGGTATCATTCTCTGTGACGGCGACCGGCACGGCACCCCTGACTTATCAGTGGCGCAAGGACGGAGCGACTATCGGAGGAGCCACGAGCAACAGTTATTCGATTGCCAGCGTCGCAACCGGTGATGCCGGCAACTATAGCGTGGTGATCACCAACGGCGCGGGTAGTGTCACGTCGAATAATGCCATGCTGACGGTGACAGCCGCGACGGTTGCTCCGACCATTTCTACGCAGCCCGCGAACCAGAGTGTCACGACCGGCCAGTCGGCGTCGTTTTCGGTGACG
>DATCRM010000379.1:0-6409 GCA_036568985.1 Lacunisphaera sp. | reverse complement strand
CAACAGGAGGATCAACACCCCCGCCACCCCATACGCAACAAACAACACCCGGTAGCTCGCCAGCGGATTCCAACCCGCCTGTTGCAGCGTCTCCGCGACCGCCCCGGCCACGAGCGCCCCGAGGGCCGTCGCCAGATAGCCTGCGACATTATACCAGGCAAAAACCCGCGTCCGCTCGGCAACGCTCACGACCTGCGCCAGACAGGCCTGCTCCACCGCGAGGAACGGTCCGACCTCTCCCCCGGTCGGGCTGATCACGCCGATCGTCGCCGCCACGACGAGCAGTCCGAAGTCCTCCGTCGCCGCCATCGCCCACCCGCCAGCCGCCATCAGCGTTGCGCCGATCATCATTGTCCGGCGGCGTCCCCAGCGGTCCGCCCGCGTGCTCAACACCAGCGAGATGGCGGCGTCGCCCAGAAAGGTGAGGGTGAGCAACAGGCCGATGCGAGTCCCGTCGAGTCCCCGCTCCGCCAGATAAAGCACCAGCACGACGCCGAGCAGTCCGTAGGCGAACATCCGCAGGCATCGCGTCGCAAACAGCAGCGGCAAACTGACCGTAGCCGTGGCCATGCCCTCCACTCAGCTGCGCCGCTCCCACGACCGCAAGGCGGATCTGCGTCGAGGAAGCGCATCAAAAAAAACGCCGGACCCGCAGGTCCGGCGTCACCTGTTACTACACCAAAGATCAGAATTCGTAGCGCAAGCCCGCAGCGTAGAGCCAGGGATCGAGGCGTGCCTCGGTCAGTTTGGCCCCGCCGGCAGAAACGGCGGAGCGGATGTTGGCGCGCTTGAGGTCAAGGTTGAAGCCCCAGCGATCATTGAGTTTCCAATCCACACCGGCCTGCACCGCGAGGCCGGTGCTGTTGCCTTCCAACCCGAGCGGCACGCCGGCCACCACAAGGCTGTCATCCCAAATCAGGGTGAAATTAACCCCGATTCCCACGTAAGGACGGATCGCGGCTCCGGGCAGCGCGCGGTACTGCAGCAGCAGTGTGGGCGGCAGGTGCTTGAAAGTCCCGAGCTTGCCGACGCCGGCGAGCGAGACCGAATGCTCCTGGGGAATCGTCAGCACCAATTCGGCCGAAAGCGTGTCGGTGAAGGCGTAGTCGATGTCGATCTCGGGAATCAACCGGTCGCTTACGGACACCGCGTTGGCGGCGAAGTTGATGCCCAGCGCGGTGAAGGCGTCGGACTTGTCCACGGTCTGCAGGTAAGTGGCCCTCAAGCGAGCTGACCACGGGCTGGCCGCGGGCAGAGCAACGCTGGAGACCAGCAGCAAGGCGCAAGGAATGATGGTACGGATGGCTTTTTTCATAGGTTAGGGTGGAGCACCGTTGCAAAGAACCAACAGTGCACAGCCTATCCTAGCGGGCTCCAGACCTCAGCGCTGGTCTTGGATTGACGAAACCTGCGCGTAAATTGATCCGCGCGCGGCCCCAAGCACCGACGCATCCGCGCACAAACCGAATTCAAATGGATCCACGCCGCCCTCGCCGCAGTCCTCCCGGTCCCACGGTCACTGGTTCCGATGACCATCGCTCAATAGACTGACCGGAGGTAGAGCGGTGCGGCCCGCTCCGCCGTGAGGGTGATATCGAGCTCTCGGCGCACCGGGCCCGTGCGCCCTACCCGTCAGTCTGATATGCGAAGTTCTATAGTCGGTGGTCAGTGGTCTCTTTTCCCTGGTCCCAAGTCTGCAGCCGCCGGCTGCGTCTCAGACCTCGTACAGCCGCAACGGGACCGGGTCGATGACCCGGGCCTTGGGCAATTGTTCGGCGAGCTGGACCTTGAACCAATCGCGGGCATCGGGATCGCCATGCGTCAACACGATGCTGCGCGCCTTGGTCTGCACGGCAAATTCCAGCAACTCGCCGCGCTCGGCATGACCGCTGAGCTCGAAGCGCTCCACCCGGCCCTTGACCTTGGTCCGCACATCGAGGGCGTCGAAACTGAAGGTTGCACCGGGCTTGGTCGCCAGCAGCTTGCCGCCGGGCGTGTCGGGATCGCAAAAACCGACGAAACCGATCGTGTTGCGTGCGTGGCCAAGCAGACCCGACGCAAGCGTGTAGCTGGGGGTGCGCTCGACCAGCATGCCCGAACTGACAATGTAGAGGCCCTTCTGATGCGGCTCCTGACCGGGAACGATCTTCTTGGGCAATTTGCGCAGGTTCAGATCGCGCAGAATGCGCATGTCAAACTGCACATCCTTGGTCTTGCGCGAGACTTCGTCGAACAGCTCGGAAAGCCCGATGCCCAGGCCGCCGGCGTACATCGGGCATTCAATCAGCCGGCCGAAGCGCCGCGCATCGTGAAACACCGCGAGCAACTCCTGCATGCGGCCGAGCGCAAACACCGGGAGCAGGAAGGAACCGCCGTTGGCGATGGTGTCGTTGATCGAGTCGATGAGCCGGGCGATCTCGTGCACGCGCTCCTTGCCATAGGCGCGCTCCGTCATGCCGCGGGTCGTCTCGATGATGAGGGTGTCGAAGTGGCCGATGGGAAAATGCGCGCCCTTCAACGTGCGCAGGTGATCGAAGAGCACGTCGCCCGTCAGGAAAATCTTGCGGGCACCGTGGTGGATCTCGACCGCCGTCGCGCCGGCCACGTGACCGGAAGGATGAAACATCAGCTCGAGCTCGCCGCGCTTGCCTTTGATTTTCTTCACCTTTTTGAAGGCCAGGCTTACGAAACGCTTGGTGAGGCCTTCGATCTCCTTGTGCGTGAACAGCGGGTAGCCGGGGATGTGTTCCTCCTCCTTTTGTTTCTGCATCACGTTCGCGGAATTGTGCAGCATCTTCTCGATCAGCATCCGGCTCGACTGCGTAAGCAGCACCGGCGTCTTCGGATGCTGGCGCATTACCACCGGCAGGCCGCCGATATGGTCGAGGTGGCAGTGCGTGACGATGATCAGGTCGAGCTCGATGTCGCGCAGCAGCGAGAGATCGGGTAAAGCGCCGACGCCGGGGGTCTTGGGGTTAAGGCCGCAGTCAACGAGGATGTTCAGGTCACCGATCATCAGAAGAAGACAGTTGGCGCCGATACCGCCCTGGCGGTTGAGATCGATGAGTTTCATTCGTGGTAACAGACGATGGAGACGTCCCCTGCGCCCGCTAGCAAGCTTCGCTTTGGACCTCGCGACGAGCGCTGGTCCGCTGAATTCTCCGAGACACCGGCGTTCTGCTAGCCAGCAGAACGCCCCCTGTCTTCAGAGGCGACCAAACCCTCGCGGCGAAGATGCCCGCCATCCAGGGGGGAACCCGTAGGGCGAGGTGTGCCGCTCAGATAATCAGCCGCTTAACGGAGTCTCGCGGGGGCGTTTCAAACCTGATTCATCATCCTGAGCGCAGCGCCACCGACCAAGGCCGGGTAACAGCAGTCGGCTTCGATTTCTGGTTTTGCTCAGCGGAAAAAATCTGCATGCTGCCTTTCCTTTACCCTATGAAACTCCGCCCCCTCGCCTTGTTCGCCCTCCTTATTGCCGCCGTCCTTCCAGCCTATGCCGGCCTCGCCGGCAAGTGGACCGCCGAATTCGACACCCAGATCGGTCGCCAAAAATACGCTTATGAGTTCAAGCAGGATGCCGACCAGATCACCGGCACGGCGAATTATGAACACTCGTTTGGCAAGGGCACGGTGACGCTGAAATCGGTCAAAGTCGACGGCGACAAGGTCTCCTTCACCGAGGCGCTTTCGTTCAATGGCAATGAGCTCACCATCACCTATCAGGGCACGCTGGCCGGCGATGAGCTGAAACTCACCCGCCAGGTCGGCGACATCGCCACCGAGCAACTCACCGCCAGCCGCGTCCCCGCGCAGAAATAAGCCGGACGTTTTCAGCATCTTTGTAGGGTTGACCACGAATGCATCGCCTGCCGGCTCGGCTTGGAGGCCCCCCTCAGCCTGACCTATCGGGCCGTAGCCCTGGCGAAGGCTGATCAGCCTCGGTTTTGGTTCCGAGGCGCAGCCAATATCGGCCGGGAAGTTTTGTTTGGCTTGCCTGTCGGCGGTCAGCCACTTCGGGGCGGTCTAGCTCGGCCCGCGTGAGCGCCTTCAGTTTTTGGTCCATGCGCGCATGGTCGAAATCCTCCGCCCAGGCGAGTTGGTAGAACCGCGACGCCGCACCTTCGAGGGGCATGGCAGCGCCGGCACGAATGTGTCGAAATTAACGCGCATCTGGTCGGCGGGGCCCGGATCGTGGTGCACAATCCCCTGCATCTTTCTAATCATACTCTCCACTTCGCTCGCGCATTCCGCCACTGCGGAATCGAGTTGCCCCGCTTTCACCATCTCTAGAAAACAGCGAAAGAAATGGATCGGATGCAGCTCGCCTTCGATACCGACGATGACGAGTCCCCTCACCGTCGTGGCGCCCAAGGTCTCATAGGCGATCTCGACCACCTCACCGGCAAACTTCTCTGCGTAGCGCCGGTCCCTTGGGCGCGCAGAAAAACGAGGTTAGACATGTCGAATTGGGACGGGATCGAACTTGCACCTCCCTTACACCTAAACGGGACGAATGCTTCATCCATCGCTCCGGCGGCCCAAAATCGCCAGGGCCACGCCACCGAGTACGAGCAGTGAAGCGAGAACCAGACGGGCTGAGATGGTCTCGGCCAAAAAAATCACGCCACCGAGGCCCGCCAGCACGGGCGCCGTCAATTGCAGTGTGGCGGCCCGCGTGGCCGTCAATTGCGGAAGCACGGAATACCATATGGCGTAACCGACGCCCGACGCCACCGCACCCGATAGGATTCCCCAGACCATGCCCGTCGGCGAAAAATGCGATTCGCCCGGCATGGTCGCGAAAAGAACCAGACTCAACGGCACGGACCAGAGAAAATTCGCCGCGGTCGTCTGGAGCGGATCACCCTGTTTGCGTCCGCGCAGCGAGTACACTCCCCAGGCAATACCCGCGAGGACCATCAGTCCTGCAGCTACCGGAGGCGGAGCCGTGAGGCCCGGTGAAACCAGCCAACCGAGCCCGCCCAACGCCAGCAATAGTCCGAGCCATTCGGTTAGGCCAGGGCGGTCGCCCCGCCACAACCCCGTGCCGATCATCGTGGTTTGCACCGCACCGAACAGAAGCAAGGCGCCGGTACCGGCCGTGAGTTCACGGTAGGCGAATGAAAAGCCCGCGGCATAAACGAAAAGCGCGACGGCAGAAGTTGCATCCAAATGGAACAAGGCGCGTCCGGATTTTCTCCGCCCGACGCAAATCAGTCCCAACATAGCCGCACCCGCGGTCAATCTCACCAACGTGAAACTGCCGGCATCGATCGCCGCATGACCCAAGGCCAGCCGGCAAAACACGGAATTGGCCGCGAAGGCGAGCATGGCCGCCGCCGCGAGGAATGAATATCCATTCGGCTTAATGCCCGGCAGAGTGGACAACCCGTGTCCTGACACAAGCCGAACGCCTCGCACCATTGTCCGTGATCTACAGCACTGATCGGTAATCAAAACCACCTACCGTGCGATCCGACGGCGCAGTCCGGCAAGACCGAGCATCGAAAATGCGATCAAACCCAGCGTGCTGGCGGTGTCCGGTACTTTGTGCGTGGTGTGATCGTCGGACGGAGGATCCTGTCTCGGATGAGACGGGTCCTCGTCGGTATCGGAAGAATCGGGTCCGGTGGCGCTTTCATCGTCTTGCTGCACCGGTGGTCCGACGAAGGAATTCTTTCCGGGGAAATTGGGATCCAGCGAGACAATCTGATTCCCGTTGTCTGCCACAACGACGATCGGGTTCGCTCCGACATCCGGGTTATCCGATCCGTTCGAGGTGGGGTTGCCCGAACCGGGAAAATCAGAAGGCAGGATGACAATTCGCGGGAGGTCCCGATCGCCATCCGGATCCAAAAAGAAATCCAAGGGGCCCTCGTTGCCATTCGATCCGGAGCCGAGACCCATCCCGCCGCCGCCACCACCGGACCCGCCGCCGCCACCAAATGAAGCGGCACCTCGCGCCGCTGAGTTCCGCCGGCGGAATCGGGAACTCGCTTGCACGTTGGAGCCGTTTTTCCCGGTGTCGTCCGTCGAGCCCACGGCACCGTGGTCATCACCACCGAGCCCCAACTCCCCTTCAAAAGCGGCCAGACTGCGGCGCCAGTTGCCAGAGTTGCGTCGGATTTCACGCGGTTTCAGCTCTTCCCCAAACAAGTCGATCTTGCCGTCCTTGCCGTTTGCCGCAGCCGAAATCCCGAACTGAGGATTTCCCGCGGGGGAGGTGCCCTTGTTGGCATCGAGTAGGGCCAACTTGATACCCGCCGTAGTCTCCAAAGTCTTCGTGGCATGATACACACCAATATAAACGGCCGCCAAGACAGCGGCCGCACCGGCAAGAGGAAGCACGAGTCTGAGTTTAGGGGCGGGCATTATTATAAATTAATTGCAACAATCATGCCGATGC
>DATCRM010000378.1:0-4575 GCA_036568985.1 Lacunisphaera sp. | reverse complement strand
TTCACCCTCGGGCTGATCGACCTCTCCACTCCCACCGCCCGCCCCAAAGGCCACTATCACTCACTCCTCCCTTTCGATCCCATGTGTAACCCTTAACCCGGTACACCTGTTACCCTTGACCCGAGACTATACAGGGCCGGTGCGCCCTACCTGTCAGTCTGATACGCGGGACCCAATAACGCGATCATGCCCGGAGGGCCGAGCTCCCGCGAGGCTGGTCTGGCTTGCGATGCCAACGCAGCCTCGCGGGAGCTCGGCCCTCCGGTTAGGCGAAGACGAGATCTGTTTCAGACCACCGCGTCTTCGCCCAGCAGCTTCGCAAAGATCATTTTGCCGCTGCCACTGGGCAGCACACCGATGATCTCGGCGGTCACCTTCTTGCCGACGAAGGCCCGCGCGTTGTTCACAATCACCATCGAGCCATCCGGCAGGTACCCGAGTGCCTGACCTTCGTCTTTGCCGGGTTTCACGAGCTCGACGGCGATGCTTTCTCCGATGACCAGTTCGGGCCGGAGGGCGTTTTCCAAGGCATGCAGGTTGAGCCATTCCACGCCCTGGAATTTCGCCATCGAGGCGAGATTGGCGTCGGTCGTCAGCAGCTTGGCGCGCATAGACTGCGCGAGGAAGACCAGTTTGGCCTCGATGTCCTGCCGCCGGGAAACCTCGCTGTGATGAATCCGGATGTCGAGGTGCTTGAGCGCGCGCAGATCGTTGAGCACCTGCAGACCCCGCCGGCCTCGGGCCTGTTTCACGGGGTCAGGCGAATCGGCGATACCTTGCAGCTCGTTAAGCACAAAAGTCGGAATGATGAGCGCGGCGCCCAGAAAACGTGTTTCGCAGACCTTCGCAATCCGTCCGTCGATGAGCGCCGTCGTGTCCACCACGACCAGCGGCACATCCACCTCGTGCGGCACGAAGCGCACGTACGGAATCACCAGGTTGAAGTCGTCCTTGCCGCGCAGGGCGATCACCGTCCCTAGGTAGGTGCAGATAAGAAAAAGAACCATCTGCACCAAGTAGGTCGTCTGGGCATTGAATTCCTTGCCCATAGGAGGATTGAGCAGCGGCGATGCGCCGATCAGCCACGCAATCAATACCCCGACTGCCAGGCCGAAAGTCAATCCGGTCAGACCACGCAGCGAAAACCCCTTCAGCATCACATCCACCAGCACCACGAGGACGCCGATCATCAAGCCGATGCCCATCGCCAGAACGCGGTGCTCGTCCCATTCCTGGATGGTGTAGCACAACAGCCAGCTGGCCGTGACGCAGAGGGTGATGAAGACGATCCGGACGACGAGAAGGGTCTTGTTCATGCTGCGATCTCAGGGGTGGCCGAATACTCCGCGGTTTTTCAGCCACAGCAAGACAAAGGGCAGCACGAGGAAGAAAAGCATCACCCCGTAAAGAATCATTTGTGCCCGCTGGGCTTTTTTCTCTAGCTCGGGGTCGGTCTCGCTCATGAGCGCATCCGACCAATCCCCCCACCCGATGACAACGCAATACTGGCTGGTGAAATCCGAACCCGAAACCTACTCGTGGGACGACCTTGTTCGCGACAAGCGCACCGACTGGACCGGCGTGCGCAATTACGCGGCGCGACTCCACCTGAAAGCCATGCGGCCCGACGACACCGTGTTGTTTTATCACAGCGGGGAGAGCAAAAGCGTGGTCGGCATCGCGCGCGTGACCAAAGCGGCATTTCCCGACACCACGGCCGACGAGAACGGCTGGGTGGCTGTCGAGCTGGCGGCGGTCGCGCCGCTGAAGAAACCCGTCACCCTGGCCCAGCTCAAGGCCGACGACTCGCTCAAGAACATGGTCTTTGTGCGCCAGAGCCGGCTGTCGGTCTCACCGGTTACGCCGGCCGAGTTCGCGAAAATCAAAAAGCTGGGCGAAGCCTGATTTCCGAAAAGAAGTTGATCGTTACTAATCGGAAGTTTGGACAGCGCCGAAAAGCCCTCGCCAACCGGTTGTCCTCCTAATTACTAACTACCAAGTACCAACTACTCCCTCCGTGTTCGACCCGATCGCCATTCTCGCTCCCGGCCTGCTAGGCGCCTCCGTGGCCCGTGCCGCGCGGTATTTCGGCGCCGCCCGGCGCGTCACGCTCTGGGCCCGGCGACCGGAGGTGCGGCTCCAGCTTAAGGAACAGCCCTGGTGCGACCGCGTCGCCGATTCCCCCCTCGAGGCCGCGGCCGACGCCCAGTTGGTGGTCATCTGCGCCCCGGTGGACCAGATCGTCACCCTCGTCCGGCAAATTGCCCCCGTCCTGCCCGAGGGCGCCATTGTCACCGATGTCGGCAGCGTAAAGGGCGAGATCTGCCGCCTCAGCCACAAGGCCATGCCGTCCGGTCGGCACTTCGTCGGCTCGCATCCGATGGCCGGCTCGGAAAAAACCGGATGGGAGCACGGCCGCGCCGAACTCTTTCAAGGCCGCGTCACGTTCGTCACGCCTTTGCCCGAGACCGACCCCAAGGCCGCCGAACAGGTCGCCGCCTTTTGGACCGCGCTCGGCTCCGACGCCGCAACCGTCGAGCCCGACGTCCATGACGAAATCGTCGCCCACATCAGCCACCTGCCGCAGGTGCTGGCCTCGACGCTCTGTGCCAGCCTTGCCAAGCGCGACCCGAAGTGGCGCAACTTCTCCGGCGGCGGTTTGCGCGACACCAGCCGCATCGCCGGCAGTGATCCCAGGCTTTGGAAGACCATCCTCGAACAGAACCGCGACGAGGTGCTGCGCGCCGTTCGCGCCTATCAGGACGAACTGCACGGCATGGAGCGCGCCCTCGCTAATCGCGACTGGTTCGAAGTGCAGGCCATCCTCGAACGCGGCAAAGCCTACCGCGACCAGTTCCGCCCGATACCTTGACCCGAAGCTGTAGCGGCGCTCTATGAGCGCCGTCCGGCGGTCACAGACCGCTGCTACAATGCCCACCTACCCTCCCACTCTTCCCATTCAGCCCTTCACCAAGCCGGTTCACGGCTCCGTGACCCTGCCGGGCTCCAAGAGCATCACCAACCGTGCGCTGATCCTCGCCGCCCTCAGCCGCCAGACGGTCACCTTGAGCGGTGCCCTCTTCAGCCGTGACACGCGCATCATGGTCGCGGCGTTGCAGCAGCTCGGTTTCAAGGTCGAGACCGACGAAACCGCCCTCACCATCCGCATTGAAGGCCGCGGCGGGGAGATTCCCGTGCGCGAAGCCAGACTCGACATCGGCAACGCCGGCACCGCCGCGCGATTCCTCACGGCTTTTGTCTGCCTGCGGCCCGACGGCGTTTATCATTTTGACGGCGACGAGGCCATGCGCCGACGCCCGATTGGCGCGCTGCTGGAGGCGCTGGAATCGCAGGGCGCCATGGCCAACTCCCGGAGCTTTCCCTTCACGTTGCGCACCGCCGGGCTGCGCGGCGGTTTGGTCGAACTCGATGCCTCGGAAAGCAGCCAGCTGCTCTCGGCCCTGCTGATGGTCGCACCCCATGCCCAGTCCCACCTCTCCGTCCAACTCAAAGGCGAGACTGTCTCGCGGCCGTTCATCGAAATGACCAATCGCATGGTGGCACAGTTCGCCGTGCAACCGACGGAATACGCCATCGAGGGTGACGCCACGGCCGCCAGCTACTTCGCCGAGCTCGCCGTCGTCACCGATGGTAGCGTAGTGGTCCAAGGCCTCAACCTTGCGCCCGACGCCCTGCAGGGAGACATCCAATTCTATCACCTGCTGACTGCCCGTGGTCTGATCCGCTCCGTCGGTCACAGTGTCGTCCGCGGACTCTCGCGTCAGGGCCTGATCGCCAACTTCAACGATTTTTCCGACACCTTTCTCTCCCTCGCCGCGGTCGCCCCGTTGCTCGACGGGCCGACCAAGATCGCGGGCATCGCGCACACCCGCAAGCAGGAGACCGATCGCGTCGCCGGCATGGCGCGTGAGCTCACCAAGCTCGGGCAGCACGTGGTTGAAACGGAGGACGCCCTTGAAATCCATCCGCGGCCTCTCGTGTCCGGCGTCGAGATCGAGACCTACCACGACCATCGTTTTGCGATGAGCTTCGGTATTCTCGGTTGCCATGATCTGCACGGCAACGGCCGGCCGTGGCTCACCGTCAAGGATCCCGCCTGCTGCACCAAAACCTTCCCCGCATTCTTTGACTTGCTGGCCGGCCTGCGCGCCGCCTCTCATTAACCCCTTCATGGGCTCCTCCCCTTTCATCATCGTCGCCATCGACGGCGGCGCCGCCTCCGGCAAATCCTCCTCCTCGCGGTTGCTGGCGGAACGTTTCAACCTGCTGCACGTGGACACGGGCTCGTTCTACCGCCACATCACCGCGGAGCTGCTCCAGCGCAACATCCCGGCGACCGACCATGCGGCCCTCGCCGGCGCCCTGGCCGGACTGCAATTCTCCACCCGGCTCGACGGTCGTTCCGCCCGCATGCTCATCGGGGGCCAACCCGCCGGCGACGAAATCCGCAGCCAAAGCGTCAACGAGCATGTCGCCCATTATGCGGCGGTGCCCGCGGTCCGGGAAAAGCTCGTCGGTTACCAGCGGGATCAGGCGGACGTGGCCAAACAGCAC
>DATCRM010000377.1:0-2890 GCA_036568985.1 Lacunisphaera sp. | reverse complement strand
GCCCAGAGGACCGTGCCGAAGCCGCCCTTGTGCTCGAGGAAGTCCTCCAGGTTGCCGTAAATATCGACCATCACCCACAGCAGTGTGCAGGCCGCGAGGCAGACGGCGAACGGCGCGAAGAGCCGGAAGAACAGGTAGCGGAAATAGATTTTGACGTAAGGCACCGACCCTATACCTAAACGCGAACCGGCCCTTAGTCGAGTCCCCTTGGTGCGGCGATGGGGAAACTGTTGAATCCGCCCTCTGCTGCTGCTAACCTTAGCGCTTCATGTTTCTCAAGCGCTTTATCGTCCTGGCCGTCGGCGTCCTGATCGCGATCGGCACCTTTGTCATCTACTTCGAATATTCCCGCTCCCAGATGGAGGAACGCTTCCGCACCGAGCGGGAGAAATTCCACGTCAACGGCCCGCTCCAGCTCACCGAGGCCAACATCCCCTCCGAAGCGCCCACGCCCGCGCCGAATTCCACCGGCGCCTCCGATACGAACACGCTCATCGGCCCGGTGCCGCCGTCCACCACCGCCGCACCAGATGCATCCACGTCCACCGCCACGCCGTCCACTTCGACCGGCGCCAACGCCACCAATCCGACCCCAGCCGATTCCAACGCCGCGCCGGTCACGCCCTCCGCGCCCTCGACCGTGAATTTCCCGCGCGCGACCGCCAGCCCGTTCCAATTCGCCTCGTACCGGCCTGACCTCGCCCCGTACCGCTCGGCGATCGTCATCAGCCAGGCCAGCGCCACACCGCTCCCGGCCAACGCGCCCGAGCAGACCGCCCAGCCGCCCGCGCAAGGCGAAGCCAGCGTTATCGTGCTGCTCTACCACCAGTTCGTGCCCGCCGGCACCAAGATCTCGCCCAAGCTCCAGTGGACCATGCACGCCGACACCTTCGAGTCGGAGATGAAATATATCCACGACAACGGTTACCACGTCGTACCCCTGTCCGACGTCCTCGCCTTCATTCACCACCAGAAGTCGCTGCCCGCGGGCTCGGTTTGCATCACCATCGACGATGGTTACAAAAGTCCGCTCGTCTTCGCCAAGCCCGTGCTGGACAAATACGGCTATCCCTGGACGTTCACCATCTACCCGCAATTCATCAACGATACTCCCACGTCCAGTTACAAGGGCGCCGCCAGTTGGCCTGAACTGGTTCAACTTCAAAAGGAGGGCGTCGACATCGAATGCCACTCGATGACTCACCCGATTCTCACCAAGAAGGGAAACAAGACACCCGAGCAGTACGCCGCCTGGCTGGAAAACGAAACCGCTGGCGCGAAGAAAATCCTGGAACAGCACCTGGGCAAACCCGTCACTTGCTTTTTCTACCCCTACGGCGCCTGGAACAAGCAGGTCCAGGCCGCAGCCATCGCTGCCGGCTACCAAGCCATCTTCACCGTGGCTGACAACCCGGTTCACTCCACCACCAATCCCTTCAGTATCGGTCGTTACACCATCACGCAAAACGTGGAAAAGAACTTCGCCGCCTACTTGCACCAGAGCGCACTCAGCCTCACCAAGGCCGATCCGGAGCCCGGCGCGACCATTAGCAATCCCCAGCCGGTCATCACCGCCGTCCTCACGGAAATGAGCGCCGACAAGCTCGATCCCGCCTCGCTCGAGACGCAGGTGCGAGACATGGGCGTGGTGAAGCACGACTTCGACCCCGCCACCAACACGCTGCGCATTTATCTGCCGCGCCCGCTCGTCCAGCACGAGGAATTCGTCAACATCCGCGTCCGCGACGCCAAGACCGGCCAGATTATGGTCGCCAACTGGAGCTTCAACTACGAGCCCGGCGCCGGGGCCGCCATTCACGCGCCGATCCCCACCATCGGCCCGGCGCCTGCTCCCGCACCCGCCAGCACGAACGCCGCCCCCGGCTCCTCCGTCGGCGCTTCACCCGCCCAGCCGAAGACAGATTAAACCGGTCGCCCCTCTCTGAGGGCGCAACCCTTGCGAGGGCGGCCATCTGCTGCCAGCCGCCTTCAACTGAAAGAGGGACATTTCCACCCACGACGGCAACCGCGGGGCGACCGACAGCGCCTCCAAAACCATGATGGCCCGACATATCCTGCGCGTTTTGCCCACCTTCGCGCCGTTTCGGGGCCACCGGAAAATGCTCCGCACGGGAAACGGGCGGGAGGCGTCCAATACATGCGTGTAATTAGGCGCTTGCTTTCTTCCAAACATTTTCATCGCTAATCACCCCAGCCCTTCGTATTACGTGCAAATGGCTTTTGTGCGCGGCCTCTCGACTTTCTGCCGCGTCCGGCCCTGACTCACCTTCTTCGTCGCATGGCCCAGATCGACCATCATCTGCTCATGGCCCTCATGAACACGACGCCGGACCGTATTTATTTCAAGGACCGCGAGTCGCGTTTTCTTCTCGTGAACAAGGCGATGCGGGAATTCCATAAATTCACCGACGACGCCCAGATCCTCGGCAAGACCGACTTCGATCTCTTCCGCATCGACCACGCCAAGGACGCCTTCGCCGACGAGCAGCGCGTGCTCCAGACCGGCGAGCCCATCGTCGGCAAGCTCGAGTACGAGACGCTGCGCGACGGCCGCATCACTTGGGCCTCCACCACGAAGGTCCCGCTGCGCGACGGCTCCGGCCAGATCATCGGCACCTGCGGCATCTCGCGCGACGTCACCGAGCAGCAGGCGCAGGCGGAAAAACTCAAGGTGTATACCGAGGTCCTCGCCGAGAAGCAGGCGCAGATGGACCAGGAACTCGCCCTCGCCCGCGAGGTGCAGTTCGCGCTCCTGCCGCAGACCTATCCGCGTTTCCCGCGCAGCGCGACGGAAGCCGCCAGCGCGCTCAAGTTTTCCCACAGCTATATCCCCGAGGGCCGCGTCGGTGGCGACTTCTTCACCGTCAGC
>DATCRM010000376.1:0-8004 GCA_036568985.1 Lacunisphaera sp. | reverse complement strand
CCGCCGTGAAACTGGAAGGCGTGGCGGGACACGAGGACGTCATCGAGCACCTCGTAATCAGCGGAATTCCGGTGATGGGACACCTCGGCCTGACGCCACAATCGGTCAACCAGCTCGGTGGTTACCGTTTGCAAGGACGCTCAGAGAGTGACGCCGCGCGCCTTCAAGCCGACGCCCGTCGCTTGGAAGAGCTCGGGGCTTTTTCGCTCGTGCTGGAGTGCGTGCCCGCCGCGCTCGCGACGGAAACAACGAAGCTGCTCTCCATTCCCACCATTGGCATCGGCGCCGGCGCAGGTACGTCGGGCCAGGTGCTGGTATTGAACGATCTCTTGGGGCTCGATGCGGCGTTCCGGCCCCGCTTTGCGCGGCGTTATCTTGACGGCCACGGAGCCGTCATCGCCGCCCTCAACGACTACGCCCGCGATGTGCGCGGCGCGCGCTTTCCGGCGCGCGAGGAGGTCCTGGCATGATGCGGGTGCATCACAGCCTGAAGGACTGGCGCGCCGTGCGGGAGAGTCCGGACTATGCGGGCGGATCCGTCGGTTTTGTGCCGACGATGGGCGCGCTGCATGCCGGGCATCGGGCGCTGCTCGCCCGGGCCCGCGCCGACAACGACCGCGTGGTTCTGAGCATCTTCGTCAATCCGACCCAATTCAATGATGCGACCGATCTCGAAAAATATCCCCGCACGCTCCAGGCCGACTTGAAGCTGGCCGCCGGTCTGGTGGACGATGTGATCGTGCCGCCAGCCGTCGAGCTTTACCCGGACGACTACACGTACCGCATGACCGAGGGGAAGTTCAGTCGCGAGTTGGAGGGAGCGCACCGTCCGGGGCATTTCGACGGCGTGTTGACGGTCGTTCTCAAGCTGCTCAACACGGTTCAGCCGAAGCGCGCGTATTTCGGCGAAAAGGACTGGCAGCAGCTCCGGCTGGTCGAGGGAATGGTGCGGGCGCTTTTGTTGCCCGTGGAAATCGTCCCCTGCGCCACCGAGCGCGACGTCGACGGGCTGGCGCTGAGTTCGCGCAATCGCCGGCTTTCCCACCCGGCGCGGGTGCGGGCGGCGCAATTCCCCCTGATCCTGCGCTCCGCGAGCACGGCGGACGCGGCCACCTACGCGCTCAAGGCGGCGGGATTCGGCGTGGACTACGTGGAAGATCGCGACGGCGTCCGCCTCGGCGCGGTGCGCATCGAAAACGTGAGGCTCATCGACAATGTCCGGCTCTAATATCCTCGTCATTTTCACGGGCTCCATCGCGGCATACAAGGGCTGCGAGGTGATCTCGAGCCTCGTGCAGCACGGACACCGCGTGCGCTGTGTCGCAACGCCCTCGGCGCTCAAGTTCGTTGGTGCCGTCACGCTCGAAGGCCTGACCGGCTCGCCAGTGCTGAGCGATGCGTTCACGCCGGGTTCGGCGTTGGAGCACATCAATCTGACTCGCTGGGCCGATGCCGTGCTCGTGTGTCCGGCCACGGCGAATACGATCAATCGCTTCGCCGGCGGCCTGGCTGACGACTTGGCGGGCGCACTTTTCCTGGCGCATGACCGGGCCAAGCCGTGGTTGATCGCCCCGGCGATGAATCCGGCGATGTGGGCACATCCGGCAACCGTGGCATCCGTTGAAAAACTGCGCGGATGGGGCGTGCGGTTTATCGACCCCGCGGCCGGCCGCACCGCTTGCGGCGAAACCGGCGAAGGCCGACTGGCCGAGCCGGACACGATTGTGGTCGCTGTAGAGGCCGCGCTGGCGCGACCGGGTCGGAAGCTGCGGGTGCTGATCACTGCCGGCGGCACGGCCGAACCGGTGGATGGAGTCCGCGTGCTGACCAACACGAGTACGGGCGCGACCGGGGCGTTGATCGCGACCCATCTTTCGCGGGCCGGCCATGACGTCGTGCTGTTGCGGGCGCAGAATGCGACTGCCGCGGACGGTCCGTGCCGCGAGGAGACTTTTGTCACGTTTGCACAGTTGGAAGCTGCCTTGCGCCGCCTGCTCGCCACGGAAACGTTCGATGCGGTGATTCACGCGGCGGCGGTCAGCGACTACGGAATAGATCGCGTAATCATGGCTGACGGGGCGAAGCCGGTCGCTGGCGGGTCGGAGGGCAAAATCTCGTCCGGGGGCGCGCCAATCTTGCAGTTGCGTCCGAATCCCCGGCTGGTGGACGGCCTGCGCGGCTTGAGTCGCGACCGGTTTACGCTGGTGGCCTTTAAGCTCACGCACGGGGCCGCGGCTGGCGACGCCGCAAAAGCCGTGCGGAAACTTTTCGCTCATTCCGGGGCTGACTTGGTGGTGCACAACGATCTTTCGGCCCGCCGGACCGACGGGACTTTCCCGGCCGACATCCTGCGGCCCGACGGTACGGTTGCTGCGCACTGTCCCACCCGCGACGCGCTGGCCACGGAGCTGACGAGTCTGGTGGAAGCGAGCTCCAAATGACCGGACAACCTCAAGCCACCGCCATCGTCATCCTGAGCAGAGCGAAGGATCCAAGCGAATTTACGCCGCACTCCAAGGGAAACAAAAACACCCTTGGATTCTTCACTTCGTCCAGAATGACACGCTAAGAAAATATTTCACCCATGCTATTGACCCTTGATGTTGGCAATTCCCAGATCCACGGCGGCGTATTCGACGGCGATTCATTGCGCGTCCAGTTCCGCAAGACCACGCATCCGATCGGATCGTCGGATGAGATCGGAGTGTTTCTCCGGACCGTGCTGCGGGAAAACCAGATCGATCCCGCGGAGGTCAAGCGCGTGGCGATCTGCTCGGTTGTGCCGCCGGTGGCCTATCCGTTGCGGGCAGCTTGCGTGAAATATTTCCAATGCGAGCCGTTCCTGCTCCAAGCTGGCGTGAAGACTGGTCTGAAGATCCGCTACCGCAACCCGGCGGAGGTCGGCGCGGATCGCGTGGCCAACGCGATCGCCGCGACGCAACGCCGGCCCAAGTGCAACTGCCTGGTCGTGGATTGCGGCACGGCCACCACCTTCGATGTGGTGACGGGCGAAGGGGACTATCTCGGCGGCGCGATTTTGCCGGGCTTGGGGATCTCGGCCGAAATGCTGTCGAGCCGCACGGCCCGGCTTCCCGCCGTGGAAATTTCGCGACCCGAAGTGGCGCTCGGCCGTAGCACGGTCGAAAGTATCCAGGCCGGCCTTTACCACGGTCACGTCGGAGCCATTCGGCAGCTTGCCGCCCAACTGACGAAGGAGGCATTCGGTGGAGCAAAGCCTGTCATCATCGGTACCGGCGGCTTTGCCCGGATGTTCGAGTCCGAGCTGTTGTTCGACGAAGTTGTTCCCGAGTTGGTACTCTTCGGCCTGAAACACGCCGAGCTGCTCAACCGCGACCCCGCCAGATAATTTCCGCCATGCGCCTGACTCTGCTCAAGTCCAAGCTCCATCGCGCCACGGTTACGGCGGCCGATCTCAACTACGAAGGCTCGATCGCCATCGCCCCCGAGCTGCGCCGGGCCGCGGGTTTGCTGCTCCATGAACGCGTGGAGATCTACAACTGCAACAACGGCGAGCGACTCGCGACCTACGTGATCGGAGGCCGCAAACGTGGAGAGATTATGATCAACGGCGCCGCCGCGCGCCTGGTCCAGCCCGGCGACGAAGTCATCATCGCAGCCTACGCGGACTTCGAGCCGGCCGAGGCGGCGCAGCATCAGCCAGTCGTGGTGCTGCTCGACAAAAAGAACCGGCCGAAGCGGAAATAGAGATGCGCTTCGCGGAAACGCCAAATAAAACAGCGGGAAGAACCCTGCTCGTTTCTTAGGTTTTCTGATTTTCGATCCTTATTCTGCCTTGTTTGGCCTTTGGACATTTGGCGTTTGGGATTTTCCACCAACCGTCACTCTGACCCACCCATGACCCACTGCAGCGTGCGGTCTGTCCCATGCTGTCCCATGGAAAAGTAAATCCCCGAGGGAAGCGGGTCTTCCCCTATTGGCCCGCCGGCTGCAAAGGGATATATTCTCCGTATGAATCCCGAAAAAATGACCGTCATGTCGCGCCAGGCCGTCCAGGAGGCGCAGAACGAGGCGCGCCGCCGCTCGCATAGCGAAGTGGAGACGTGGCACCTGCTCGTCGCGCTTCTTGCCCAGGAAGGCGGCATTGTGCCATCGTTGGTGGAGAAACTCGGCGTGACTGTCAGCGCGTTGCAGCTTGCGGCCGACCGGGAGCTGGAACGGCTGCCCAAGGTTTCGGGCAGCGTGGATGTTTCGAAGATTTACGTTACCCAAGCGCTCAACGAGGTGCTGACTCGGGCCGAGCAGGAGGCCGAGTCGCTCAAGGACGAGTACGTGAGCGTCGAGCACCTGTTCCTCGCGTTGCTGGCGACCGGCCAGCCGGCGGCGATGAAGAAATACTTCGCCAGTTTCAATTTGGACCGCAGCAAAGTGCTGAAAGAGCTGCAGAAGATGCGCGGAAACCAGCGCGTCACGTCCGACAATCCCGAGTCCACCTACAACGCGCTCGAGAAGTACGGCGTGGATCTCGTGGCTCAGGCCCGGAAGGGGAAGATCGATCCCGTGATCGGTCGCGATGCCGAGATCCGGCGCGCCATTCGCATCCTTTCCCGCAAAACCAAGAACAATCCCGTGCTCATCGGTGAACCCGGCGTCGGCAAGACGGCCATCGTCGAGGGCCTGGCGCAACGCATCCTCCGTGGCGACGTGCCGGAGGGATTGAAGGACAAGACCGTGTTTACGCTCGATCTGGGCGCGCTGGTCGCGGGCGCTAAATACCGCGGCGAATTCGAGGAGCGGCTGAAAGCCGTGCTCAACGAGGTCAAGCAGGCCGAGGGTCGCATCATCCTCTTTATCGACGAACTCCATAACATCGTCGGCGCCGGCAAGACCGAGGGCGCGATGGACGCGGGCAATCTCCTCAAGCCCATGCTGGCGCGCGGCGAGTTGCACTGTATCGGCGCCACCACGCTCGATGAGTACCGCAAATACATCGAAAAGGACCCGGCGCTGGAGCGCCGTTTCCAGACCGTGCTGGTCGAGGAGCCGACGGTCGAGGACGCCATCTCCATTTTGCGCGGGCTGCGTGAACGTTACGAGCTGCACCATGGGGTGCGGATCCAAGACAATGCGCTCGTGCAGGCCGCCGTGCTTTCGCACCGCTACATTTCCGACCGCTTCCTGCCGGACAAGGCCATCGACCTCGTGGACGAAGCCTGTGCCATGATCCGCACGGAGATCGATTCGCTGCCGACCGAACTCGACGAGCTGCAGCGTCGCGTCATGCAGCTCGAAATTGAGGAGACCGCGCTGCAGAAGGAAAAGGACGATGCCTCCAAGCGCCGGCTGGCCGAGTTGCGCAAGGAACTGGCCAACGCCAAGGAGCAAGCCACGGCGCTCCGCGCCACGTGGACGAAGGAAAAGGAGTCTCTCGGCCGCGTGCAGAAAGTCCGCGAGGAACTGGAAACCGCTCGTCTGGAGATGGCCAAGGCCGAGCGCGCCTACGACCTGAACAAGATCGCCGAGCTGAAGCACGGTCGCATCCCGCAACTCGAGAAGGAACTCGCCAAGGCGGAGAAGACCGGCACAGCCAAGACCACGTTGGTGAAGGAGGAAGTCTCCGCCGAGGAGATCGCCGAGATCATCTCGAAGTGGACGCACATTCCGCTTTCCAAACTGCTTGAAGGAGAGAAGGAGAAACTCCTGAAGCTCGAGGACGAGCTGCACCGGCGCGTCATCGGCCAGGACGAAGGCGTGCGCCTCGTCAGCGAGGCGATCCTCCGCGCCCGCGCGGGCATCAAGGACCCGCGCCGTCCGATCGGCAGTTTTCTGTTCCTCGGCCCGACCGGCGTGGGCAAGACCGAGCTGGCGAAAACGCTGGCTGAACAACTCTTCGACTCCGAAGCCAACCTCATCCGGCTCGACATGTCGGAGTACATGGAAAAGCACTCTGTCGCCCGCATGATCGGCGCGCCTCCGGGCTACGTTGGTTACGATGAGGGCGGCCAGCTGACCGAAGCCGTGCGGCGCAAGCCGTATGCGGTGGTGCTTTTCGACGAGATCGAGAAGGCGCACCCCGACGTGTTCAACGTTTTGCTCCAGGTGCTCGACGACGGGCGCATCACCGATTCGCAGGGTCGCACGGTGGATTTCAAGAACACGGTGATCATCATGACCTCCAATATCGGCAGCCGCCATTTGCTCGAAGGGGTGAAAGGCGACGAGATTCCGGAGAGTGTGCGCGAAAGCGTCATGGCTGATCTGCGCGGATCGTTCCGGCCGGAGTTTCTGAACCGCATCGATGAGACGGTGCTCTTCAAGCCGCTCACGCTGGAGGAAATCGAGCATATCGTCGATTTGCTCATCGCCGATGTAAACAAACGGCTCGCCGAGCGACGCGTTACGGTTGCGCTCGAGCCGAAGGCGAAGGTATGGGTGGCCGAGAAGGGTTACGACCCGGTCTTCGGCGCGCGCCCGCTCAAGCGTTTCCTGCAGCGCCACCTCGAGACGCGGCTGGCCCGCGCGCTCATCGGCGGCGAGGTCACCGAAGACTCGACCGCGACCTTCAAGGTCAAGGGCGACGAGTTGGTGCTGGGGTAAAAAGGATAGGGGAACCCCTTCGCAGCCGCGGCGCGGAACGGAGTCTGCGCCCTACCTGTCAGCGCCACAGATTAATGTCGCGGGATAAACCCGCTCCTACAATAAAGGCGACCCATGCCCGCTGACCCCATCCGCTATTACCACCGCGCGAAGAAGACCGTCGAAACCGAGCAGGTATACGGCGAGAAATGGCTGCGTTGGACCTATGGGGTGGGACTGGGGAAGGTGGCCTTGAACGTTTTTGTGAAGCGGGCGGTGCTGTCGCGCTATTACGGCTGGCGCATGTCCTGGCGGGCCAGCGCGAACCAGATCCTGCCGTTCATCGTGGACTACAACCTCGACGTCGATGAGTTCGCGAAAAAGCCGCTGACGTTCAAAACCTTCAACGAGTTCTTCTACCGCGCCCTTAAACCCGGCGCCCGGCCGATCGCCGAAGGAGATGCCGTCGCCGTCTTGCCGGCGGATGGCCGGCATCTGGCGTTTCAGAATCTGGATGCCGCGGCCGGCTTCTACGCGAAGGGGCAGCGGTTCGACCTGAAGGCGTTTCTGAACGATGACGCGCTCGCGCAGAAGTTCTCCGGGGGTTCTATGCTGATCTCCCGGCTGTGTCCGGTGGACTATCACCGGTTTCATTTTCCCGTGTCCGGCATGCCGGGCGAACCGCGGTTGATCAATGGGTGGCTGTATTCCGTGTCGCCGATCGCATTGCGCCAAAACCTAGCCTACCTCTGGGAAAACAAGCGCATGATCACGCTCATCGAGTCGCCGGTGTTCGGCACGGTCGCGGTGTGCGAGATCGGCGCCACGATGGTGGGCAGCATCTTCCAGTCGTTTGTGCGGGGGCGGACCGTCGTCAAGGGCGAGGAGAAAGGGCTCTTCAAGTTCGGCGGATCGTGCGTCGTGACGCTTTTCCAGCCGGGTCGGATCAAGCTGGATGCCGATCTGGTGGAGCAGAGCGCCGGCGGTCTCGAGGTCTACGCCCGGATGGGCGAGCGGCTGGGTGTGGCCGTCTGAACCGAATAGGTTTGCACCACGAATAGCGCGGATCGCTCGGCCACTCTCGTCCCCGTCATCCTGAGCGCAGCGAAGGATCCAAGCGCGGGGCAGGCATGAGATTGTTCTTTCCCTTGGATCCTTCACACGGCTCAGGATCACGCGCGGCAGTTTTGTGCTGAATATCGACTGCATGGAGTCGCTTCGCTTGCAAGGAGGCGCACTTCATTCACATGGAGCACGAAACGAAATCAAGGTTGGGTTTATTCCCTCTGGGTCGAATACCCCGGAGCTTGCTCCGACTTGGATGGAGGCGGGGCTATCAGCCCCGCGTTTGGGAAAGAGCGCGGCCTGTGCCTCGCAGGACTGATAGTCCTGCCTCCATTTCTGAAATGCCTCGGAGCTTGCCCCGAGGATCTTTACTCGTCCGATCCG
>DATCRM010000375.1:0-26327 GCA_036568985.1 Lacunisphaera sp. | reverse complement strand
CCGCCCTACAGACGGGTCAGGTTACTCGACCTTCAGTTGGATGTCCGCGATCAGCCGGTGGCCGCCGCAATCGAAGTGGAAGGTGTGGCGTTCGGCGCCCTTCAGACTGGAAACCGCGAGGTTGTCGCCGCGCACGATTGTCGGGAGCGTGAGCTTGCACGGAAAGCCGACGTTGCAGAGCGCGTTCTTGAAACTGCCGACGGTCATGTTGGTGATCTCGCCGATCACATCCTTCACGGCCGCGTATCCGCTCATTTCCAATTCCGCGGCGCTGATGCCGAGTACGCGGGCCGCCGCATGGTGGGCGAAGTCATCGGGGATGCAGAGGTAGACGATGCCATCGATATGGCCGAGGAAACCCACGCTGCCGAAGACGTGCGGCTTGTCCTTGAAGCCGGCATAGGCTGATTCCACCGATTTCTCGACGAAACTGGCGTCGTGTTTGATCATCGTCGCGCACACGTTCTTGACGGCGCGAATGATGGATTCCTGGACGAGTGTGTCCGAGATGGATTGAGCGGTGGCCATGCGGTAGGCGAGGGGGAGACCGGCGTCTAATCGACCGGAAACCGCGGGGATTGAGGCAAATCTGACTTTGAAGGGCTTGCTGTCGCCCGGGTCGTTCCTAATCGTCGGGGGCATGTTGCGTATCACCTTGCCCTGCCTGCTGCTCGCCAGCAGTGCCTTAGCCGCCCAGGCGGCCTCTTCCGAAATGACCGTGATTCCAGCGTCTGATCAGCGATTTCTTTTTGAAGGACGGTTTGACCGCGCCAATCCGTCGCAGCCCGTGATCATCTGGGCGGGTAGCCGCCTGAGGCTCGATTTCGAGGGCGAGGCGCTGGCGGTGGTGTTCGGCCAGGCCGTGGACCAGAATTTTTTTGATGTGACGGTGGATGGAATCACAGAGGTCGCCGGTGTCCTGGCCGGGTCGGGCTACCGTTTCGTATGGCCGCGGCCGCTGGCTGCAGGCCGGCACCGGCTGGAAATTTTCAAGCGCAGCGAGGCCAACGCCGGTCACGTCGCGTTCCGCGGCATCGAGCTGGCCGCCGGGGCCAAAGCGTGGGCGCCGCCACCGCCACCGTACCGGTTCAGAATGGAGTTCATCGGTGATTCGATCACGGTCGGGGCTTGCAATGAGGATGGCGCGACCGACCAGTGGGAAGACCGCCGCACCCACAATCATGCGTTGAGTTATGATTTCCTGACCTCGCAGGCCCTCGGGGCCGATCACCGCGCGATGGCGGTCAGCGGCATGGGCATTTGCGAGGGCTATGTCGACGTGAAGGCAGGGCAGGTCTGGGATAAAATTTATCCGCAGGGCAGCGCTGCGCGGGCGGACCTCGCCGCGTGGGTGCCCGATGTGGTTTGCATCAATCTGGGTGAGAACGACGACTCGTTCACGCGGGTGAACCACAGACCGTTTCCCGCCGACTACACGGCCGGCTATGTCGCGTTGGCACGGGCGGTGCGCACGGCCTATCCGTCGGCGCAGATCGTCCTGTTGCGCGGCGGCATGTACGGTGGAGCGAAGAGTCCGGAGCTGAAGGCTGCCTGGGAGGCGGCGGTGAAGGAACTGGAGGTCGGCGACCCGCGCATCAGCCATTTTGTTTTCAGTCACTGGTCGGAGCTGCATCCGCGCGTCAGCGACGACCGGGCGATGGCGGCCGAGCTGACGGCGTGGCTGAAAGTGCGGGAGTGGATGGCGGCGTTTGGGGAAGGCGCGAAGTAGGGACCCGGTGTTTTTGTCGGAGCCTGCTTGCAGGCGACCTTTACGCACGTTCAAGCCGCAAGCTCCGGATCGCCTGTAAACAGGCTCCTACAGTTAGCATCGGCTAAAGAGAGGGCACGCATTCCATTTACGATTTACGATGTATGATTTACGATTTGTGAACCCGGGCTGATTGCCTCCGGTTTTCAATCGTAAGTCGTAAATCATAAATCGTAAATTGCGCCATGTCCTGGGCCGACACGCCGATTCACTTCATCGACTTCGAGGGTAACGCCACTTCGGGTATCCTGGAGTTTGGCGTGGTAACACTACACGGTGGCGAGATCGCCGACACCCAAACGCGGCTTTGCCGGGCGACGGGACGGGTCAGTCTCGACGACACGAAGGTTCACGGGTTGAGCGCCGAGGGACTCGTCACCAAGGCGTATTTCGCGGCCGAGTGGGAGCGCTTCACCGGTCTGCGCGCCACCGGGCCGCTCGCGGCCCATTTTGCCCCGGTGGAAAATTCGTTGCTGCGAAAAGTCTGGCCCTATCCGCGTGAAGCGCCGGACTTCGCCCGGCCGGGAAAAATGGCGGCCGAGTGGGGACCATGGATCGATACGGGCCGGCTTTATCCCGAGCTGTATCCCCAGCTCGGTTCGGTGCGATTGGAAGATCTCGTGGTTCGGTACGGACTGCAAGCGGAGCTCGAGGCTGCGGCGCGCCGGCACTGTCCGCCGGAACGCCGGCGCTATCATGCCGCGTTGTACGATGCGCTGGCCGGCGCCTTGCTGCTGCAGGCACTCCTGCGCCGGCCCGAACTGGCGCAGGCGACGATTCCCTGGCTATTGCAGATGAGCACGCCCGACGGGGAGAAGCGCGACGCGCTGCAGCAGGGGGATTTGTTTTGAGTTGTGGGTCGGGCTTTATGCCCGACGCCGGGTGTCCACGTCGGGCATAAAGCCCGACCTACAGTTCACTCCATTGGGTATTTCTTCAGGCCGGTCAGCTGCGCCAATGTTCGTAATACGAACATTGGACTGTGGATGAGGTAGCGTTTCCACAGCCGGGTGGGTTCGGTGCCGAGGCGATGGAGCCACTCAAGCCCGCTTCGTTGCATCCAACGCGGCGCCTGGCAGACGCGACCAGAGAGAAAATCAAAGGCGGCGCCGACGCCGATGAGGAGGCCCGTCTCGAGCCGGCGGGCATGTTCGGCCATGAATTTTTCCTGGGTGGGTGTGCTGAGGCCGACCCAGATGATGTCCGGCTTCCTGGCGCTTATGTCGGCCTGCAACGAGGCGACCTCGCTGGCGGTCAGCGTGCGGAACGGAGGCGTGAAGGTGCCGACGACCTCCAGCCCGGGAAAGCGTTTGGTGAGGCGTGTTTTTAATTCTTCGGCCACGCCTGGTTTTCCCCCATAGAAATAGTGCCGCAGGCCGGCTGTGCGCCCGTTGTCGCAGACGGTCTCCATTAAATCGGGACCATAGACGCGGGTGATGCTTTTGTGCCCGAGCCTGCGACCGAGCCAGACCAGCGGCATGCCATCGGGGGTCGTGAACAGGGATTGGTTGTAGGCGGAGCGCAATGCCGGGTCGGTGCAGGCAAGATTCACGTTGTAGGCCGTGGCGCAGCAAATGTAGCCGAGATTTTTCTTCCCGCTGACCGTGAGCACGAGCTTGCACGCTTCGGTCAGGGACAATTCCGAGATGCCGGTGCCCAGGGTATTGAAACGAAACGGAAAACTCACGTCGGCAGATTGCCCGGCAGTCGTTAGCGGCGCAACTTCTTCGGTGGTGGGAGGAAGACAGTCAATTTTGAGAACCGGCCTGGGCACGTTAGTTTTTAGTCCGCCCCACGCATCGCTTAGATCGGGCCGCAGTGATTGGTGTAAGAGGTGGCGCTACAGTTCCGGCGCCACTGGAGCTTTCCGGTCACGGCGAACGTAAATCCGGCAATCCGCCACGGTCTCCACCAGAGTGTAGTGACTTGAAATATAGTCGGCGAGGGCTGGAAAAGACTCATGCCGCGTGCGCTTGGATTGATGAAAGAAGAAATCCGCCGGCCCCATGGTATCTACGAATACCGCCGGTGGGTTGCCGGTGATGTCCTGCAGGTACGTGGTTTGATAGAAATCCTGCCAGCGCGAGGAAACGGCCGGCCAGAAGACAATCAGATTGCGCGTGGCCGACACCGTCTGCGTGAAGACGTAAAGCGCCGGTTGCCAGCCCCACACCGCGAGAACCTCGCCGGGAGAGGTATGCCTTTGCAAGGCGGTAACGAGCTCCCGGGAAAGACGCGGCCGGGATTGGAGGATGATGCGAAAAAAGTCGGGATTCCGGAAATGATGGGAGACGAGGGGAACAGATGGGCCGAGAATCACGGCGGTGGCCAGAAGCAGCCGTAGCCAGGAGGCCTTGATCGACCTAGCGAGATGAGTTAGAGGCGGGCCGGCAGTAATGCCGGCGAGCAGGATCAAGGGGCCAATGAGCAGAATAAAGTAGTGGGCGAATGGTTTGCTCGGAAGGTAGATGGCGAGCAAGGCGGCGGCGAAAAGCCCCGTGGCCAGAGCAAACCCCGGCCAGTTTATTCGCTGGGTGTAGCGAATACCCGCGAGGGTTCCCGCCACCACGATTCCGGTCATCGGCCAGAGGAATTCGTTTAGGCCGAAGATTGTGCCGGGCACGGGCCGACCATGCGCGAAATAGACCGAGCCGCCGACGACATAGCCCAAGAGATTGCTCTCGATATAGGCGATGCGAAAGTACTCGAACGCTCCGGCTATTGCGGCGAGGCCGACGAAAAATGCGGCGGGCATACTTGCACCGGCGATCAGCGAGCCGGTACGCTTCCAGCGTTCCGCGGAAGGAAGCTGAGCCGTGAAGGCAATATGGATAAACAACAGGACCAAGACCGAGGCGGCCATGGGAGTTGATTGTAGTTTGCCGAAGGGGGCGGCGCCACAGCAGAGGCCGGCCCATGCAAGGTTCCAGTGGGAGGCGCGGGGTTCCGACGAAGCGCGAGTAGCGAAAACGAGCCCCAGGCCGATCAGCAGACAGGACGGCATTTCCGTGGTGTACTGGGCGATTTCGGGATCCTGATTGAAGATGAAAAAGGCCCAGCCGGGCAAAACCAGCAGTCGCGCCGTGCCTTCCGAGCTCCATGTGGCGATGACCTGATGCAGGCAGATAAAGAACCATCCGATCATCAGGCAGCCGACCACACGGGCCGAGGTGTAGTCCAGCCGCAGTCCAAACAGCGACGGGAGCAGCAAAGGCAGCTGGTTCAGCGGTCCATGCGAATTCCCATCCACATCGCGCCAGAAGACCGGCCGTTCCTGCAAGGTCAGCGCCCCGGCAAGCATTTCGCTTTCATCGGGGTTCCAAAGTTGGAAGTTCGCGCGGATCGCTTCGTGTTGGGAAGCGAACAGCGCGAGGAATAACAGCAGCACGAAGCAGGTGCGTTTGGCCCACCAGCGGCGCAGCTCCGGTCGCACGTAGCGCACAATACCGAGACCCGCCGCCAAGATGAAGACTAACAAGCCGGCAACGTCAGAGCGCATGTGGACTCACGAAGAACTCAAAACCATTTCTTCTTCTTCAGGTAAATGGCCATCGCGATCGTGCTGATGAGGGTCAGGCAGGCGGCGTAAAGGTAACCATGGGGTGAGCGCAGCTCGGGCATATGGTCGAAGTTCATCCCGTACCACCCCCCCACCAGCACGGCCGGCAGGGTGACGGCGGTGAGGGCGGTGAGGAACTTGATGCCTTCGTTGGCCTCGAAGGCGGCCTTGTTGAGGTAAATGTCGAAGGCGAGCAGGAGCCGCTCGTGGTAGCCGACAACCGTTTCGTCGAGGCGGGCGAGGTTGTCGCGCAAGTCGCGGTAATAGGGCAGCAGGGTGGCGCGGATCATCTTGCTGTCGCCGCGCGCCAGCCGCTCGATGATCTCCCGCTGGGGTCGGACGATCTGGCGGAGTTTGGAGAAATCACCGCGAACCTGCAGGAGCTCGTTGACCAGTTTTTCGCTCGACGAGGTCTTGCCGAGCACGAGTTCCTCGATCTCTTCCAGTTCCGCGTGCAGGTCGGCCAGCATGGGGTTGTAGTTGTCGACCAGGAGATCGAGCAGCGAGTGGGCCAGGCGGTCGGCACCGCGCGGGCCCGGGCCGGCGTTTTTGGCCAGGCGCTCGATGAGGGTGCTGACGGAGCGGAGCGGGGTGCGGTGGAAAGTGACGAGGTATTCCTTGCCGAGGAAGAGATCGAGTTCGGTGGAGGCGAACTTGTCCTCGCGGGAATAATCCACCGCGTGCGTTACCATGAAGAGGTAGGTCTCGTAGTCCTCGATCTTGGGCAGCGGGCTCGGGGTGACGCAGTCCTCAATCGCGAGCGGGTGGAACTGGAAGATCCCCTCGAGGACGGCCTTGATCTCTTCGTCGGTGGGGCTGTCGAGGTCCACCCACACAATGAGACCCTTGTCGCCCTGCACGAGCCGCAGAGCCTCGAGTTCGAGGTCGCGGCCCACCAGTTTGCCTTCGCTGAAGATGAAGGAATGGATCATGGGGCGTCCGAATCCTGCGGGCGGGCCCGGGCGAGGCAAGCCCGGTGTCGCGTGGCGCGCGCCGCGTTTGAAATCTGAGATGCCGGCCGCGGAGCCGGAAGCATGTCCTAAGCCTGAAAAGCGCTTGCGGTGATTTGGGCGCGTCGGCATGCCATTGGCGAAATTGCCAGCGCAACGGGCCAAAAAAACTACATGAAAATCATCAAGGTTTGCCTGGTACTTGGCGCACTTGCCTGTGGGTTTTTCTTTACCGGTTGTGCCACCGTTGTTCGGGGCAGCACGGAGAAAATAGCCTTTCAAAGCGACCCTGCCGGCGCGGAGGTTAAGCTTTCAACCGGGCAATCCGGTGTGACTCCCTGCGAACTCGTCGTGCGGAGAAAGGGGGACGTTCAGGTAACGATAAAGAAAGAGGGCTTCAAGCAGGTCGAGACGGCGCTCATCTCCGGTATCAGTGGAGCTTCGATGGGTATTGGAACCGCAGCCAACTTTCTGACCCTTCCGATTGTGAACGACATCGTGGATTACAAGACGGGAGCGAACTATTCCCACAAACCAAACCCATTCGTTGTGAAGCTGATTCCACTGGGCGCAGTCGAGAATGGTCTGCCGGTCGTGCCGCCAGTGGCTCCCGTGGCAAAAACTGAGACAGTCGCTGAGCCCAACCGGGGAATCGCGTCCCCTGCAGCCTCTTCGCCCCCCGAAGCAGTGTCCGCGGAAAGAATGTAAACAAGCAGCCGGATTACTTTGCCGCTGCGCGACAAGCCCGGTGCTGCGAGACGCGACGCATATGAAATCTCAAATTTGAGATTTGAACGCCGGGTGCGAAAGCGGCCGGTCACTTCACCGGACCGAGCAGCTTGTTTTCGAGCTCGATTACCGTGGCGATGAAATCTGCCGGGGTCGCGGCGGCCATGAGGGCGGCGCGGCTGGACTCGTCCTTGATCAGGCGGCAAAGCGCGCCGACCAGGATGAGGTAATCGGTGGGGTTATTCTTCGGCGTACCCAGGACGAACATGAGCTTCACGGTCTGGTTGCTGTTCTCGAACAAGACGCCGTTGGCGCTGCGGCCGACGGCGAGGACGATCTTTTTGACGTGCTCGGTGCGGGCATGGGGCAGGGCGATCTCGTTGCCAAGGCAGGTCGTGTCGAGGCGCTCGCGGGCGAGGAGTTCGTTGTAGAAACCGGTGAAATTGGCGACGTTGGGGTCGGCTTCGAGCAACTTGGCCACTTCCTGAAGAGCGGCGGTGCGCTTGGTGCTTTGCAGCGAGAGAATGATACGCTCGGGCGCGAGCAGACTGGAGAGACGGGTGGCCATGATCGTCGGGATCAGGAAAAGAGATTCACGGCCGGGGTGATGGCAAGGCCGGAAGTGGGACGATGCGACGAAGGCAATCGCCGGCGGTCGCCAGGGGCAGGAAAAAGGCGCGCCGGGTGGGGCGCGCCTTGTTGGGGGGTAGAAGCCCGCGCGGAGCGCGGGCTCCACCTTACACGGTGGCCGGGGGCTCGACGGGCGGGTTGCTGTTGGCGGCTTCCTCCTCGTCGGATTCGACGACCTTGGCGATGGCGAGCAACTTGTCGCCCTCCTCCAAGTTGACCAGGCGGACGCCTTTGGCACCGCGGCCGGTTTCGCGAATCTCGGCGACGCGGGTGCGGATGCTCTGCCCCTTGGCGGTGAGGAGCATCACTTCGTCGGTATCGCGGACGCTGAGCGCGCCGGCGACGTTGACCGAGCCATCCTCGGGCAGGTCGATGGCGATGACACCGGTGCCGCCGCGGGCGATGAGACGGTAGTCCTCAAACGGCGTGCGTTTGCCGATGCCGTCCTCGCGGGCGATGAGCAGGCGAGCCTGGGCGTCGCAGACTTCGATGGCCTTGACGTAGTCGCCGTCGTATTTGAAACGCATGCCGGTGACGCCGACGGTGTCGCGGCCCTGGTCGCGGAGATCCGATTCGACGAAGCGGACGGCCTGGCCCTTGGCGGAGACGAGGACGACCTCGTTCTCGCCATCGGTGAGCACGCAGCCGATGAGGGTGTCGCCTTCCTCGAGCTTGATGCCGCGCAGGCCGCTCTCGCGCGTGGCGTTGGCGTAGTCACCGAGATTGGTCTTCTTGGTGATGCCGGCCTTGGTGGCCATGACGATGTGGTGAACCGGATCGAATTCCTTCACGCAGACCATCGCGGCGATCTTTTCGCCGGCGTTGAGGCGCAGGAAGCTGGAGACGGATTTTCCCTTGGCGGTGCGGGTGCCCTCGGGGATGTCGTAGATCTTCTTGGCCAGGCACTGGCCGGTGCTGGTGAAGAAGAGCACGTAGTCGTGGGTCGACGCCGTGAAGAGCGTTTCGACAAAATCATCCTCGTAGGTTTCGGCGCCAATGACGCCCTTGCCGCCGCGTTTCTGGGCGCGGTAGGCGGCGACGGGGGTGCGCTTGATGAAACCCAGATGGGAGACGGTGATGACGGCGCCCTCGTTCGGAATGACGTCCTCCATCCGCAACTCGCCCTCGACGTCGAGGATCTCGGTGCGGCGGGGAGAGGCGTATTTGTCTTTCAGCTCGAGCAGTTCCTTTTTAATCAGCGCGAGGAGCTTGGTCTCGGAGTCGAGGATGCCCTGGAGTTCCTCGATGAGTTTCATGAGTTCAAGGTACTCGGCCTCGATCTTGCCGCGTTCCAGGCCGGTGAGCTGATAGAGACGCAGCTCAAGGATCGCGTTGGTCTGGATCTCGGACAGCGGATACTTGGCCATCAGCTTTTGCTTGGCCTCCTCCTTGTCCTTCGACGCGCGGATGATCTTCACGAAGTCGTCGAGGTTATCGAGGGCGATGATGTAGCCCTCGAGGATGTGGGCGCGGGCCTTGGCCTGGGCGAGGCGGAACTGGGTGCGCCGGGTGATGACATCGCGGCGGTGGTCGATGTAGCACTCGAGGAGTTCCTTGATGTTCATCTGCTTTGGCCGCTTCTTGTCGAGGGCCAGCAGGATGACGCCGAAGGAGGATTCGAGGGCGGTCTTCTGGTAGAGCTGGTTGATGACGATCTGCGACTGCTCGCCACGCTTCAGCTCGATGACGATGCGCGTGTTCTCGTCGGATTCGTCGCGCAGGTCGCGGATGCCGTCGATCTCCTTCTCGCGCACGAGTTCGGCAATGCGGAGCACGAGGGTCGCGCGGTTAACGTTGTAGGGGATCTCGGTGATGACGATCTGTTCGCCGCCGCCCTTGAGTTCCTCGGTGTGGGCTTTGCCGCGCGTGCGGACGATGCCGCGGCCGGTGGTGAGGTAGGACTTGATGCCGGCACGGCCGTTGATGTAACCGCCCGTCGGGAAGTCGGGGCCGGGGATGTAGGTGCAGAGTTCCTCGACTGAAATGGTCGGCCGGTCGATGATGGCGCAGGCGGCGGTGATGATCTCGCCGAGATTGTGCGGCGGGATGTTGGTCGTCATGCCGACGGCGATGCCGGTCGAGCCATTCATCAGCAGATTCGGCAGGGCGGAGGGAAGGACGGTCGGCTCGGTGGTGGACTCCTTGTAGTTGGGGGCGAAATCGACCGTGTCCTCCTCGATGTCCTTGAGGAGTTCCTCGGCGATATCTTTCAAACGGGCCTCGGTGTAACGATAGGCGGCTGGCGGGTCGCCGTCCACGGAACCGAAGTTGCCCTGCGGATCGATGAGCGGGTAACGCATCACCCAGGACTGGGCGAGGCGGACGAGCGTGTCGTAAACGGAGGAGTCACCGTGCGGATGGTAGTTCTTGAGCACTTCGCCGACGACGCCGGCGCACTTGTCGAAGGCGCGGTTGTGGAGCAAGCCCTCGCGGAGCATGGCGTAGAGGATGCGGCGCTGGACCGGCTTGAGGCCGTCGCGGGCATCGGGCAGCGCGCGAGAGATGATGACCGACATCGAGTAGTCGATGTAAGCCGTCTGCATGATGTCGGTGATATTGGCCGACGAGAGTTTTTCGTTCTGCGTGTACACTGAGAGGGGGGCGGAGGCGGGAGGGAGTAGTTAGTATTTAGTAGTTGGTATTTAGGTGGTGAATTTCGGCTTCGAGGATTGGGCCTAATTACTAACTTCTAAATACCAACTACTCGTCCTTAGACGTCCAGATACTGCACGTTCAGCGCGTTGTCCTCGATGAACTGGCGGCGGGGTGGGACCTCGTCGCCCATGAGGAGGGTGAAGAGGGCGTCGGCCTTGGCGGCGTCACTGATGTTGACCTTGAGGAGCCGGCGGTGATCGGGGTCCATCGTGGTCTCGTAGAGTTGCTTGGGGTTCATTTCGCCGAGACCCTTGTAGCGTTGGATCGAGAGGCCCTTGCGACCGTTGGCGCGGATGGTGGAGACGATGTCGAGCGGGGAGAACAAGTCGGTCTTGGACTCGTTCTTGGTCGCGGCGTTTTCGGTGAAAGTATAGCGGGGTTGGGCCGACGGGGCGAAGGCGCTGACGTCGAGCCCGGTCTTGGCGAGGGCCTTGAGGAGTTTGGTGAGCTCGTTCGCCTCGAAGATTTCGTGGATGGTGACGCGGCGATTGGTGACGGGCGCGGCGGAACCACCGACGGGTGCGGTGTCGGGATGCGCGGCCATGAAGGCGGCGCGGGCTTTGTCGTCAGCGAGGAACTGGTGGGACTCCTTGTTGCCCTCGCGGATGCGGGCGATGTAGCGCGGAAGCTCGTGCGTCTCCTTTTGCTGCTGGTCGAGGTATTCGGCGAGCGAGGCTCCGTAACGGGTGATGCCGTGGCCGAGTTTTTCGAGGGCGGCGAGCATTTCGACGATCTGATCGAGGATGGCCGGGGCGATGGGCGGTTGGCCGGCGCCTGCCGGAGCGACCAGGATGTCCTCGGCGCCGAGTTCGAGCAGGATGCGGTTGAGCTGTTCGTCGTTGTCGACGTACTGTTCGCGCTTCTTGCGTTTGATTTTATAGAGAGGCGGCTGGGCGATGTAGACGTAGCCGTTGTCGATGACCCCCTTCATCTGGCGGTAAAGGAAGGTGAGGAGCAGGGTGCGGATGTGCGAGCCGTCCACATCGGCGTCGGTCATGATGATGATCTTGTGGTAGCGCGTCTTCTCGATCTTGAAGGAAGAGTCGTCCTCACCGGTGCCAATGCCGGTGCCGATGGCGGTGATGAGGGTGCGGATTTCCTCGTTGTTGAGCACCTTGTCCAGCTGGGCCTTCTCGGAGTTGATGAGCTTGCCGCGCAGAGGCAGGATGGCCTGGTAGCGGCGGTCGCGCCCCTGCTTGGCGGAGCCACCGGCGGAATCGCCCTCGACGATGTAGAGTTCGCAGATCGACGGGTCCTTTTCGGAGCAGTCGGCGAGTTTGCCGGGGAGGCCGCCACCGGACAGGGCGCCTTTGCGGATGGTCTCGCGGGCCTTGCGTGCGGCTTCGCGGGCGCGGGCGGCGGTGAGGGCTTTCTCGACGATGCGTTTGGCGACGGCAGTGTTGCTCTCGAAATAGAACATCAGGCCCTCGTAGGAAAGAGAACCCACGATGCTTTCGACTTCGGGAGAGAGCAGTTTGACCTTGGTCTGTGATTCGAACTTCGGATCGCTGTGCTTGATCGAGATGACCGCGGCGAGGCCTTCGCGGACGTCGTCACCGGTGATCTGCGGATCCTTTTCCTTGAGGAGATTGTTGGCCTTGGAGAACTGGTTGATGGCGCGGGTGAGGGCGCTGCGGAAACCGGAGAGGTGCGTGCCGCCGTCCGGGTTGTGGATCGTGTTGGTGTAGCAGAGAACGAGATCGTTGTAGGAGTCGTTGTATTGGACGACGATCTCGGCGTGGATTTCGACGGGTTTGTCGTCGAGGGTGGTTTTCAGCTCCTTGGCGATGCGGATCGGTGTGGCGTGAAGCGCGGTTTTGCCGGTGTTGATTTGCTTCACGAACTCCACGACGCCGTCCTTGTAGAAGAAAGACTCGGGTTTCGGTGTCGCCGGGCGTTCGTCGATGAAATTGATGCGCAGGCCGGAATTGAGAAAGGCCAGCTCGCGCAGGCGCTGGGCGATGATGTCGGCCTTGAAAACAGTGGTTTCGCGGAAGATCTCGGGGTCGGGCTTGAAGGAGATGAGGGTGCCGGTGCCGGTGGCCTTGCCGATGACCTCGAGCTTCTTGGTCGTCTTGCCGCGTTCGAAGGTCATGTGGTGGATCTCGCCGCCGCGGGAGACCTCGACCTCGAACCACTCGGAGACGGCGTTGACGCACTTGGCGCCGACGCCGTGGGTGCCACCGGAGAACTTGTAGCCGCCCTGGCCGTATTTGCCGCCCGAGTGCAGCGTGGTCAGCACCAGTTCGACGCCGGGCAGTCCGCTGTCCTTGTTGATGTCGACGGGAATGCCACGGCCGTCGTCGCGGATGCTGATGGAACCGTCGACGTGGATGGTCACGTCGATCTTGGTGCAATGGCCGGCCAGGTGTTCGTCGACGGAGTTGTCGAGGACCTCGGAAACGCAGTGGTGGAGGGCGCGTTCATCGGTGCCACCGATATACATGCCGGGCTTCTTGCGGACCGCTTCGAGGCCCTTGAGCTGACCGAGTTTATTGGCGTCGTAGGTCTCGGCACCGGGATTGGAATTCGCAGGGGGCGTGGCTTCTTTTGGGTCGGACATTCAGTTCAGAAATTCAGATCAAAAAGGTCACGAATAGCGCGGTTTTCGACAACTGTTTTCTCGGCGAAAACCGAGGTATTTTCGGGTGAAAAACACCCTTTGCTAGTCGCTTGGCTGGGAGGACTTACCGAGGTCAAAAATCGCCGCGAAAAAGTCGCAGGCGGCGGCTCCCTTCGGACCAGCCGAAGCGGCCGCCCAATGCCACTAAAAACGAGGCCCCGAGGGTTTCAATTGACCACGCGGGATGTCCCCGGCCACAGTGGTTGCAACATGGCTGTATTCAGTATCGCAAAGCTGCTCGTGCTTCAGGAACGCGACAGTCGGCGATTGGTCCTCGAACAACAGTTGAAGACGGTGCCGCGCGAGATTGCGGCCGTTGAAGCCCGGATCGCCGCCGAGAAACAGGCCATCGAGTCCGCCAAGACAGAATGGCAAGGGCTGGAATCGAAAAAGAAGCTCTTGGAGGTCGAAATCCAAGGCGCGCAGGGCAAGGCGGCCAAATACCGCACCCAGCAGCTGGAGGTGCGAAAGAACGACGAATACAGGGCCCTCACGCACGAGATCGAAGCGACGGAGGCGCAGATCGGTGGTTTTGAGGAAGAAGAGCTGAAGGTCATGTACTCGATCGACGAGGCCAAGAAGCGTTTTGCCACCGCCGAGGCTGAGCTGAAGGCGAATATCGCCGGCCACGAGGCAAAGATCCGCACCTTACGTGAGCGTGAAACGCAGCTGCAAGCGGAGCTCAAGGCGGCACAAGCGGCGGTTGCAACCGCCCGGCCTGAGGTCCCGGAGCCGCAGCTGAGAATTTACGACCGTTTGGCGGTCAAGCCTGGTCATCCCGTATGCGTGCCCGTAAACGGCGGCAAATGCGGGGGTTGCCACCTGAAAATCCCCACGCATATCGAAGTGATGGCCAAGACCGGTTCGGAAATTGCCACTTGCGACCAGTGTGGTCGCATCGCTTACTGGCAATCCTAGTTTCGGAGCCAGATCTTCGCTCCGGGTTCATTGAACAAGGAGAGGAAAGTCCGGACACCTCAGGGCAGGATTCCCCGCGAAAGGGGGGAAGCGGCGCGTCAAGGCGCCGCGATGGACAGTGTCACAGAGAACATACCGCCCGGTTCGACTCGCCGCAAGGCGGCTCGCTCAGGGTAAGGGTGAAAAGGTGGGGTAAGAGCCCACCGCGCCGAAGGCAACGACGGCGGCACGAAAAACCCAATCCGGTGCAAGACTGAATAGGCGGCTGGACGGCCCGTCCGATAGCCGCGGGTTAGTCGCACCCTGTTGCGCTCTTCGGAGCTGCGCAGGGCAGGTCCGCCGCAAGGCAGGCCTGAGAGAAATGAAGATCGCGGCGCGCAAGCGTCGCACAGAATCCGGCTTACCGGCTTCGTCACTAGACTCACACGCGGGGCGCTCGGCTGAAAGGCAGGGCGCCCCGCTCCATTTTTTCGCCGGCCCAAACCGGGCCCGCACGCTCAGAAGTTAAACTTGGAACTGACGGCGGTACGGTCGGTGGCGCTGGTCAGCTCCTTCCATTTGCCTACTCGGAAGGGATTACCGGTGGTCAGATTCCCCAAGGACTCGTCGTAGTGGAAGTTGGCATTGCCGGTGAGCGTGATGTCTTCCGCGACCACCGAACCTTTCATAGAGCCGTCGCCATTGAGTGTCACGCTGCCATTGGGGGCATAGATCACGCCGGAGAAAGTGCCGCCACCGGCGATTTTGATATCCTGATCGGAGCTCGTGCTGGTGCTGGTGCCGAAAATCTGGACGTTTTTCGGCGCACCGTCTGTATTGATGATGCCTTGGCCGGTGAGGTCGATGTTACCGGCAGTGTAAATCTTGAGTGTTCCGCCGGCATCCACGGTGAAACCGGACCCGTTACCGGTGATCTTGATGGCTTCGGTATTCTCGGGCGCGAGGATGATCAGCGTGACGTCTCCCTTGAAATGAACGATCTCGTCCTTGCCGGACAGGCTGATGGAATCGCAAACGACGGTGGTGGTCGTGCTGTTGGAGCCGTAAGTGCCCGGAGTGGTGATTTTGCCGATGCTGCCGGAAGAGCTGGGCATCGTGACTGGATCGAAATTCGCGGAGAACTGGGTTGAAATGCGATTGGGGTCGACGTTTTTGGTCTGCCAAGTTGCGGGGTCGTAAACCGAGTCCTTACCCAGCACTGAACCGTTTTTGTAGACGTCGCTGGTCGGGTCATCGGCATTGTTGGTGGAAACGTAGCCCCAGATATCAGCGTTTTTCACGAGGATGGAGTCCAAGGACACCGAAATGCTGCCGACCGAGCCCTTGTCGTTTTTCACGGCATCGCTGAAAGGAGTGTAGGTGCCGACGCCATCCTTTTCGGAATTCCAGCTATCCACCGTGGGAAGGTTGCCCTTGAAGAGGATGGTGTCCTTGGCGACCAAGCCGTTGGCGAATTTCGAGGTCTTGGTGAGGGTTACCTCGACCCATTTCTCGATGGGGGCCGAGGCTGCGCCCCCCAGGTTGATGGTCGCGCGGGTGGTGATGACGGGGGCCTTGACGCCCTTGTAGTTGGTGACGTAAACGCGGACATACCCCTTGGCGTTTTGGTCGAAGGTATAGGTGCCGTTGCCGGAAGGGAAACGCCGCCATGCATTGGAGTCATCGGCGGTGCCGTCGTTTTTCCAGTCGGTCCAGTCGTAGGTGCTGTCGGCGACCATCTTGTTAATTGAATACATCGCCTCCTCCAGGCCGTTCTCAGCCAGGTTCATGGCCGCATTATTGTAGAGCGCGCGGTTGGAGATTGCCTGGCTCGTCACGCCAAGCCGGATGTAGCTGGCGAGGGAGATGGCGATGACCGCGGAGAGGATAAGGGCCACAATCATGGCCGAACCACGACGGGAATGTAGATGGGATATTTTCATGGCGGGAGAACTCACGTGGTGACTTTCTTGTTACGTAGAATGAAGCGGGCGGAGAGCACGGTATTGGAGGCGGTCGAGACGGTCCGGGTGTTGCGGGTGCTCTCCAGCGAAACTTGGAGCTGCTTGGTGGTCTTGCCGGCGGTGACCAGTTCGGAAGCGGTGGTGAGCGGAAGGGAGGCGCCGCCATTGATACCGTAGGCTTTGAATTCAAAGGTGACGATGCCGGTCACCAGTTTGCGCGTCACCCCGGTGTTGGTATTGAGGCGATAGAATATCCGGGTGTCCTTATCGTAGTAATAGCGTATGCCGATTGAATCGACCAGTATGGTGATATCGGTGTTGGAGCCCCAACTGATGGAGCTGGCTTGGCGGGTATCCTCGGCAAAAGTCTCCAGAGCCCTGCGGGCTTCGGCCTCCATGTCATTGTAGTTTTGAACGTTTGCTCCGCTTCGACCGAGAAAGAGGAAGGTGGAGAGAACGCCGGCGAGGATGAAACACGAGAGGCTCGCGCCAATCATGACTTCGACCAGCGAGAACGCGGCAAGTTCGCGAGTCTTACGGGCCGGCAAGAGTGTAGTAGTAGTCATAAAGTCCGTTTTTGACGTATTTAGTCTGGAAGCTCCGTTGGTGGGCGCGGCCATCATACGATTTCCAAAAAACCTGGAGATAGATATCAACCGCTTCGCCTGGGCGGGTGTCGTCATCCTTCACCGTGCGCACGAGCGTGAATTTTCCTGCCAGCTCATTGTTGGTGTCGAAGACCTCCTTCAGATCGACCTTATGCTCGCCCATCATCGTGGTGGCGTCGGTGACCTTGGCCCAGCTCATGAGCCGGATGCGCTCGATTTCACTTTGGAGGACTTGGGAGGCAAGGGTGTTGCCCCGGGCCGTGTCCAAGGAAATGAAGCCCGACTGCATAACGGCAATCGAGGTAGTGAGAGCAAGGGCCATGACGCAAGAGGCCATGACGACCTCGACAATGGTCATACCTGCCTGGCCGCTGCGACGGCGTCGAGGGAGGCCGGAACGTGCTGGATGTGCGATGCGCATGGCCACACCCTAACCGATAACCGCTTTTCTCAGAACAGGCGATGGGCCCAGTATTGCGGCCCTAATGACTAGGGCCGAAGGTCATCCCTTGCCGCGGTGTTCGAGATACATCACCGCGGCCTGCGAGCGCCGGTTGATCTTCAGTTTTTCGAACACGTTGCTGAGGTAGTTTTTGACCGTCTTGTCGCTAAGTCCCATCTGTTCGGCGATCTCTTTGTTGGTCTTGCCCTCGGCCACCAACGCCAGCACGCGTCGCTCCTGGGCCGAAAGGATCGCAAGTTTGTTCTGTTCCGGCGTGGCGGCGGTGCCGCCGCTGCGCACGAGGTTCAGCACGCGGGTGGTGAGCGTTGGATCGAGGATAAATTTGCCTGCCGCCACGTCGACAATGGCCTGGCAGAGTCCTTGGGCGTTGATCTCCTTGAGCAAATAACCGTGGGCGCCGCTGCTCATGGCATCATAAACGAGGTTGTCGTCGATCACCGACGTGAGGACGAGGATCTTGATGTCGGGATCGTTGGCCAGGATTTGCCGACAGGCAGTAAGGCCGGAGCCGTCGGGCAGCCGAATATCAAGCAACACCACGTTCGGCTGCAACCGGGTGGCCTCGGACACAGCGCTTCCCATGGTGGCGGCTTCGCCGACGACGCGCAGTCGCGGGCCATGGGCCTCGGCATTCAGATCGAGCAGGGTTTTAAGGCCGGTACGGACGAGCTCACTGTCGTCGACGATCAGGACGGAAATGGCTTTGGCGGCGGTCATGGTGACGTTCACAAGAAGGGACTAAAACGAACCGTGATTCGAGCTCCTTTTCCCGGGGTGGAGTGGATCGCGAGGTGACCGTTGATTTCGCGGGCGCGGGCGGCGAGGTTGGGCAGGCCGCGTCCGGCGCCGCTTTGTTCCGTGGGATCAAAGCCGTTGCCGTCGTCGGCGACCTCAAGCTGGGCGAGCCCATCCGGCAGGGCCCGCAGCGTCAGCCGCACTTGCCGGGCACCGGAATGACGCAGCGCATTGCTGAGAAGCTCGCGGGCCATTTGCAGCAGATGCAGTTCCTGATGCGGGCCGATGCGGCCCGTGAGTGCCGGGTCAAGCGCCGCCGTGATGGGGATGGATTGCAACGATTGCATGGACGCGGCCAGGGCGGCGAGCGACTGGGCGGGCGACTGCGAAGGACTGGTTTCGGGTTCCAGCGAGTCGATGAACCGGCGCACTTGCCACAGGGTGTCGTTGAGCATTTGCTGGCAAGCGGCAAGGCGTTGGTCGGCGACGGGATCGGTGGTCGACTGCTTGCGGACACTTTCAAGTCCGAGCCCGGCGGCGTAAATGGATTGAATGATGCCGTCGTGCAGATCGCGGGCGAGGCGGCTGCGCAGGTCGAGCGAGTGCCGAAGACGTTCCTCGCTGTCACGCAAGGCATCGCGCTGCACGAAAGACTGGGTGATCTGCCGGGCGAGGTGGCCGAATTCGTCGGAACTGCCCTGCAACGCGTTGATCGCGTCGCTGCGCCCGGACTCGAGACTTTGCCCGAGTTGATGCAGCGGTTGGATCACCCAGCGGGAGGCGCTGAGCACGATCGCGGCGATCGCGAGGAAGCCGAACAGATAAAGGAGGTACGATTCCTCCCGGTTGCCTTCAAGCAGGCGGGCGAGCGGTCGGGATTCGTAGGCGACATGAAGCACACGCACGGGCCGGCCCTGCCAGTCGGGCAGGGGTCTGGTCAGAGTGATGCGTGGCACGTTGTCCGCGGGTGCGCTGGCGGTGTCCAGCGTCACGCGACTTTGCAGCGCATGGGCCAGCGTGTGCAGATGGGCTTCATTCCAGAGCCGCGCCACGATGAGCCAACCGCGCGGCGCTTGTTCCCGCTTGAGGTCGTCGGAAGGCAGGATCGGGGCGGTACGGATCTCAAGCAGTCCGGCGGGAGAGTCCTGGAAAAAATGCAGGAATTTTTCGCGGCGCAGGCGCTCGAGGAACGCGGGATCGTCCGGTGGAGGAAGAGGCGGCGCCTTCTCTCCGGCGGGACCGGTCGCATAGAGTTGGCGGCCGTCGATTCGCGTCACCCAGGCTCCTTGGGCGTTGAAATTGGCCAGGCTGGCATCGATGTTGATCGCGGCCCAGGCGGGATCGGCGTTTTGCGTGAACTCCACCATTTCGTCCCAGAGCGAATAATCGTTGGCAAAACTGCGGAGGGACTGCCCGGTGAGCGTCAGGAGCCGATCGAGCAAGTCACTGCGCTCGTCCTGCAGGCTGGCCAGGATCGACTCTGCTTCCAGGCGGTGGGTCCGTTGGAGGAACGCGGCGGACAGCCCGAACGCTGTCAGCAGGCAGGCCAGCAACAGAACGAGACGGGTGCGAATCTTCATGCGAGAGGTGCAATCCCACGCTGTCGCTCCGGGTGGCTGAGACAAAGCCAAAGTACGGTCTGCGCCGATCCGGATAAAATGTGTCCCTTGTTTGCAGATAATCGGAGGGCCGAGCTCCGGCGAGGCCGCGATTGGCAAGCCGGACCAGCCTCGCGGGAGCTCGGCCCCCGCAGTGCGTCCGGTCAGACTGGGCGCCTACCAGCCTGCAAACACCGGCAACCAACGTGCGCGATCGGCGGGATTGGTCAGCTCGCGCCACCGCGTGACCTTGAACGGCGTGTTGTCGCCTTCATTGGCCAGGGATTCGTCGTAGTGGAAACGCGCATTGCCGGTAAACGTAACTTCGCGGCCCACGACGGAACCCATGATGTCGCCGTTGCCGTTGACCTGCACGGCGCCGTTGGGGGCGTAGACCGAGGCCTTGAGAGCGCCATTGCCGGCGAGATGAATGGTCTGGCCGACAGGGCCGCTGTTTATCCCGTAGATTTTGCAGCTCGCTGGCTGGCTGTTACCGTTCGCAACTCCGTTGCCGGCAATCTTCACGTCGGCTTCGGCATAGAGTATCAGGCTCGAACCGCTCGGAATTATCAGGGAGGCCTTGCCTGTGACGTCCAAGGCCGAACCGGTGGAGGCGGTGAGCACGAGAGTAACCTGACCAAGGATCGTGAGGGTCTGATTGCCATTCAAAGCAATGCTGGGGCAGCGCCATTTGGTGGCGACGCCGACCGTGCCCAAGGTTTCTCCGACCTTGAGAATGGGGGTGCCATCCACCGGCGCACTGAGCAACGGCAGGTCGACGACAAAGTCAGTGCTCACGCGCGCCGGATCGATCACCACGTCGGGTGGAGTGTCGGCGCCGCGGATGGAACCATTGACTCCGACCTCGGGGGCAGCGCCGCCGGTGGCCACGTAGCCCCACACCGCCGCTTGGTTGACCAGCATCGATTTGGTTTCCATCGCGCCGGTGGCGATGCTGCCGCGGTCGTGGCGCACCGCATCGCTGTAGGGCACCGGGGCGGTGGCGGGATCGCCGTCGGGATCGGAATTCCAGCTGTCGACACTGACATTCTTGCCATCGAATCTCACGGTCTCGCGGGCGACGATGCCGTTCGAAAAATAGGAGCGGCGGCTGAGTGTGAGCTCGAGCATCTGGGTCGAGGCGGGTATGCCCGCAGATTCGACTGTGGCCAGGGCGACCGCCATGGGTTTGCTGGCGGCGCCTGGATTGGTGTCGCTGACATACACTTTCACCGAGCCGGTGGTACCCGAACCGAGGTCGAAACCGTTAAACTTGCGCCATGCCGCAGCCTGCTGCGTCGTCCAGCCGGTCCAGGCGTCGGGCGCCGCGGCTTGCGTGCGGTTGAGCGACCATACGGCCTCCTCCGCCCCGGCTTCCGCCAGTTGGAACGCGGCGTTTTGCTGATAACCGCGGCGTGCCAGGCGCGAGGTGTTGAGATTGAGAGACAGGTAGCTGCCCAAGGTCAGGGCGATCATCGCCGCGATCAGAAGGGTCACCACGAGAATGGAACCGCGCGGTCGGCGCCAGCGAGATGATGGAAGGCCGGGTTGCATCAGTTGGTGACCCGCTTGTTGCGCAGCATGTAACGCGCGGAAATGGCGGAGTTGCCCGCCGCTACGGTGCTCAAGTTGGTGCGGTCGGCGCGCAAGGTGAGTTGCAGCTGCTTGGTCTCGCGGTCGTTGCTCGCCCTGTTGTCTTCCACTCCGGGTTGGGCGATCTTGAAACGCTGGAACGAGAAAGTGGGAGCGACGCCATGAATGAGCACGAGCCGCACTTGGGGCAAGGCCGCGTCGCCGTTCACGCGATAGAACGTGCGATGCGTGGCACTCGCTGGATCGTTGTCGTAGGCATAGGTTACGGGCGCGCCCGCCACCGTCAGCGTGATGCTCTGGTTGTTGTTCCAGTGCACGTCGGTGGCGTTGCGGGTGTCGCGGGCAAAGGCGTCGAGTCCGCGGCGCACCTCGGATTCCAGTTCGCTGTAGCCGCTGGCCCGGAAGCCGGAACGTGAAAGAAAGATGAGCGCGCTGAGCACCCCGGCGAGCACGAAGGCACTGAGCGCCGTGGCGACGAGGACCTCGACCAGGGTGAAACCGCGCTGGCGGCTAGTGAGCGGTGTAGAAATAGTCATTGAGCCCGGTTTTTCCGTAGCGGGTGATCAGGCGTGCGACGTGCGGCCGTCCATCGTAGCCGTTCCAGGACGCCACAAGGGTGATTTCCTTCATGCCGCTTTTCACGTCACGAATGGTGCGGATGCAGGAGAAGCGGCTCGGGCCGGTTTCAAGCGGCACTGCGACCGAACCGGAATCCTGCAAGGTTTGGATTTGCGCCCAACTCATGAGACGAAGTCGTTCCATTTCGGACTGCATGACCTGCGAGGCGGCCGTGAGATTGCGCGCCGTATCGATGGCCTGAAGTCCGCGCTGGCCCACGCTGATCGCACTGACGATGCCGAAGATAAGCACCGTGGCCGCGACCATCACCTCCGTGAGAGTGAAGGCGCGGTGCAAGCGGGGTGCGGAGATTGGAGCGGGACGCTTCATTTGCGGGACTGACCGAGGGCAAAGGTCACGGTGATGTGGCAGCCGTGGCCGGGTTTGGAATCCACATGCAGACTGCCGCTCATGTCGGCGGCGCGGCTCTTGATGTTACTTAGCCCGCTGCCTCCAGCCCGGATGGCGGACGGGTTGAAGCCCCGGCCATCGTCACGAACCTTGAGATAACCCGCACCGTTTTCTTCGCCGAGGAAGACCTCGATGGTTTGGGCGCCGCCGTGTCGCACGGCGTTGCTGATGCATTCGCGCGAAATCTGGAGTGCGTTGATTTCCTGAACCGGCGAGAGCAACGGTGCGGTGGCCGGGTCGATGCGGGCATTGATCTGCACGGGCCAGAGCGCCTGCATGGTGCGGGTCAGCATGGTCAGCTCCTGGGCGAATCCGCGCTGGTGGAGTTCCTCGGGTTCAATGCCATTGATGAAGCCCCGCACTTCCCGGATGATGTCGTTGAGGCTCTGTCGGCAAAGTTGGAGCCGGGGCCGCACGCCTTCGGGATCCCTGGCCAGCTGCGACAGGGCGCTTTCCAGGCCAAGGCCCGCCGCATAGATCGATTGGATCACGCCATCATGGAGGTCGCGCGCCAGACGTCCGCGCAGTTCCAGCGAATGGCGCACTTGGGCTTCGCTGTCCCGCAGCGCCATCTCGGCGAGCCGCCGTTCATCGATTTCGCGTTCGAGAGTGGTTTTTTGGAGGAACGAAGACTTGACGAGCTGGGCGATACGCCCGAGTTCGCTCCGGTCCTGCAGCAGCGGACTGATCAATGCCGGGTTCGCTTGGGCCAGGCTTTGTCCGATCAAATCGAGCGGGCGCAGAATCCACTGACGCACCGCCAGCCACAAAGAGACCACCACCAGGAGTCCGAAAGCTACAAACAGATAAGCGGCAACGGCGTCGCGCGCCACGCTTTCGCGGAAATCGGGCTCGGGCTGGCGCATCGCGAGATGACGCAGCGGTTTTCCGGTCATGTCAGGCAGAGCAATGACGTGCAGAGGATCAACCGGCTGGTCAGGCGGGGCTAACACCAACTCGGCGTCCGCGACCCGGCTCAGCGTGGTCAGGCGCTGGGAGTTCCATAGTCCAGCTACCGCCAGATAGCCGTGCCGCGCGGTGCCGGAATTTCCGGCCGGCTGAATCGGCACGCACCATATTTCGAGGGGACCATCCCGGCTTTCGACAAAGAAACTATCGTTCGCGTTGCGATCCGGCTGATCGGCCCAAAGCAAAACTCCCGGCGGCGGAGGGAGCGAAGGACCGGGGTTTTCTTGGACGGAATAGATGGAATTGCCCTGAGCATCGAAGACCCAAAGGGCGTGGATCGAGTAATTCGGCAGATTGGATCGCAAATTAGTATCAGCCCACCCTTTGTCAGGGCGCTCGACAAATTCCGCCAAGGCATCCCATTGGGCGAAATCCTGAACAAAACGCCGCAGAGGTTGGTTGGTCAGATGAATCCACTTCTTAAGCGCTAGTTTGTTGCCCTCCAAGGATTCGCGACGGAATTGTTCCACCCGGGTGCGCTCCATGGTCCGCAGCGACTGCAGCGAAACCAGAAATGCTATCGACAGCAATCCCAGCAATAGGGCCAGACGGACTTTGATAGTCATCGCAAAACAGAGGCAAATGGACCTGCTGGCTCGGCTTCACGCAATAGAAATCGCCCTTGACTCACCGCCCAGCCTCTGAGTTCTAACCCGTTCCAATCTTACTTTCGCCCATGGCCAACACCAAGTCCGCAATCAAAGCCGCCCGTAAATCCCAGCGCAATGCCGCGCGCAATCAGGCCGTCAAGACCCGCCTGAAGTCCCTCGGCAAGGCCGTGAAACTCGCTGCGGCCGGCACCGATGCGGAAAAGACCCGCGCCGCGGCCATCGCCTACAGCTCCGCCCTCGACCGGGCCGTGAAGAGCAACGTGATCCACCGCAACGCGGCTTCGAATCACAAGTCGCAGCTCGCGAAGTACGTTTTCGTCGCGAAGAAATAAACCTTTCTTTCCCTTTTAGGAAGCCCCGCTGCCTTTCGGTTGCGGGGCTTTTTTGCGCCGGTTCTGCGGGGTTGAATTCGTGCGGCCAATACGCGTTCATGACCGCCTGTGCCTTTGCCCGCCAACGTCCGCCGTCATTTTCTGCCATGGGACCGGCCGTTGCCGGCCCAAGCCGCGGCCTGGCTGGCTCAAGGCTGGAATGGGACGGGCCCGCTCGATCTCAGCGGCTGGTTGGTAATCGTGCCGACACGCCAGTCGGGCCGGCGATTGCGCGAGGCGTTGGCCGAGCACGCGGCCGCGCGTGACGCCGCAGTGCTCGCTCCGCGTGTGTTGTTGCCGGAGGATTTGCTGACGCCGGCGGAGGACGCGAAGGTGGCGACCCGGCTCGAGGCGCATCTCGCTTGGGCCGGATTGCTAAGGGAGATCGATCTCAATGAGTTTCGCGCCGTATTTCCTGTGGATCCGCCGGCGCGGAATTTTACGTGGGCATCGCGGTTGGCCGCGCAACTGCAGCATCTGCAGGCGACGTTGGGGGAAAACGGGCTGCGGTTGCGTGACGTCGTGCGCCGGGCCGGAGATGGTTTGCCTGAAACCGAGCGCTGGGCCCAACTGGCCGAGCTCGACCGGCGCTGCGAAGCCCTCCTGACCGCATGCGGCCGGTGCGAGCCGCAGACCGCGCGGTTGGAAATCTCGCGGACATCCCAGCTGCCGCCGGGCGTCACCCGCATTGCGTTGCTTGCGACGCCCGATCCGTTGCCGCTGGCCATCGTGTTGCTGGCTGAGTTCGCCCGGCAAGTTCCGGTGGACGTCGTGGTATTTGGACCGGTCAGAGAGGAAAAGCTTTTTGACGAGTGGGGTCGCCCGCGGGAGGAGGCGTGGGTGCGCCGGCCGCTCGTGCTGGACGATTTTGGCTCGCAGGTGCGCCTCTGCGCCGACGCCATGGAACAGGCTGAGCGTGTGACGAACATGGCGCGGCACTATGGTGCGCCCGAGGGAGCGCTTGCGGTTGGGGTGGGCGATACGGAGGTGGCACCGGCGTTGGAGCGCCGTTTGCGCACGGCCGGGCTGTCGATGTTCAACCCAGCGGGTCAGGCGCGACGACGGGACGGTCTGTATGCGTTGCTGGCAGCGCTGGCGGCTCTGGTGCGCGAGCCGGCGTTTGAGACGATGCAGGCTTTGGCGCGGTGTCCGGATTTCATGACTTGGCTGGAGAACCGGGCCGCGGAAAATTTTTCGCCGGCCGCGATACTGCAGGAACTCGATCAGCTGCATAAACTGCATCTGCCTTCGACAATCGCCGCTGCGCTTGGACACACGGCAAAGCGACCGGCGGCGCGCGCGGCGCTGGAGGCGGCACAGGAACTCCGCCAGCAACTCACCGGCGGCGCGTTTCCCGTCAACGTCTCGGCGGCGCTCGCGAATCTCTTCGCGGCGCGACGCGTAAAGGGCGAATCGGTTCTGGCCGAGTCGGCCGAAGCCTGGATGGAAATTCTCCGTGAAGCCGCGATGGCACGGCCGGATTTTCCGGGATTAACCAACGCCGAGTGGTGGGAGCTGACCCTGGCCCAGTTCGGCGAAAGCGTGCGCTTCGACACGCGTGCGGCGGGTGCGGTGGATTTGCTCGGCTGGTTGGAATTGCTGTGGGAGGATGCGCCGCACCTCATGGTCACGGGTTTGAACGACGGTTGCGTACCCGAGACTGTGGCGGGCGATCCATTCCTGCCGGAAGCACTGCGGGGGCGACTGGGCTTGAAAACCAATGATACGCGTTTCGCCCGCGATGCTTACCTGCTCGCCGCGCTGGCCGCGTGCCGGCGCGAAACCGGGCGGCTCGATTTGTTGGTGGGGAAGGTATCCGCGGCGGGGGACCCGCTGAGGCCTTCGCGCTTGTTGATGGCGTGCGACGAGGCCGCGTTGCCGGAACGGGTGGCGATGCTTTTTCGCCCGGTGGAGGCGGTCCGGCCCTCCCTGCCGTGGCGGCGGGCATGGCGACTGACCCCGCCAATGGTGAGTCCGCCCGGACGCATCTCGGTAACGGCGTTCCGCGACTACCTGCGGTGTCCGTTCCGTTTCTACCTTAAGCATGCTTTGAAGATGGAAACGGTGGACCCATTCAAGAGTGAGCTGGACGCGTTGGATTTCGGCACGCTCTGTCATGCCGCGTTGGAAGCAATGGGAAAGGAAACCGCGTTGCGCGATTGCACCGATGCCGCGGTGCTGCGGGAGTTCCTGGTGGGGCAGTTGAATCGGCGGTCGCGCGATCGCTATGGCGCCGAGCTGACGTTGCCGCTTGTCGTTCAGCTGGAATCGGCGCGTCAGCGCCTGGCGCGCGCCGCTGAGGTGCAGGCGGAGCAGCGGGCGGAGGGCTGGGTGGTCGAGCACGTTGAGCGCAAATTCGAGCTGACGCTTGGCGCACTGACGGTGAGTGCGAAAATCGACCGGGTTGAGCGCCATGTCGAAAGCGGCGCGATGCGGGTGATTGATTACAAGACTTCGGACAAGGGCGTGTCGCCCCTGTCGGCCCATGTGCGCACCGCGCGTCGCGATGAGACCGCTGCCGAATGGGCGCGCTTCACGCGGGATGGCAAGGAACTCGTATGGACCGACCTGCAAC
>DATCRM010000374.1:0-3893 GCA_036568985.1 Lacunisphaera sp. | reverse complement strand
ATCCCCGACTGAACCAACCCGATGGCATCCACCCCACTCCCGAAGGTCATAAGATCGTGGCCGAAACCGTCTGGCGCACTCTCCAACCGTTGCTATGAGACACTCGCCTTTGGGTCTATTCATGTGCGGCTTCCTCGCCCTCGCCACGTGCGGCCAGGCCGCGACCGCCGTTCCCGATTGGCTGGAAAGCCTGCATCTCATCGCCACCGGTGGCGTCAACCAAGTCGATAACCTGAGCCGCACTTCCTACGAGCCCACCCGCAAGGACGCCATCACGTACGAATTCAGCGTGAGCAGCGCGCTGCCCCGCCAACTAACCCGCAACCTGCTCCTGACGGCCAGCGCCGAAGCCAGCTCGCTGAGCGTGCCCGACTACGACCTGACCGATAACGTGCGTTTCGCCGGACGCCTTGCCCTTCAGACCAAATTCGGCCTCGGCCCGCAGGCGACCGTACTGAAATTCAGCGCCGGCACCTCCTACAAATCCGCGCGCTTCGCCGGCGATCGCGGCTGGACCACCGAAGCCGGTGTGCAGGTGTCCAAACGCGTATTGGCCAACGTCCGCCTCGCCGCCAATGCGAGCCTCCTTGAACACGACGCCCGCAGTGCGACCTTCGACCTCAACCAGCATTCGTTTTCCGTCGACGCGCAATGGGACATCGACGATCACTGGACCCTCTCCGCCAGCGCCGGCCGCCTGGGCGGCGATATTGTGGCCAACGCCGCGTGGACCGTCTGGGCCCAGGCCATCAGCGGCGGATTCGGACCGGCGGTGTCCACCTACTACAACGCCCGTCCGTGGACGGTGACTCATCTGTACGGTCCGAAATGGGTTTCCTACAATGTCGAGGCCGACGTGGACCTGTGGTCGATCAGCCTCGGCTACGCCTTCAACGCTCGCACCTCGGTCGAGGTGCGCCGGACCGGAGCCTATGTCGTCAACCGCATCGGCATCGCCTACCCGACCGATTCCTGGGGCCTGAGCCTGACGCATCGGTTTTAATGAGATGTGTGCAAAACACGAAACACCGGCTTCTCCATTTGTAGGAGGGGCTTTATGCCCCGATCTCCCATAGAAACGCATCCCATCGGGCGTAAAGCCCCTCCTACAGCTTTTGCAGATAAGCAGTCCGATTCTTCGCTTCGCACCGCGACGCAAACCTGTATGCTGCGCGCGTGTTGAATCAGAATCCCGCTCCGATCATGCATCTCGTCCGCTTCGGCCTGCTTGCGTGCCTCGCGGCCATCACCCTTCAGGCCGCCGACTTCACCTGCACACTCACCAACAGCAAGGGCGGTGAACCTGTCGCCGACACCGTCGTCTCGCTCATCCCACTCGACGCCCCGGCTCCGGCAGTCGCGGCCGATGCCCAGGTCGAGATTGCCCAAGAGGACCAGGAATTCGCCGCCTTTGTGACCGTGGTGCAAACCGGCACCCGCGTGGTGTTCCCCAACCGCGACACGGTCCAGCATCACGTCTACTCGCTCTCCAAGCCCAAGAAGTTCGAGCTGCCGCTCTACAATCCTGGACAGAAGGAATCCATCGTCTTCGAAATTCCCGGACTGGTCACGATCGGCTGCAATATTCACGACTGGATGATTTCCCATCTTGTCGTCGTCCCCACCCCCTGGTTCGCCAAGTCAGACCCGCACGGTGCCGTGAAACTCACGGCTCCCGCCGGCCGCTACCGTCTCGAACTCTGGCATCCCCGCATGAGCAAACTGGAAACAAAGGAAATAGTCCTGACGGACGGAAGCGCGACGGCCGAAACCTTCAGCGTCGCGCTCAAGCCCGACCGACGCGTGCGCCGTCCCCTCGGCGGAAAAACCGGCGGCTATCGCTGACCCGTGGCTCTCCGGCTTCCCCGCTTCCGGCGATTCAGCACCCAGCTGCTCTTCCTGCTGGCCGGTCTCTTCGCCATCGTTCAAATCGCGGTCTATCTGCTGGTGTCGAGCGCGAACGAGCGCAACGCCCGCGAACACATCGAGCAAAACCTTGTAACGGGCGCGAAAATCTTCCGACAGAACCTAAGCGAGCGCATCGATTTTCTGGCCGGCAGCGCCAAGGTGCTGAGCAACGATTACCAGATACGGAAGCTCATCATGCAGGATCCGCTGGACCGGGAGACTCTCCGCTCCACCCTCGCCAGCTATGCCGACCGAGTGAAGCTCGGCGCCACCTCGCAGCCCCCGTTCATCACCCTGTTCTCCCCGGAAGGCGAGATACTCGCGCTGAGCGAGGAAAACCAGAGCCTCGCAACGGAAAACGTCCGGCCTTTCCGCCACCTGATCCGGCGGGCGGCCGAAGCGGAAATGGAGCGGGCGAGCGACTATTCCTATCTGAAAAACAAGCTACACGTGCTCGTGGTGGTACCGCTCTACGCCCCCTATCCCAATGTGGCTGGATGGTTCGGTCTCGCCTACCCGATCGACACGACGATCACCCAGCCGATCAAGAATACGACGCTATTGGAGTTCACCTTCACCTCGGATCCTGTTGAACCCAACCACCGGGTGCTTTCCTCGACTCTGTCCGATGCCATGGCCCGCGAGGTCCTGGCCTATCATGCCGCTCATCCCGACCAAGTGGCGGGCAGCGCAGACCTGACGCTGGGCGGAGAGCCCTACGTCACCCTCTTCGAATCCCTTGATCTGCTGGGCGAGGCGTCAGCGCGCATCGCATTGCAGCGCTCCCTGACGGCCGAGCTCGCCCCGGCCCGGGAGCTTGAAAAAATCGTTCTCTATATCTCCCTCGCCGCCCTGCTCGCCGCCACGCTGGTGGCCTTTGGCATCGCGCGCGGCGTCAGCCGGCCGGTCCAGCAATTGGCGCAGCACACCAAGCTCGTCGCCGCCGGCGACTACACGCAGCGCATCGACCTGCCGCGCGCGGACGAGCTCGGCCAGCTCGCCACCGCCTTCAACCAGATGACCGCCGGCCTCGCCGAACGGGACCGGGTGCGCAACCTTCTCGGCATGGTCGTCTCGCCCGAGATTGCCACCCAACTGCTCCATTCCGACCTGAAGCTCGGCGGCGAGGAACGCGAGGTCACCATCCTTTTCTGCGACCTGCGCGACTTCACCAGTTTCAGCGAGAAAATGCCGCCGGCCGACGTGCTGGCCCTCCTCAACCGCTACCTCGATCGCATGAGCACAATCGTCGAGCAGCATGGCGGGGTCATCGACAAATACATCGGCGACGCAATCATGGCCCTGTTCGGCGCCCCGGTCGCGATGCCCGATGCCGCCGCCCGCGCGATCGCCGCCGCCCGCGCCATGGGCGATGCGCTGGAGGAACTGAACCAACAGCTCGCAGCGGAAGGCCGCCCGCGCCTCGCCTTCGGCATCGGCATCAATACGGCCCGGGTCGTCGCCGGCAATATGGGTTCCAAGACCCGCCTCAATTACACCGTCATTGGCGACGGCGTGAACCTGGCTTCCCGGCTCGAGACGCAGACCAAGGAATCGGTTCACCAGACCGCGATCATCGTCAGCGAGGCCACCGCCCGCGCCGCCGGCGAGGAAAGCACCCTGCGGTTCCTTGGCAGTATTTCAGTGAAGGGAAAATCGGAGCCGGTGAAAACGTATGCGGTCGACATTCTCCCCCGGCCGTGGGCGCAGCGGGGGTGAGGCGGACATGCGATCAAGCGGGGCATCGCCGGCTTGGGATCCCGAAGAATCCCCTCGTTGCGTCATCCTTCGCACGGCTCAGGATGACGGTAGGGATGTTCTTTGATGGTCTTACCCAAGCTGGTGATTGCGTGGTCCTGGGATCTTCGGATGACGGCAGCGGAAATTCAGTCCGTTGCGCGAACGCCTCTGACGGTTCAGGCCGACGCGGATACCGGCGCGATTTCCAGCTTCGCCCGCACCTCTTCCGGAATCGGCTGCGCCAC
>DATCRM010000373.1:0-2465 GCA_036568985.1 Lacunisphaera sp. | reverse complement strand
CACCTGCACGACGTCCACCACCAGGTTGCAGACGACGATCAGGCTCGCATAGAGGATCACCGTGCCGAGAACGAGGGTGTAGTCGCGGTTGAAGGCGATGTTCACGAATTCGCGGCCCAGGCCGGGAATTTGAAAAATCGTCTCGATGACGAAGGAGCCGGTGAGGATGCCAGCGATGCCAGGCCCCAGAAATGCCACCACCGGCAGCAGTCCGCCGCGCAAGGCATGATGCAGGACGATACGTGCCTCCGAGGCGCCCTTCGCGCGGGCAGTGCGTATGAAATCCTGGTTGAGGACTTCGAGCATGCCACCGCGCGTGAGGCGCATGATGTAGGCGGCGTAGACGAACCCGAGCGTGATACCGGGAAGAATGCGGTCGGTCGGGCCATACCAGCCGGAGACGTTGAACCAGTGCAAGTAGATGCCGAGGGAAAGCGCGAGCAGTGGTCCGAGGACAAAGGTCGGCACGCAGATGCCGATCATTCCGACGGCGCTGCACAGGTAATCGATGACGGTGTTGCGTTTCACGGCGGCGAGAACGCCGAGCGGCAGACCGAGGCTGAGGGCGACGAGCAGCGCCCAGCCGCCGAGTTCGAGGGAAACCGGCAGCTTGTCGCCGATGATCTCATTGACGGTGCGGTTCGGGTACTTGAAGGAAGGCCCGAGATCGCCGCGGGCGATTTTGCCGAGATAGCTGAGGTATTGGCGCCAGAGGGGTTGATCGAGGCCGTAATGGGCTTCGAGATTCCTTAATATTTCCGGCGGGATGGCTTTCTCCGCCGTGAAGGGTCCGCCGGGTACGAAACGCACCATGAAGAACGTCGCCGTGATGATCACGAAGAGGACCGGAATGGTCTGGAGCAGGCGGCGGAGAACGAAACGAAGCATGGCGGTGTTGCCGCTCAGCTGAATGCGGACGGCAGCGGGAGGCCAGACGGAAAAGGCAAAGGACGCGTCAGGAGGTCTGCCGGGAATGTAGGAGCCTGTTTACAGGCGACAACGAAGTATGCCGACGGGTGCTCGTTGGGTCGCTTGTAAACAAGCTCCTACAATTGGGCTGCCCGTCTATTCCTTCAACCAGACGAATTTCCAGTTCTGGTTGTCGAGCACGTTGGGCGGCCAGTGCACCTTGGGGGAAAGGGCGTAGACTTTGCGGTAGAAATAGACCGGCATAATCGGCAGCTCATCCACGATGATCTGCTCCATTTGTTGGTAGAGCTCCATGCGCGCCGGCTCATCCGCGGCCTGACCCGTGTCACGGAGCAACTGGTCGTAGCGCGCGCTGGACCAGCCGGTGCGATTGTTGCCACCACCAGTGACGAAGGTATCGTAGAACGAGTTGGGGTCATCGTAGTCCCCGATCCAGCCGCCGCGGGCGATGTCGTAGTCGAGGCGGTCCATGCTGCTGATGTAGACTTTCCATTCCTGGTTCACCAAGCCGACCTCGATGCCGAGGTTCCGCCGCCACATTTCCTGCAAGGCCTCGCAGATGCGGCGGTGGTTTTCCTGGGTGTTGTAGAGCAGGTCGAGGCGCGGGAAGCCGCGACCTTCGGGGAACCCGGCGTCGGCCAGCAGGCGCCGGGCCTCGGCGACATCACCGGTCAGTTTGGCGCGGGGGGCGAACTTGGCGGAGGATGGGGCCAAGCCGTACGCGGGTTGCATGCCGCCGCGAACCACGTTGCGGGCGAGGCTTTCGCGGTCGATGGCGAGGGAGAGCGCCCGACGGACGCGCACATCGTCGAGCGGTTTTCGGGTGGTATTGAAGCGGAAGAAATAGGATCCGTAGTACGGATCGGACCGGTAGGAGTCGGGAAAGTCGCGCTGGTACACGTCGAGTTTGGAAGCAGGCAGCTCGTAGGTCTTGTGCAGCTGGCCGGTGCGGAACATACGCTCCTCGGTTTCGAGGTTTTCCGTGGGAAAGAAATGGATGGCATCGAGCTTCACGGCATCGCGGTCCCAATAGGTGGGCGAGCGCTCCGCCACGATGACCTGACCTGGCCGCCAGCTCTTCAGGACGAAGGGACCGTTGCCGACGAGATTCTCCGCCCGGGTCCACGCCGTGCCGCGGGCGGCGAGTCCACCGTATTTTTCCACGGTGGGAATATGCACCGGGTACCAGGCGTAGTGCTTCATGGCTTCGAGCAGGAAGGGCACGCGGTACTTGAGGCGGATCTCGAGGGTGCGGGCGTCGATTGCCTTGAGGCCGACCTGACTGAAATCCTTTAGCACGCCGTGTTGGTACTCGTCGGCTCCGATCACCGCGGCAAATTTATAGGCGTATTCCGCTGCCAGCTCAGGGGTGAGGATGCGTTGGTAGGAGCGCACGAAATCCCCGGCGGTCACCGGATCGCCGTTGGACCACTTGGCGTCGCCGCGCAGGTGAAAGGTGTAGACCAGCCCGTCGGATGAGATGTCCCAACGCTCGGCCACACCGCCCACCGTATCGGAGCCGTTGGGGCCGTAGG
>DATCRM010000372.1:0-42068 GCA_036568985.1 Lacunisphaera sp. | reverse complement strand
CTTCAAGCACCTCAAGGTGCCGGCGAAAAACGTCACGGTGATGGATTTCGTGAACAAGAAGGAGAAGCTGGCGAAGTGGATCAAGAAGGGCGTGCGCTACCTGAATGATCGCGTGACCGAGGACAACATGGCGACGTTGCTCGCGAAGCACGTCGGCCCGGGCGACATCCTCATCGACCTCGCCTGGAACATCGATGCCTGCGAGATTCTCCAGTGGTGCCACGACAATGGCGTGCGCTACATCAACACTTCGACCGAGCTGTGGGACCCGTACAAGTCCGGCTCTCATCCGACCGAGAAGACCCTTTACTGGCGCCACATGAACCTGCGCCGCATGATCAAGAAGTGGAAAACGAAGGGCCCGACCGCCGTCATCGAGCACGGCGCCAACCCCGGCCTCATCTCGCATTTCGTCAAGCAGGGCCTCATCGACATCGGCAACAAGCTCATCAAGGACGGCAAGGCCAAGGGTGCCCGGGCCAAGAAGATCGCCAGCCTCATCGCGGCCGGCACCTTCAACGAGCTCGCCCAGGAACTCGGCGTGAAGGTCATCCATTGCTCCGAGCGCGACACCCAGATCACGAACAAGCCCAAGCAGGTCGACGAATTCGTGAACACCTGGTCCATCGAGGGCTTCCGTGAGGAAGGCACGACGACCTCCGAGATGGGTTGGGGCACGCACGAGAAGACGCTTCCGAAGCATGCCTTCCAGCACAAGGAAGGGCCGAAGAACCAGATCTGTCTCGCGCAGATGGGCATCAACGTGTGGGTCCGCTCCTTTGTGCCGAATTGGACCATTCTCGGCATGGTCGTCCGTCACGGCGAGGCCTTCACCATCTCCGATGCGCTTACCGTCTGGAAGAACGGCAAGGCCGTTTACCGTCCGACAATGCACTACGCCTACTGCCCGTGCGACGAAGCCATCTCCTCGCTGAACGAGATGCGCGGCTACAATTACCACCTGAACGAGAACCAGCGCATCATGAACGACGAGATCACCGGCGGTGCCGACGTGCTCGGCGCGCTGATTATGGGCCACGACTACAACTCGTGGTGGGTCGGTTCCGATCTCAGCATCGAGGAGTCCCGCCGCCTGGTTCCGCACCAGAACGCCACCACCATGCAGGTCGCGATCTCGGTCGTCGCCGCGACGATGTGGATGATCGAGAACCCCGAGGAAGGCGTCGTCGTTCCCGACCAGATGCCGCACGACTACGTCCTCAAGATCTCGAAGCCCTACCTCGGCAAGTGGATCTCCAAGCCCTACGACTGGACGCCGCTGAAGAACCGCGACACCACCTTCGACAAGTACAACAAGCCCGATCTCGACCACAAGGATCCGTGGCAGTTCAAGAACTTCCTTGTGACGGATGCCGGGTAAATTCCCGTTCCGTCATCCTGAACGCAGTGAAGGATCCACGCAATTCTCCCTGCGAGCGCCTGCCGCTCCACGTGGATTCTTCGCTTCGCTCAGAATGACGCTTCGCGAGGTAGCAAACAAACCGACATGATCTCCAAGGCCCGGCTCCAGCAACTCGCAAAGAAACACGGCACCCCGCTGTTCATCATCGACCATGATGCGCTGCGGAAGGCCTACCGCGAATTCCGCAAGCACCTCCCGCGCATCCAGGTCTATTACGCCGTCAAGGCCAACCCCGACCCGATGATCGTGCGCACGCTCTTCAAGGAGGGCGCCAGCTTCGACGTCGCCTCGATGCCGGAGTTCAAGATCGTTTACGACAACATCAAGAAGATGCCGGCGAAGCAGCGCCAGCAGTGGATCTGGGACAAGATCATCTACGCCAATCCGACGAAGCCGACGGACACGCTTGAGCAACTCAACCAGTACAAGCCGCTCGTGACGTTCGATAACCTCGAGGAGATCCACAAGATCAAGCAGCACGCGCCGAACGCCGGACTGTGCCTGCGCCTCAAGGTACCGAATACCGGCGCGATGGTGGAGCTCTCGTCCAAGTTCGGCGCGATGCCGGGCGAGGCCGTCGACCTGATCCTTGCGGCCGACCGCCTCGGTCTGACTGTCGAGGGCATCAGTTTTCACGTCGGCAGCCAAACCACCAACTTCGATAACTACGTCCAGGCGCTCAACCTCACCGCCCACATCTTCGAGGAAGCCCGCACGCGTGGCTACACCAAGATGAACCTGCTCGATATTGGCGGCGGTTTTCCGGCCCCGTATGATTCGTCGGTGCGTCCGTTCGCTGAGCTCGCCAAAGTCATCAACACCGAGCTCGACCGGCTCTTCCCGAAGGACATCCAGGTTCTCGCCGAACCGGGTCGTTTCCTCGCCGCCGTCACCGGCACGAGTGTATCGTCCGTCATCGGCAAGGTCGTCCGCGAGGGCAAGACGAGCTACTACATCAACGACGGCGTGTATCACACCTACTCGGGCGTGATCTTCGATCACTGCAAATATCCGATCCACGCTTTCAAGAAAGGCCCGACCAGCCTCAGCTCCGTTTTCGGCCCGACGTGCGACGCGCTCGACGTTGTGTCGATGGCCGAGAATCTGCCGAATCTCGAGCGCGGCGATCTGGTCTACAGCGTCAACATCGGCGCTTATAGCCACGCCTCAGCGACCTACTTCAACGGCTTCCCGCCCGCGACGGTCGTGCACGAAAATCTCTGAGCCATTCCCCCATGGATATCTCCGCGCTGATCGCGAAGGCCAAGATTCTCCACGAGGCCCTGCCGTATATCCAGGATTTCCGGGGCTCCACCTTCGTCGTCAAATACGGCGGCAGCTTCATGGACGACCCGGATCCGACGGCCCGCCGGCGCGTCTCCACCGACATCGCGTTCCTCGCTGCGGTCGGCATCAACGTCGTCGTGGTGCACGGCGGCGGCAAGGCGATCAGCCGCGCGATGGAGGGCTCCGGCCTGAAGGCAAATTTCATCAACGGTCTGCGCGTCACCGACGAGGCGACCATTGCGATCGTCAAGAAGACGCTCGACGAGGTCGTGAACAAGGATGTGTGCGATATTCTCACTTCCGTTCGCGCCAATCCGAAGGGCATGGCCGGCGACAGCGTGCTCGTATGCGAAAAGCTCACCGTTGATGACGACGGCAAACCGGTCGATCTCGGCTACGTCGGCGATGTCACCGAAGTGAAGGTGAAGATGATTAAGAAGGAGATCGCCGATGGTTTTATGCCCGTAATCTCACCCGTGGCCGAGGGCCTCGACGGGAAGCCTTACAACGTGAATGCCGACGTCGCCGCCGGGCGCGTGGCCAGCGCGTTGCGGGCACGCCGGCTGGTTTACATGAGCGATGTCCCCGGCTTGCTCGAGGATTTCAAGAATCCGGACACGCTCATTTCCTCCGTCAAGGTCGGGGACGTTGACGGCCTCAAGAAGCGCGGCGTCATCGACAAAGGCATGCGCCCGAAAGTGCAGAGCGCCGTGCGCGCCCTGCAGGAGGGCGTGCAGCGGGTCCACTTCATCGACGGCCGGATGCCGCACAGCCTTTTGCTCGAGATCTTCACCGACAAAGGTGTGGGGACCGAAATTGTCCACGGCTGAGCCTATTTACGATTAGCGATTTACGAATTACGATTGAGTCGAGGAACACTCCGAAACCAAATCGTAATTCTGAAATCCATGACCACTCCCTCCATCGTTCGCACGAACACCGCCGAGCTTTATGATGCCTACGTCATGAAGAATTACGCGCGTGCGCCGCTGACGCTCGTGCGGGGGCAGGGTGTTTCAGTCTGGGACGATACCGGCCGCGAGTATCTGGATTTCACCTCCGGTGTCGCCGTCGCCGCACTGGGGCATTGCCATCCGGCCTGGGTCGAGGCGATCCGACGGCAGGCGGGCGAACTCATTCACGTCAGCAATCTTTTCCGGCATCCGAATCAGGGTGAACTCGCGCGTCGGCTCGTGCAGCACGCCGGTCCGGGACGGGTCTTCTTCTGCAACAGCGGTACCGAGGCCAACGAAGGCCTGATCAAGCTCGCGCGGTTGCATGGCGTCCGGAAAACCGGCGAGGAAGGGAAGTGCTACAAGATCATCTGTGCCAAGCAGGCCTTCCACGGCCGGACTTTTGGCGGCATGAGCGCAACACCGCAGGAAAAAATCCAGAAAGGCTTCCGCCCGCTCGTCCCGGGTTTTTCTTTCGGTGAGATCAACAATCTGCAGAGCTTTGCGGACCTCGTGGACGACGACACCGCGGCGATTTTCGTCGAGACCGTGCAAGGCGAGGGCGGCGTCAATCCCTGCACCGACGAATTTCTCTGGGGCCTCCGCAAGCTGTGCGATCAACACAACCTGCTCCTGATGCTCGACGAGGTGCAGTGCGGCATCGGTCGGACCGGCACGTTCTACGCCTTCCAATCTTCCGGCATCCGCGCGGACGCGGTCGGCATGGCCAAGGGGATCGCCGGTGGCTATCCGATGGGCGCCATCTGGGCCGCGGAGAAGCATGCCGAGCTCTTCACGCCCGGCACGCACGGATCGACCTTCGGTGGCACCCCACTCGCGTGTGCGGCCGCGCTGGCGGTGCTCGATGTGATGGATCGCGACAATCTGCTCGAGAAGGTCCGCACGTACGGTGCGGCTTGGAAAGCCGACCTGGAGAAGCTGATCTCTGATTTCCCGCAGCATGTGCGGGCCATCACCGGCCGCGGCTACATGCTGGGTGTGGCGCTCCACAACGATCCGTCGCCCTATGTCGCCGCTTTGCGCGAAGCCGGTCTCCTGGCTCCGACTGCGGGGGGCAACACTATCCGGCTCCTGCCCCCGTTGATCGCGACCAAGGCTGATTTGGATCGCGCCACTGCCATCATCCGAGCCGTCCTGACAGCCCAAAAATAAGGCATGACCATGCGGCATTTTCTCAAGGAGACCGATTTTTCCCGCAACGAGGTAGCGGAGATTTTTGCGACGACGCGCCAGTTGAAGAAAAAGCGCGGCACGCACGCGAAACCGCTCGCCGGCCAGACGTGGGCGATGATCTTTGCCAAGTCGAGCACCCGCACGCGGGTCTCGTTTGAGGTCGCGATCCACGAACTCGGCGGCAATCCGCTTTTTCTTAACACGAACGACATCCAGATCGGACGGGGCGAGACAATCTCCGATACGGCCAAGGTGCTGTCTCGCTTCGTGCACGGTCTCATCGTGCGCACCTATGCGCAGTCGGACATTGAGCAGCTCGCCGAGCATGGCGGGTTACCCGTAATCAATGCACTGACCGACTACCTGCATCCGTGTCAGATTTATACCGACGCCTTTTCCGCGGCGGAACGCTGGGCGGGCCCGAAGGAGGATCTGCTGGCTTCGCTCAAGGGCCGGAAGATCGCCTTCCTCGGCGATACGCGGTTCAACATGGCCAATTCATGGATTCTCGGGGCCAATCTTTTCGGCATGAAAATCGCCCTGGCCGGCCCGAAGGGTTACGAGCCCGGCGCGACCATCCGCGAAGACGTGCGGAAACTGGGCGGCGGGTTTCAATTCACGACCGATCCGTATGAAGCGGTGGACGGTGCGGACATCGTTTATACGGACGTGTGGACTAGCATGGGGCAGGAAAAGGAAGCGGCGCGGCGCCTGAAGCTGCTGCGGCCCTATCAAGTAGACGGAAAGCTCTTCTCCGCGGCCAAGAAGGATGCTCTCTTCATGCACTGTTTGCCGGCGCACGCCGGCGAGGAAGTCACGCAGGAGGTTCTGGACAACCCGCGTTGCATCATTTTCGACGAGGCCGAAAACCGTCTGCACGTGCAAAAGGCGATTCTTGCCCGATTGGCGTCAATGAAGCGTTGAGCCGGTTTCCTGTAGGGGCCTGTAAACGGCCTCCTGCGACGGGAAATCAGACGAACCTCACGTTCCGGAGGCCAGAATGTAGATCACGCGCGTCGACGAGGTCTTGCGAAAACGGCCGGTGCTGAGATTGCCATCGTCGATCTTCGCATCGAGTTCGCCCAACTGCTGGTCCGTGCACGTGAAGCCGGTGACGCAGATGCCCGCGTCACCCGCTGAGGCGAGGGCGTTGTCCCACTGCCAAAGGCCCCCGAAGACGGTGGTACTTTGCCAGTTTGAAGTTCGCAGCGTATCGGAGATGGAGACTGGGAGGGTAGGGACTGCGCCCGCCGCCGCAGAGTCGGGCCAAGCTCCATTCTGAGTATTGTAAATTTCGAAAGCTTGGCTGAAAACGCGAAAATCATTCGCCATGCGCGTGTTTTGGGAATTCCGCCGGTTGCGCTGGAAAGCCGGAATCGCCAGCGCGGCCAGCAGACCGATGATGACGACGACTACCATGATTTCCACCAAGGTGAAGCCGCCGGTTGATTTCGAGCCGAGCCGAAAGGAGGTATTGCTCATGGAGCCGCTCGGAGCATCGGACTGTGACTGGACAAAAGCAATCCTGCTGATTCTCCGTGGGTGTAATAGGCGTTTTTTATTTTGCGGCCGGCCAGACCGCCCCCCAACACTGCGGGTTCTACTATGAAGATCGTTCTAGCATATTCGGGCGGCCTCGACACCTCGGTCATCGTCAAATGGCTCAAGGAAACCTACGACGCGGAAATCGTCACCTTTGCCGCCGATATCGGCCAGGAAGAGGAGCTCAACGGCCTGCCCGCCAAGGCGCGGAAGACCGGCGCTTCGAAACACTATACCCTCGATCTTACCGAGGAATTTGCCCGTGATTTCATCTACCCGATGATCCGCGCCAACGCGATCTACGAAGGGCAATACTACCTCGGCACCTCCATCGCCCGCCCGCTCATCGCCAAGGCGCAGGTTGAGATCGCGAAGAAGGAAGAGGCCGACACGGTCGCCCACGGCGCCACCGGCAAGGGCAACGACCAGTGCCGCTTCGAGCTCACCTACATGGCGCTCAACCCGCGCCTCGCGATTCTGGCGCCGTGGAAAATCGAGAAGTTCCGCGACGAGTTCCCCGGCCGCGCCGAAATGATCGCGTACTGCCAGGAACACAAGATCCCCGTCGAGGCTTCGCTCAAGAAGCCGTATTCGATGGATCGCAACCTCCTCCATATTTCCTACGAAGCCGGCATCCTCGAGGATCCATGGTTCGACCCGACCACCAAGGAGAACAAGGGCATGTTCAAGCTCTCCGTCTCGCCGGAGGACGCGCCCAACAAGGCCGAATACGTCGAACTCGATTTCGAACAGGGCAATTGCGTCTCGGTGAACGGCAAAAAACTATCCCCGGCCGGCGTGCTCAAGGTGCTCAACAAGCTTGGCGGCAAGCACGGCATCGGTCGCGTGGACCTCGTGGAGAACCGCTTCGTCGGCATGAAGTCCCGCGGCGTTTACGAGACTCCCGGCGGCACCATTCTCATGCAGGCCCACCGCCAGGTGGAATCGCTCACCATGGACCGCGAGGTCATGCACCTGCGCGACTCGCTCATCCCGAAGTACGCGGAGCTCGTCTATTACGGGTTCTGGTTCGCCCCGGAGCGCGAAGCCTTGCAAGCCCTCGTGGACGAGTCCCAGAAGCACGTGAGCGGCACCGTCCGGCTCAAGCTCTACAAGGGCAACATCATCACCTGCGGCCGGAAATCGAAATATTCGCTCTACGACGACAAAATCGCGTCCATGGAGGGCGTGAAATCGTGGTACAACCAGAGCGACGCCACGGGCTTCATCCGGTTGAACGGCCTGCGCCTGCGCGCCCGCTACTTCTCGCAAGGCGGCCCGCGGAAGTAAGGGACGGCGTGCTCTTGGTTCGGTGGAGGCGGGACTATCAGTCCCGCGGGATGCCGGCTGCGATGCGGTGGCCTTGCGGGACTGATAGTCCCGCCTCCAAAAGGATAACGGTCCTGCGTTTCGGCGCGCGATTTTAGTGTTTCGTCGCACCGACGTGGACACCGGCCGCGCTCCCATTGAGGGGTGGTGAACATTGCGTTGCCCTGACCGATGGGTTAATGGCAACGCCCAGCACAATGACTACGTCCTCGCGCATCCTTTGGGGGATGACCCTCGCCATGTCCGGTGCGGGTGCGCTGATGCTGGCGGTTTTCCTAGGGCCTCGTCACGACTTGCCGGTGATGCCGCGACCAGCGACGGACAAGGACGTACTGCGCGTGGCTCACGTTCAGCCAGTTTGGCCCGATCCGCACCGCTGGGGCTTTCCGCTTCCGACGCAGAATCAGTTCGTACTCTGCCTTTGGGAGCCGTTGATCGAATGCGACCCTGAGACGGGGCAGCCGCAACCCGCGGCCGCGGAGGGCTGGCGCTGGTCCGATGACCGTCGCGCCCTGACCATCGCGTTGCGCCGCGACGGTCGCTGGAGCAACGGCGAACCGGTTACTGCGCGGGATTTCGTCCGGGCCTGGCGGCGGCTTCTGTTGCAGGACGGTGGTCAGGCTGCCGTGCTTTTTCCGGTCGAGAATGCCGAGAAGTTTCACCGCGAAAAGGGGGCTGACGGGGGCTCCCTAGGGCTGGAAGTCGTGGATGATTTCACGCTGCGCATCAAGCTGGGCGCCGTGCGCTCGACCTTCGTGGCCGAACTGGCGGACCCGCTGCTCTCGCCACTGCACGAGAGCACGGAGAAGGTGCTCAAGGAGGAGCGCTACCGCCGCGAACCGGCGACGCTGGTGACGAATGGCGCCTTTTGCTTGGAGCGGGCCAAAGCCGGCAGCTTCCGGTTGAAAACCAATGTTCACTATCACGGCCGGTCAACCGTCCGGCTGGCCGGCGTGGAATACATCTGTGCCGACAATTTCCGGATGGCCCGTCTGCTGGTCGCTGCCGGCCGGGCCGACCTGATGGCCCCGATTCCGGCCGGGTCACCCACGGCCGTGCCCACCCGTCGCTGCCTGACGGAGGAAAGCGAGATGGCGATGGTCATCACCGCCATGGATCTGAATGTAACGCGCGGTCCATTGCGCGATCCGCGCGTGCGGCGGGCGCTGGCCCTGGCGATGGACCGGGCAGGTTCGATCCGCAAAGACGATGCCGACCGTCTGGTTCCGGCCTACGCATGGGTTCCCGACATGCCCGGGCGGCCCCGCCTCTCGCTGCTCAAGGAAAACGCCGATGAAGCAAGGCGCCTCCTTGCGGAGGCGGGCTATCCCGGCGGCAGGAATTTTCCCGTCCTCATCATGCCGATGTCCGCGCGCGACGCCAACTACGGCTATTGGCAGGCGTGGACCGAGCGCTGGTTTCGCGAACTCGGCATCCGCACCTACCTCGCATTCCAGACGGAGGAGGAGCGAAAACGGGGCATGAAAACGGGAGACTATGACGTTTACCCGAGCGGTCTCATCGCCACGGTGCCTGATGCCGGTGATATGTTGGGCGTCTTCGCCTTCCCGGAGACTTTCAGCGGCACCCGCTGGATCAACCCCGAGATGAAACGACTGTTAGCCGAGGCCAACAACACGACCGGATTGGAGCGGCTTCAGCGTCTGGAACAGATCGAACGGCAGGCGATGGAAGCTGTGCCGACGATTCCCATGATGTTCGAACGCCGCCGCACGCTGCTGTCGGTCGAGGTGGAAGGCTGGTACGCCGATCCACTCGGCCGGCAGGCGCTCAAGCGGCTCGCCCTGCGCCCGCTCGAAAACGGTGAACCGGCCCGGCCCAACGCCCTATGAAACTGGCCCAAATTTGCCGTCATGGGTTTCGCGACTGGCGTTGCTGGGCGGCGTTGTGGCTGTTGCTCTCGCTCGGGCTGTTTGGATGGCTGTGGTGGGATGCGCGCAGCTGGCTGCTGGGTTCGCCCGAAGCTTCGTTTCGCTATACGGCCTTGAATGAATGGCCGGTCTGGGTGCTCTGGTGGTTTCTCGCCCCGCTCATTCTCTGGGTGCATGGCCGGCTCACGTTGCTGGACCGGCACTGGCCGTGGGCGCTGGCGCTGCACTGCCTGATGGCCTTTCTCATCACGGGGGGCTTCATCCTGGTGATCGCAATCCGGCTGCTGCTGGCCAACCATCTGCCTTGGGCTTTTCTGCCCGTAATTTTGCGGGACCTGCGTTCGGTCGGCAAATGGGATTACCTGCCGCTGATGATCTACTGCATGGCGATTTTCGCTTTGTATGCGGTCAGCTATTACCGGCAGTGGCGCGCAGGGCAGCTGCTGACGGGAGAACTGCGTGTCGCGAATGCGAAGCTCGAAACCCGATTGGTGCGCGCAAGCCTCGACGCTCTGAAGATGCAACTGCACCCGCACTTTCTCTTCAACACGCTCAATTCCATCACCAGTCTCATCCGCAACAATCGCACCCGCGAAGCGGAGGACGTGGTCGCGGGTTTGGGGGAACTCCTGCGTCGCGCCCTGGAACACCGGCAGGAAGCGATGGACACATTGGAGCATGAACTCGAGTTCCTGCGGCGTTATTTTGAGATCGAGAGCATTCGCTTCCAGGACCGCCTGCAGGTCGAATACGACATTGCGCCCGATTGTCTCCCCGCCCAAGTCCCCTGTCTCATGCTCCAGCCGCTCGTGGAGAACGCCATGAAGCACGGCATCTCCCGGGAGCCGTCGGCGCGTCTGCTGCGGATCAGCGCCCGGCGTGAGAGGGAACGGCTGGTGCTCAGTGTCTACAACGACGGCCCGGCGCTGCCGCGCGACGAGTTGCTCGGTAGCTCGGGCATCGGGGTGCAGAACACCCGCACGCGGCTCCATATGCTTTACGGCGATGCAGCCCGCTTCGAGCTGCGCGACCACCCACCGCATGGCGTCCTCGCGCGCCTTACCTTTCCCTTTGCCACCCTCACCTCCCATGACCACGACCACCGCCCTCATCCGCACCCTGATCGTTGATGACGAGATTCTGGCCCGCCAGAACGTCGAGGCTCTCCTACGACCCGACCCTGACATCCAGATCATCGCGCAATGCGCGAACGGACTTGAGGCAGTCGAGGCGGTGAAGGAGCACAAGCCCGATCTGCTTTTCCTCGACGTACAGATGCCCGGCATCTCCGGTTTCGAAGTGCTGGCCAAGCTGCCGGCGCCGCTCTTGCCGCAGGTGGTATTCGTAACCGCGCACGACCATTTCGCGCTACAGGCCTTCGAGGTGCACGCGGTGGACTATGTGCTGAAACCCTTCAATCGCGCCCGATTTTCCGCTGCCCTCACCCGGGCCAAGGCTGCGGTGCGGAATCTTGACCGCGAGGAGCTCGCCCGGCGGTTGAACGACATCATGCAGGCGTTGCAGAAGCTCAAGGCCAGTGGGGTCACCGAGGACGGCATCGTTGCCCCCCGCCCGCGCGAGGAGGACCAGCGTCTCTTCATCCGATGCGACGGTGAGATCCACATGCTCGCTCCAGGGGAGATCTTGTGGATCGAGTCCGACGGCGACTACGTGCGCCTGCACTCGACGGACAAGTCGCGCTTCGTGCGCATGTCGCTGCAGAAGATGATGGAGCGGCTCGACCCCAAACACTTTGTGCGCATCCACCGTTCCACGATCGTCAATCTCCGCCACATGAAGAAAGCCGGCCCCGCGCTCTACGGCGAATACAGCGTCGAGTTGACGAACGGCACGAAGCTGCGCGTCAGTCGCACTTTCGTCCACGAGCTCAAAGCGCACTTGTAAAGTGCGTCCGGGCTCTACCGGTTCTGCGCGATCTGATGCAGATTGTTTGGAGCCCAGTCTGGCGCGATGGAAATCTCCCGTGCGACCGTCTCACACCAATCGCACCTTCGTTTTAGACTTTAGAATTGCCGGCGCTGTAGGGCGGGATCGCTGATCCCGCCTCGAACCAGTCGGGGTTGCTTCGCCATCTCCGCCAAGCCTCCGTCGGCGACCCCGCCCCTACAGTCCAAAAGCTAAGGGACACTGGTAGCACATGCCGGCGGGTTTCACGGGGTACGGGCGCGACCCGGGAATGACGAGGCTTCGCCGAAATTGAAAGGGCGCCGACGAGGGCGCCCTGCAATGGAGATGCCTGTTCGGTATTTCGGATCAGAAGAGCGATTGCGCCGCGACGCCCACGGCGGTGATGGGGCCTTGGTCGCCGAGGCCGTCGATCATGCGGTCTGCTTTCTTCATCGTGGATTGCACGTTCAGATAGAGGCTGTCGTCGGAGATCAGCTTGCCGAGCGTGCCCTTGCCGCTGTTGAGCTTGTCGGACACTTCCTTGAGGTTGTTGACCGATACCTTGAGATTCGACGCGGTGGCTTCGTCGTAGAGCAGGACGCCGAGCGCGCCCTTGCCACCCTTGACGTCGGCAACAATGCCCTTGGCGTCGCCCATGAAGGTGCGGGCGTCGGCCGCGGCCTGTTTGATCTCGCCAACCGAGGCGAGCAACTCGTCGTGGAGTTTGGCATCGTTGACGAGCTTCCCGAAAGTGCCCTCGCCGGATTTGATCTTCGACGTGATCTCCTGGAGATTGGCGATGGTTTCGGTGAGCTTGGGCCCGTTGTCGCTGACGAGCTTGTCCACGCGAGCGAAAATGCCGCCGCCCTCGCCGCTCGTGCCCATGGATTTGCCGATTTCGCCGATGACGGCCTCGAGCTTGGAGCCGAGATTGCCGAGCTGGCTGATAACCTCGCTCATGTCGACGGTAGCCTTGGTCTTGATCTCATCGCCATCCTTGAGCAACGGACCGCCGGGCGTGCCGAAGGTGACGCCGAGGTAGTTGCTGCCGAGGAGACTCGATTGCTCGACGCTCGCGACCGCGTCCGTCGGGATTTTGACGCCGGGCTCGATGGCGAGGAGCGCTTCGACCCGACTTCCGGCGAGGCGGGTGGTTTGGACGGCGCCGACCTTCACGCCCGCCATCCGGACCTCGTCGCCGGTCTTGAGCCCCTTCAGGTTGGCGAAGCCAGCCACGAGCGTGTAGCCCGGTTTTTTGAAAATCCGGCCGCCGTTGAGCGACTCGAATGTGATCCAGGCGAGCGCCAGGCCGAGCAGGAAGAAAAGGCCGACGCGGATGGTTTGGGACGTGTTATTCATGGCTGTTCTCCAGTTGTTTGAAACGGGGATTCTTGAGGTCGATGACCGGATTGAGAAAATTGGCGATGATGGGATCGGTCGGATTCTTGAAGTCCGCAGGCTTGCCCACGCCGCGGATCCGGCCGTCCATCACGAAGGCGAGGCGGTCGGCGATGGCGAAGGCGAGGTCGCGGTCATGGGTGACGACGACGCTGGTAACCGCGGTCTGCTCGCGGAGCGTGGCGATGATCTCGGTGAGCGTCGCCGACATGACGGGGTCGAGCTCGGACGTGGGTTCGTCGTAGAGGAGCAGCTGGGGTTCCATCACCAAGGCCCGGGCGATGGCGACGCGCTTCTTCATGCCGCCGGAGAGGTCGGAAGGGAATTTGTTGACGGCTTTTTCCAGGGAAAGGATTGAAAGGGCATGCATGACCCGCTCGCGGATGGCGGACTCTTTGCACTGGCGGTGCTCGCGAGGATAAAGCGCGAGATTGTCGTAGACGGAGAGCGAGTTGAAAAGGGCTCCGGCCTGAAACACCAGGGCCAGGTGGACCTTGTTGCGCGTCTCCGGGTCGGCGGCGTCGAAGTCGCCGATGCGCACCTCGCCACTGGTGGCAGTCTCAAGACCGGCAATGTGTTTCAGGAGGACGGTCTTGCCCGAGCCGCTGGGGCCCATAATGCAGAAAATCTCGCCTGGCTTGATCTCGAGGTTGATGTCGCGCAGCACGGCGGTCCGACCGAAGTTCTTGTTCAGGTGGCTGACCGTGATGCCGAAGGTTTTGCCCACAAACGGGGACGCAGTGAAGGTGCTGGGACTGCTCATGACATGAGGAGGGCTTTGGTGACGAAGTAGTCGAGCACCAGGATGAGAATGAGCGAGCTGACGACAGCCTTGGTGACCGAGGCGCCAATTTCGCGCGGGCCGCCCCGGGTGTTGAGGCCGATGTAGCAGCAGACCGTGACGATCACGAAGCCGAAGACCTCGGCCTTGATGAGGCCGTCGGTGATGTCGCGCGTTTTCATATAGGCCTTCAAGGCGGTGAAATACGCCTCGGAGTCCACGGAGATGGAGTGGGTGTATTCGCAGACGAGCGCGCCGCCATACCAGCCGCACAGGTTGGCGATAATACACAGCACCGGCATCATGACCACGATCGCCGCCAGTCGCGGCAACACCAGCATGCGTTCCGGCGGGATGTTCATCGTCGTGAGCGCGTCGATCTCCTGGTAAACCTTCATGGAGGCCAACTCCGCCGTGATGGCGGAGCCCACGCGACCGGCGATGAGGATGGCCACCATGACCGGTCCGAGTTCGCGGGCCATGGTGAGACCAACGAGCGTGCCGATGAACTGCTTGGCCCCGAAGTTCTCCATGCTGTAACCGCTCTGCAGGGCGAGCACGCTGCCAATAAAAAAGCTCAGGATGGTGACGATGGGCAGCGAAGTATAGCCGATGACATAACACTGCTCGATGAAGCGCCGATGCTGCCGCGGCAGGGTGCCGGCGAATCGCAGCGATCGCATCAACAGGAGCACGGTGCCCCCGATGTGGCCGATGATGACGGTCAGGAAGTTCATGGCGTCGTGGCTTGGTCAGCCTTATTAGCGTCTTTTCGGTGGAAATCGAACAGGAAGAAATGCCAGCGTCCCTCGGCTTGGCGCTGCAGCCCGACGAGACCGTTGCCGAGTGTAACGCGCGAGCGCCCTTCGCCGGTCAGAACGCTGAAGAGCGGACCGAGGTGAAACTCCTTCGCCGTTGGGCTGTGCCGCCACGTCACGGCATTCCAGATCAGCGCATGACGCGCGGACGAATCTGGCTGCCGCTCGTAACGGTAGAGGGCGAAGAGGGGCGACCAGAGCTGGCGGACGGTATCGTTGGTGGGAAAAAAAACCTCGAATGGGCTGAGGGCCTGCACCTGTCTGCGCCCCGCGCCATTGTCCCACGCGCTGAAGAAGGGCCACAGGTGGGTCTTGTGGGCGGGAGCGGCGGAAGGGTTGGCGAGGCTCTTTTGCTCGAGCGACCAATAGAGGAAAAACAAAACCTGGTCTTTTTTTTGCGCGACACCGTCGGCCGACCAGCGCTGTTCCCGGTAAACCGGCCAGAGCAACCAGGTTTTATCAAACCCCTTGATGACCGAATGCGTATAGAACGGGCCCCAGCGATTGACGAGGCGGTCGTCGCCCTGGCCCTGCACGAGGAACGGCCAGAAGTAGCGTTGTTCGGCGTAGTGGTACGGCGCGGTCCTTTGCGTATAGCCGAAGAACGGCCACAGGTAGTTTTTGCGGATGTAACCCGGCCCAGTGTCGACCGAATAGAATGGCAACACTCCAATCTTCACATCCGGCACGGGCTCCGAGAGGTGGTCGACAGACTTGTAGCCGAAGGGCCACAGCCAGAACTGGTGGTCGTAATCGCCGACATGGCGGTTCCGACCGAACAACGGCCAGAATTCAAACCCGTCATAGCCGTCGCCGTCGATAAAGCGCAGAAAGGGCCACGGCGCGTGGGTGATCTGGCGGCCGGATTTTTCCGTCCGGGCATAGAGGGGAAAAGCCGTGAAGGTGATCCGATCGCGACCGAAGCGGTTCTTAAGGGTGCCGCCGAATGGAAAGAATGCCTGGTAACTGGCGGCCGGATCGATGGCCTTGCGCGAAAAGTAGAAGGGCCAGACATCGAGATGATCGTCCGTCGGCTGTCCTTCGGACGAATCCCTGCGGGAATTGACCAATTGGAAAAAGCTGAACGCACGATAACCGTCCTCGCGGCGCCAGGTGAAAAACGGATACAGCAAGCTGCCCTCGGTGACGCCACCATTGACGGTTTCCATGAACAACGGGCGCACGCCCTTTTGCTCCGATGGCACGGTGGTGCGGGTGAAGAACAGCGGACCGACAGCCTCCAGGGAGGTGGCTCCGGTGAGAGGATCCGCACGCCTGACCGAGACCGGCCAGAGGTTCTCTTCCTCACCCCGCGCGACGCCGACGGCAAAGCACAAGCTAACGCTAGCCAGCTGGATTAGGTGGCGGAAAAACATGCTTGGTGGGCTGGGTAAGGCATTGCCTTTGCGGTGGGAGAAGCCAGTCAGGTCACGATGACTTTCCACCGCAAAGGAGAGAATACTTTAGGCCGGCAGTGCGCAAATGCTATGTTTCAACCCCCGCGTTTGGAAAGTGTTCCACCAAACTCGTCCGGAAGCCTGCAAAACTGACCGTTTCCGCAAAACATGCGCATCACCGGAGGACTAGCCCGCGGTATTCCGCTTTCCCTGCCCAAGGGTGACGCGGTGAGGCCGGCCACGGATGCGTTGCGGCAGGCGGTTTTTTCCAGTCTGGCGGCCCGGGTGCCGGGAGCACGGTTTCTCGATCTGTTCGCGGGGAGCGGGGCCTACGGGCTGGAGGCGCTCAGTCGCGGAGCGATCGGCGGTACGTTTGTCGAGAAGGACGCGCGGACGGCGGGTTTCATCCGTCAGAATTTGGCGGCGGTTTGCAAGAGCCTTGGACGCGCGGCGGACGGCGTTCAGGTGGTTACGGCCGATGCGACGGTCACCATGCCTGGTGCAGCACCGGATCTGGTGTTTGTCGATCCACCTTATGAGATCATCGCAACCGTGGCGCCGAAGATTTTTTCGCGTTTGGACGAGCTGCTGGCGGGGCATCCGGATCCGGTGGTGGTCTTTGAAATGCCCGGTGAACAGGAACTCAATCCGGGTGGCTGGACGTGCGTGAAACGGCTCGGCAAAGGCGGGCGGCAGCCGACGGCGGTGATTTTCAGAGCAGACCGAGCTTTGCCTTGAGCACCGCGACGGCGGCGACGCAGGCGGTCTCGGTCCGAAGCACCCGTTCGCCGAGGTGAGCCAACAAAAATCCGCGTTGAACCAATAATTCGCGCTCACCCGCCGACCACCCGCGCTCCGCGCCCAAGGCGAGCGTGACAGGTGACCCGGCCGGCAAGGTCACCTGGCCGAGTCGAACCGACGCCTCATAGTTGTCCAGAGCGACGCGAGTGCCATTGGCGGGCAGCGTCGCGACGGCCTCGGCGAGGGTTTGCCCGTGATGAACCTCGGGCAAACGCGTGCAGAAAGCCTGCGCGGCGCCCGTCACCAGCAGGGATTCCCATTCACGGGACCGCCACAACGCACTCTGCGCGTAGCTTGGCTCGGCTTTTTCCGTACGCACAAAATCCATGCGGGCGATACCGAGCGTGGCGCCTTCGCGGAGAATGTCGCGGCAGGTTTGCGGTCGCGACAGTCCGACGATGAGATGGATGGGTGCAAGAGGCGGCGGCGAGGCGTCCCAGGTGAAAGTCAGGTCCAGCGAATCTTCGCCCAGGTTCGCGATCATGCCCTTACCGCGCGGTCCGTTGATCATGCCGGCATCGAACGTTTCACCGGGGCGTCGCCGCAGCACTTCGAGAATATGACGGGCTCGGGAATCCTTCCTGGCCAGCGGAAGCTGGACTTCAGATGCGGAAAAAAGAATGATGTTCATATGAGGGGCCCGTGACCCTTCTGGCGGGCCTTTTCCGGAAATTATTAATGATCAAATAAGTGAAATTACCCGACACAACCCTTGGAAGTGAAGGCGGCGGCAATTCATACATTGCCCGCGCGGTCATTGTAGAGGACCAACGGCTCGTCGCGGAATTCCTGCAAATCCACTGCCGGGAGCAGCGGCTGGAGGTGCTGCAATGTTGCGCCGGCTACCGCGACGCGCTTGCCGCCATCCGGGCGCACAAACCGGATTTGGTGCTGCTCGATATTTCGCTGCCGGATGGCGACGGCCTCGACCTGGCCCGGGTGATCATCGAGGAACTGCCCAAGACCAAGCTCCTTGCCATCTCGTCGCACCATGATCCCTGGACGATGCTGCAGGTGCAGCGCATCGGCATCCACGGTTTCGTGGACAAGCACGACCAGCGTGCGGAGGTCCTTTCCGAGGCCATTCACGCCGTGTTGGGTGGCCGGGTCTACTATACCCCCGTGGTGAATGAATCCAGCGCGACGATCCGCCGCGATCCCAAGTCGTTCATTCGCGTATTGTCCGATTACGAGACGAGGATTCTCTCCATGATCGGCGAGTCGAAGACCGACGAGGAGATCGCCGCCGTTCTCGCCATCAGCCCGGCCACCGTGCAGTCGCGCCGGCGGGATATCATGCGCAAGCTCGACATCCATTCGACGCCGAAGCTGATCCACTATGCGATCGTGAATGGGCTCACGCGGGCGGAGCAATTGGGGAAGAAGAAGCCAACCTGACGCGCATCGCGTCGATGGCGGCATCGACCTCGGCACGCAGGCGGCGCGCGTCGGCCCAATGCCCGCGGGCGGCGGCTTCCTCGATGTCGCGGAGCAGTTGCTCGAGCGTGCGCTCATAGATGAAGCTGAAACGTCCGCACAGCCGGTGCGCATAATGGGCGGCTTCCGCAGCCTGCTCCTGCTGCATGGCCAGGTCGAGTTGTTCGAGCTCCACTTGCATTTCCGAAAGATAAAGGGCGAGTTCCTCGTCGAAGCGCACTTGTTTTTTGCTGGCGAGCAGGCGGAGATTGGCGAGCCCGTCGGTGGGCGGAGGAGGAGCGGCGGAGGCGGGGGCGGGTGTGGGTGTGGCCGGTTCGGCCGTCGAGTCGGCGAGCGCCTTGCGCAGACGTTCGAGGGTGACGGGTTTGCCGAGGAAGGAATTCATGCCCGCGTCCAGGCATTGCTGCCGCTTTTCCGGCGTGCTGAAAGCCGTGGTCGCGAGAATGTGCGCACGGGCGGATTGGTTGGGTAGGGAACGGATGTTCCGCGCCACCTCGATTCCGCTCATGCCCGGCAGGTCATAGTCGAGGAATACCAGATCGAAATCCTCATGCGCGGCCAGCGTTAGGGCCTCCTGACCGCTGCCAGCCGACCGGGCGTGGTAACCCAGGGAGGAAAGCAGATCCACGAGCACGATGCGGTTGTATTCCTGATCGTCCAACACCAAGGCCTGGCGTGCGTGGGGCACCACCGGCGAATCCGGTCCGGGCGCGTCCGCATCTGGCTCGGGTGCATGGGCGAACGGGGCGCTGAAGTAGAAGCAGGAACCATGGCCCGGTTCGCTCTCGAGCCAGATCCGGCCGCCCATCTTTTCTGCGAAGCCCTTGCAGAGCGCCAGTCCGAGACCGGTGCCGGGCACGCGACCGTCGCGGGCGGCGGCACCCCGCTCGAAACGTTTGAAAAGCCGAGTTTGCTCTTCCGCAGAGATTCCCGGACCGTCGTCGGAAATCGCGAAGATCACCTCGGAGCGGTCTGGTTGCTCGGCGGGCTGGCACCACACGGTGACCTCCACTTTGCCGCGGCCGGAAAACTTGAGGGCATTGCTGACAAAATTGAGCAGGATCTGACGGATGCGGCGTGGATCGCCCAGCAGGTAGCGCGGCACTCCGGGCGAAATCGCGGTTTCAACCGGGATGCGGTATTTTTCACTATCGGCTGCGGCCATGGCGGCGACGGTGTCGACCAATTCATGGAGATCGAATGACTTGCTCTCCAACTCGGTGACGCCAGCCTGCATCTTGGATATGTCGAGGATGTCCTCGAGCAGGGACGACAGGTGACTGGCACACTGACGAAGGAGGCCGAATTTTCTCCGGCTCTCCGGATCGAGGCCGGTTGTCCGGAGGGATTCGGAAATGCCGATGACGCCGTTCATCGGGTTGCGGATCTCATGGCTCACACCCGCGAGGAACTCGTCCTTGGCGGCGTTGGCCTTGACGAGTTCGGCCGTCCGTTGCTGCACTTGAATCTCGAGTTCGGCTTTCTGCGCCAGGATGCGGCGCTCGCGAATACGAATGGTTCCCCAAATGCCCAGCGCCAGGGCCAGCGCATAGCCGGCGTAGGCGCCTCGTGAGCGATACCAAGGCGGGAGGATGCGGAAAGTGAAGCTTACCGGGGCGCTAGCCTCGCCTGCACCGTTGATGCTGCGGACTTCGAAACGATAGGAGCCTTCCGACAGGTTGGAATATTCATACAGCCGGCGAGCGGAAGGGGCGGACCAAGCGACGCCGTTTTGACCGAGCCTGGCTTGAATGAGCCAGTCCTTGTTGCGGGTGGGATCACCCGTGAATATGCGAAAACCCAGACGATGATCGTGAAAGGGAAACTCCAGGCCGGCGGGCGTTGGGTCGTTGCCCGATTCCGTCGTCTCGAGGCGGATGAAGGGGCTGGGCGGCGCCTGCAGGCGGGGAATGGTATCGAAGTCCATGCGCAACATTCCCTCGGTACCACCGAGCCACAGGATGGGGCGGCCGCTTTCCGTGGTGAAGCTCATCGATTGTATCAAGCCCACGGTCTCCAAGGCAGGGACATCGAATTCGTGCCAGTCGGCGCTGCCGTTTTCGCCGACGCTCACCAGGCCGAGTCCTTGTCCCCAGGAAGACGCGCTGCTGGTTCCGGCGCGTTTGAAAGCGAGCACCGTGCTACGCGTTCCCGGTACGGTCCGGGCGACGCTGGGCTTGATTCCAGGCAGCGTCAGCAAGGTCTTGAGTTTGCTCCCGTCGGCGTCGGCCCGCAGCACGCGTTGGTCGGTGAACAGGAGCAGATCGGTGCCGTTGTGTTCAAACCTGACGTGACCGCGGAGGGGCTCGCGGGTTTCGGGATCAATCACGGGTGCACCGGTGGCGGTGGCGGGATCGGCCACGACAGCGCCCAAGCTCAAGGCACCGGCCCAGATCCGTCCGCGGGTATCTTCAATCAGCGAGTCGGTGAAATCCGGGAATTGGGCGAGTGTGGATCTCTGGAAGCTGCCGTCAGCTTGCGGACGCAAGAACACTAGTGCATCGCCTTCGGACAGGGCGAAATTTCCAGAAGGAAAATGCGTGGGGATGATCGCATAGACCCCTTTGCCATAAAGCCCGTAAATGGGTTTCACCGTGGTGCCATCAAAGAAGTCGAGCCCGGCATGACGGCCCATCAGCAATCCACCGGCATAGTCCGACAAAGTATAATAAGCTTCCTTCAGCGCGTCCTCTCGCTGGAAAAATGCGCTGCGTCCCTCTGCGCCCGGCGTCAGACGGTAGGTTCCGTTGAAATTACAGAGGTGGAATACGGCGCCACCCGATTCGATGTCCGACACGCCGCCTTCCAAGCCGTTGCGCGATTGGAACGCAGTGATGCGGCCGGTCGGATCAAGCCGGAGGATGCCATCCTGAGTCGCGCACCAGACCTGGCCATCGGGTCTGGCCCAGAGCGATTGAATGGCCCCGATGGCGGGGTGATCCCGGCTGTCGATGATGCGCAACAATTGTCCTTGGGCGGAGATGACCATCATGCCGCCGTTAATCGTGCCGACGATATGGTTGCCATCCGGCAGGATCGAGTAGGCTGAGAGTCTGTTTTCCGTGACGAAGCGATTCACTTCGTCGGAGAAGATTTTTTGCGGTGGGTCGCCGGGCCGGTAGAAGCCATGTCCGGTCGCAAGCAGCAGACCTTCGGCATCCTTCCGCACCGCCAGAATGCCGGTATCAGGCAGACGGGAGCGGTCGATTTCAAGGTGCGGGCCCGTTTCGGTGAGGTGGTATAATCCGGTCTCCCAATGTTGAAACCACAATTCATCATCGACCGTCAGGGGAAAAAGCCGGCTGGTGCCGGGAAAGGACCAAGTTTGGAAGGCAATGCCATCCCAGCGATATAGTTTTTCCCGACCGATGAAATACACCTTCGAGCCCACCAAGCTTACGCCCCAGATATGGGCAACTTCGCGTTCGTTTTCGGGCAGGTGCTCGAGCAGGGAATGGTACTGAAAATTGCCGGTCGAAGGCTCGGTAAAGTAGCCAATCTCGTTCAGCGCGGCCACCCAAAGGCGCCCGTCGGGACCGTATTGCACCGCGCGGATGCCTCCCGCTTTGCCCGCAGTGTAGGTCTTCCATGAGACACCATCATGTACCAACAGACCGTGACTACCTACGTAGAGCCGACCCAGTTTGTCTTCCGTCACGAACATATGGAGCGCTTCGGTGCCGAGATTGCGCGCCGATTGATGTTCCAGCCACGGTGCGCCTGCTGTTTTATCCGTCCATGCACCCGAGATTCGGGCCGCGAAAAAGCCCAAACATACTAAGGTGGGGTAAAAAAAATGTTTGGCCCGCATGGCGCTCCTGATGGAGAAACGAGATAGCACGCAAGCGGCTCTCAGGCAATGGGTATTCGCACCTTCAATCAGGTTTGGTCTTGGCGCAATGTAAGGGAAAATCGGGCTGGGAAAGAGGTCTTTTGCGCGATCCGATTTTTTTGCTTTCGGAGCGATACTGGCGGCGATGAAAACAATCACTTCCACCATCAGCGGGCTCGCTTCGAGCCTTTTTCTCAACGTCGGTCTCACCTCAATCGCGCAGCACTTGGATCCGGTTTCCGGCAAGCCTTCCGAAGTGTGTCACGCCGCGCACGGACCGTCCTACTGCATGCCTTGCCAGTTCCCGCAACAGAAACGTCGCTGATCGGTTTTTGCCTGCAGCACCATGATCAGCTTGGCGGCATTCCGGTACCGAAACGTCTTGGTTGAATCAGGCGGTCCCATTGAACGTTTGCAGCTGGCTGACATGGTGGTGCTGGGGCGGCGTGAGTTTCTCGCCACCGCCTTTCTCAAGGAAGGATTGGCGGCGGAACTTTGGAACGAGACGGTGTTCAGTCGTGCGAGCGGTGGGGGCACAGCGCCTTCGCCGATGGTGGCGCGCTTCATGGCCATTTCCGAAGCCATGGAACGCTGGGCGCACTGGCAACTCCATGCCAGTGCTGAGAAAAGCCAATACGGCTTCGACATCGATCCCTCCAGCAATGGCATGGCGGCGTTTCCGGGACTCTATCAGCGACAGGCCCGGGCGGGCGCCTTGATGGAGGCAGCGGAACGATTCAATTTGCTCAATTGGTGGGAGGGCAAGCTGCCGGCGGCGGAGTCTGACACCCGTTGGCCGGGAACGCGGGCGGCCACCATTTGTTCGGATGCGCCAGGCGTAACTGTCATTCTCTTTCGCCGGACAAAGGAAGGCTTCACGGCGTATGGCCACGCTGCGGCGCTGGACTACGCCTCCGCTTGTCGCAAAGCCGCCATCGAGATGGAACGTCACGCCCTGATTATTGCGCGGCTTGCCCCTACTCATGCCGGGAATCTTTCGGATCAATTGCCCGCTGATGCCCACCCGATCGAGCGCCGGGCCTTGTTTTTTGCCACGGAAGCGGGGCACGAGCTGTTTTTGGAGCGGTTGCGTTCGGCACCACGGCAAACGTCGGCCCGCCCGCAGCTCGTTTACGATGGTCCGGTACCCGGTCCTTGGACTCGCTACGCGGACGTGTGGCGGGTGGTTTATGCGCCTCCCAGCGATCGGTTCCTTGGCTCGGAAGAGAACTATTTTCTCTGGTGAGATCAGGGTGCGCTGGCAGTGGATAGTGTGGAAACGGGGTTGGCCATGCCGTACGTAGCATTTGCCTGGCTTCGCTCTCGCTATTCTCGGCGAAAGCTGGCCTGCCAGCCGCAGCCCTCGGCTTGGGATTCGGGGAAGTGAAACGCCGTCCTTCGCCAGGCTTACGGACGGCAGCCTTCGCACTCGCTTCGCTCGGCGAAGGCTGGAGCGGCTAGTCGGAATCGAACCGACGACACCTGCTTGGAAGGCAGAGGTTTTACCATTAAACTATAGCCGCAAAACCCGCCGGAAGCGTGTCCTTCGATGGGTTGCGTTCAAGCTTTTGTTGGTTCGCTCGCTTCCCTCGGCGAAATGGGTATTGCCGGCTCCGGTGAAATTCCCATATTCCGCGACACCATGGCGACACCTGCATCCTCGGCGAAGTCACAATCAAATGTCAGGGCGGCTCAGGCGATGGCCAAGCAGAAGGCCCTCGAGAAGAAGGCCAAAACCTACAAGCTCGATCTCGCCGAACTTTCGATCTTCACCAGCCAGCTGGCGTCGCTCCTTCAAGCCGGTTTGCCGCTCGTTTCCTGTCTCGAGGCCCTGCAGGACCAGACGGAAGACCAGGTTTTCCGCATTGTGATCCGGGACGTGCGCAACGACATCTCCACCGGTACGTCCTTCTCGGCTGCGGTGAAGAAATTCCCCAAGGCTTTTCCCAATCTCTTCATTTCCATGGTGGAAGCCGGTGAAGCGTCCGGTGGTCTCGCAGAGATTCTCGGCAAGGTGGCCGGCTACTTCGAGTCCACGGTCAAGCTGACGAAGAAAGTCAAGTCGGCCATGACTTATCCCATCGCGGTCATCGGTCTGGCGATCGCCTTGGTGAACGTGCTCCTCATTTTCGTCATTCCGGTATTCGCGGCAATGTTCGCCGACTTCGGCGCCAAGCTGCCTGCCCCGACGCAGATGCTGATCGACCTGAGCAATTTCATGAAAGCGTGGTGGTGGGCGCTCGGTCTCGGTGCCTATGGCGTCTATTTCGGCGTGAGCAAATACGTCGCGACGCCCAATGGCCGTCGACAGAAAGACCAGTTTCTTGTCCGCGCTCCGATTTTCGGCAATCTCGTGCACAAGATCGCGCTCTCCAGGTTTTGCCGCACTTACGCCACGCTGATGCGTTCCGGCGTGCCCATCCTGCGCACGCTGGAGATTGTTTCATCCGCCAGTGGCAAGGTGCAGGTCGAAGACGCCTGCACCGAGATCGCCAAGCACGTCAGCCAAGGCGGTCAGGTGTCCGAGATCATGGCGGCCAATTCTTTTTTTCCCCCGATGATGAAGCACATGGTGAAGGCGGGTGAAACCACCGGCAACGTGGACGGCATGATGAACAAGATTGCGGACTTCTACGACACCGAGATCGACGCGACCGTCGCTGCCCTCACTTCGCTGATCGAGCCGCTGCTTATCGTGTTCCTTGGTGTGGTGGTGGGCGGCATCGTCATGGCGATGTTCCTGCCTATCTTCCAACTGGGTGCCGTCGCCGGCGGGCTGCAATAATCCCTCGGACTTGCGTAAAGTCACTTGCGTGCCGATGATGAGGCGGGCAGTTTTGCCCTCCCTTTTCCATGGCTTCCATCCTCATTGTTGACGATCTCATCTCGATTCACGAGATGCTGGAGGCCGTAATCCAACCGAGCGGCCACAAGACAGCCTTTGCGACCGATGGCGAGAAGGCTCTGGTACGCTACAAGGCCGAAAAATTCGATCTGGTTCTGGCCGACATCGACATGAAGCCGATGGACGGCATCACCTTGCTAAAGCAGCTGAAGCAATATGACCCCGGAGCAGTCGTGGTCATCATGACCGCCTACGCCAGCACGGAGAGCGCGATCCAGGCGCTCAAACACGGGGCTTTCGACTACCTGCAGAAGCCTTTCAAGGTCGACGAGCTCATGCAGGCCCTGAAGCGCAGCCTGGAGTTCCGGCGCACGGTCACCGAACGCGAGGCACAAGGCGCCGTTTCGGCGGTAAAAGCCGGCGATTTCGAAGCCCGGCTTGTTGGCCAGAGCCCCAAGATCAAGCGACTGATCACCCAGCTGAAAAAACTAGCGACGGCCCACACGCCCGTGCTGATTTCGGGCGAATCAGGCACTGGTCACGAGATTGCCGCCGAGTTGCTTCATGCCGCCCGCTTTTCGCCGGAAAGTCCGATGGTCCGCATCGATTGCCGGCTGAGTAACATGGAAAGTCTGCGGGCCGGACTCCTCGGCGTGAACGGCGCGGGCGGCACGTGGATCCAACAGGCCAAGGGCGGCACGCTGTTCCTCACCCATCTCCAAAGCCTGCCGAAGGAGGCTCAAAACGAGATGATCTCGGTGCTGCGCAACAACGCCCACACGTTCCGGCTGATCTGTGCCACGGAGGAGGATCTGGAGAAACTTTCCGAGAGCGGTGCGTTCAACGAGGAGCTTTTCTACCGCGTGGCCGCGTTGCCGGTCGAGATGCCGCCGCTGCGTGAGCGCGTGGAGGATATTCCCCTGCTGCTCAAAAGCATTGCGGCCAAGGTTTCGAATCCACAGTTCGACGCCAAACAAGTCGAGTTCAGCGAGGATGCGCTCGCCACGCTGCGCAGCTACCGCTGGTCGGGCAACCTCGAGGAGTTTACCCAGGTCATTTCGCAAATTCTGACAACCACCGAGGCTCGCATCATCACCTCGGCCCAGCTGCCCCTTCGGTTGCACGAACTCAAGGACTGGCCGAGTCTGGCCGACTATGCCGCTGGCCAGGAAAAGCTCTATATCGCACGCGTGCTCAATGCCTGTCAGGGCGACAAGGCCCGGGCGGCCAAAATCCTTGGCGTCGATCTCGCCCGGTTGGACTAACCGGTAAGCCAGCGCCTGCCGCGATCAGCGGGCGAAGATGGCGACAGCCCGCGCGCCCGCGGCTGCAAGTTGCAACCAAGGTCGGGAAGCTTATCGCACCCAAAGCACCGGATTGCGGATGGGGAAGTTCCGGCGGATTTCTTCGATCGATGGATCGGGGTCGAGTCGTTGCCAGAGCTCCAGCCAGTCGCGCCGGCTGGCGGCGAGCGCGCCAAACAGCAGGAAGGGTTGCCGCACGGGCCAGTTGTCCCAGTACATCACATCGGGCTTCACCAATTCGTTCGTCATGCGGGCGACGCCATCGGCTCCCGGTGTGGAGCGGTGCACGGTTTGCAGCCACAGATTTTTGTCGGCGATGAAAGGAGCGAGCCACGCGACGCCTTTGGTCAGATTGCGTCCGTCGGGCAGCGGCCAGGTCATCAGGTTTTCTTCGGGAGTGGAGCAAACGACGGCGAGGGCGCTCATCACGTCGAGGTTAAAGATGGCGTAGCCGTAGGGCTTGGTGCGCCGCAGCTCTTCGGGAAAACTGCCATCGGCCGCCATCTGATTCGGCAGCAGGACTTCCTTCAGGCGTTGCCGGCTTTCGGTCAGGGTTGTCGTATCGCCGGTGAGTTTGGCGAAGCAGGCGATTTGCAGCCAGGCGCAGGTGCCGTGGTTGTTTTTGGCGTTGCTCTCCTCGACTCCGTAGGGATGCGTCCGCAGCCAATGCAAGTAGTCGCGGAACCAACCGGTCAGCGCGCCGTCTTCGGCCGGGGTTAATGCCTTGGAGCCGCGCAGGGCTTCGATTCCGAGCGCGACCTCCGCCAGGTGCAGGGTGTCGATCACTCCGATGCTGCGCCCGGTGCTCCGGCCTTTGACCGCCTGCGAATAGGGCAGGCTCGGGTTCATCCGGGTGGCGGGCTCGACGAACCACTTGTGGGCATGGCGCACGGCGGCGGCGGCAAAACGTTCGTCGCCACTGATCCGCCAGGCCGAGGCCAGCGCTCCGAAATCCCGGGCAAAGCCAAGCAACAACTGGCGATGGGCGACGAAATTGTCCGGATTCGTCATCCCGTCCCGTTGGATGTAAGGCGCGTCAGGATTGGCCGGGTCCGGCCACCAGTAATCCCCTTCGGAGGAAAAATCATGCGGACCGCCGGCGCTGCGGGGGTTGATTGCCGTGGTAATGCTACGGGGCTCGCTGGAAAGGGCGGCCTCGGCGATGTGGACAATGCGGGTGCGTTCGAACGCTTGGAGATCGAAATCGAGAGGCATGGGAGTGCCCAAAAAAGTCTTCATCGGGTGTAAAACCTCAAGAAACCAGATGGTTGCATCGTTGAGCAGGAACCGGCCGTTTATGTCACTCATCACCCGCCGGATTTGGTTCAATTCCCTCTTGCGCCACCTTGGGGGCGACTCAAGCCTCAGCGAAATCTACGCGCATGCCCAAACGCACAGACCTCGAGTCCATCCTCATCATCGGCGCCGGCCCCATCGTCATCGGCCAAGCCTGCGAATTTGACTATTCCGGCACCCAAGCGTGCAAGGCCCTGCGTGAGGAGGGATACCGCGTCATTCTGGTCAATTCCAACCCGGCGACGATCATGACCGACCCGGAGTTTGCCGACGCCACTTACATCGAGCCGCTGACGGTCGATATCCTCGAGAAAATCATCGCCAAGGAGCGTCCGTCCGCGCTCCTGCCGACCCTGGGTGGCCAGACCGCGCTGAACCTCTCGATGGAGCTGCACCACGCCGGCATCCTCGAAAAATACAAGGTCGAGATGATCGGCGCGCGGCCCGACGCGATCAAGAAAGGCGAGGATCGCGAGCTCTTTAAGCAGTGCATGCTCCGGATCGGGCTCGACGTGGCCAAGTCGAAGACGGTCCACACGCTCGACGAGGCCCGCGCGGCCGCTGCCTATATCGGCACCATGCCGTTGATTATTCGCCCCAGTTTCACGCTCGGCGGCTCCGGTGGCGGTATCGCCTACAATCACGAGGAATTCGAACAGATCGTAAACAACGGCCTGGAAATCTCGCCGGTCCACGAAGTGTTGGTCGAGGAATGTCTGCTCGGCTGGAAGGAATACGAGATGGAGGTCATGCGCGACCACAAGGACCAGTGTGTCGTGATCTGTTCCATTGAGAACTTCGATCCGATGGGCGTTCACACCGGCGACTCCATCACCGTCGCGCCGGCGATGACGCTGACCGACAAGGAATTTCAGGTCATGCGCGATGCGTCGTTTGCGGTCATTCGCGAGATCGGCGTCGCGACAGGCGGCTCCAACATCCAGTTTTCCATCGATCCGCAGACCGGGCGTCAGGTGGTGATCGAGATGAACCCGCGCGTGTCGCGCTCCTCGGCGCTCGCCTCGAAGGCGACGGGTTTCCCCATCGCCAAGATCGCGGCCAAGCTCGCGATCGGCTACACGCTCGACGAACTGCGCAACGACATCACGCGCCTCACGCCGGCCAGCTTCGAACCGACGATCGATTATGTCGTCACCAAGATTCCGCGCTTCACCTTCGAGAAATTTCCGGGTGCGAACAATACGCTGACCTCGGCGATGAAGTCCGTCGGCGAGGCCATGGCCATCGGCCGCACCTTCAAGGAATCCTTCCAGAAATGCCTGCGTTCGCTCGAGACTGGCGCGCGCGGCTTCGGCGGGGGTGGCAAATTCGGGGGCGATGAAGTGCCCGACGAGACCACCATCCGGCAGAAACTGGGCACGCCCAACGCCGAGCGTGTCTACTATATCCGCTGGGCCTTCAAAATCGGCCTGACCGTCGAGGACATCTTCGAAATTTCGAAGATCGATCCGTGGTTCCTGCATCAATTGCGCGAGCTTCACGAGATGGAGGAGACGGTCCGCGCGCAAAGCCTCGCCACGCTCGACGCCGCGACGCTCCGGCGCGCCAAGCAGTTTGGTTTTTCCGACGCCCAGCTGGCGCATATGTTGAAGACCGACTTCGACACGATGCGCGCGCATCGCAAAAAAGCCGGCGTCAACACCACCTACCGGCTCGTGGACACCTGCGCCGCGGAATTCGAGGCATTCACGCCTTACTATTATTCGAGTTACGGCGACGAGAATGAGATCATTCCGTCGAAGAAGAAAAAGATCATGATCATCGGCGGCGGGCCGAACCGGATCGGGCAGGGCATCGAGTTCGATTACTGCTGCGTGCACGCTTCGTTCGCGCTGCGCGAGGCCGGCTTCGAGACCGTGATGATCAACTCGAATCCGGAGACGGTCTCCACCGATTACGACACGTCCGACCGTCTGTACTTCGAGCCGCTCACGCTCGAGGACGTGCTCGAGGTCTATGAGCAGGAAGGTTGCAGCGGCGCCATCGCGCAGTTTGGCGGTCAGACTCCGCTCAATTTGGCGAGCGCGCTCAAAGCCCGCGGGGTGAACATCATTGGCACCTCGCCCGAGAGCATCGACACCGCCGAGGACCGCAAACTTTTCGCCGCGGTGCTGGACCGGCTCAAGCTGAAGTCGCCCGCCAACCGCATCGCCATGTCGGAGGGCGAGGCCATCGCCAGCGCTGCCGAGCTCGGTTATCCGGTGCTGGTCCGTCCGTCTTTCGTGCTTGGCGGCCGCGGCATGTTCATTCTCTACAGCGAGGCCGAACTCAAGGACGTCGTGCGCCAGGTGTTTGACGTGATGCCCGGCAAGCCCGTGCTCATCGACAAATTCCTCGAGGACGCGATCGAGGTCGACGTGGACTGCATCAGCGACGGCGAGACGACGCTCGTCGGCGGCATGCTCGAACACATCGAATACGCCGGCGTGCACTCGGGTGACGCGGCCATGGTGATGCCTCCGCACACCCTGCCCAAGGAAATGATGGCCACGATCCGCACCGCGACCTACTCGCTTGCGAAGGCGCTCAAGGTCATCGGCCTCATGAACGTCCAGTTCGCCGTCAAGGACGGCCAGCTCTACGTGCTCGAGGTCAATCCGCGCGCCTCGCGCACCGTGCCGTTCGTGGCGAAAGCCATCGGGTTGCCGCTGGCGAAGCTCGCCGCCCGCGTGATGGCCGGATCGAAGCTGAAGGACCTCGGCTTCACTGAGGAAATCCAGCCGAAACACTGGTGCGTGAAGGAAGCCGTGTTTCCATTCAACCGGTTCCCGGGCGCCGCGATCATGCTCAGCCCCGAGATGCGTTCGACGGGTGAGGTCATGGGGCTGGATGACGATCTGGGCATCGCCTTCGCGAAAACCCAGATGGCGGCCAAGCCCGGCCTGCCGCTCAAGGGCAAGGTGTTCTTCAGCGTGAAGGACTCCGACAAGCCGCACGCGGTGGAACTCGCCCGCGAGTTTGTCGCTCTTGGTTTCACCCTCTGCTCCACCAGTGGCACCGCCAAGCTCCTGCGCGAGGGCGGCGTCGAGGTGCAGCACGTCAACAAGCTGCTCGAAGGCCGGCCGAACTGCGTCGACATGATCAAAAACGGCGAAATCCAGCTCGTGATCAACACGCCCCGCGGCATGATCCCGCGGCATGACGAGAACGCCATCCGCGCTGCGGCGTGGGCGAACAACGTCTGCATCATGACTTCTCTCACCGGCGTGCGCGCCTCCATCAACGGCATCAAGGCGATGAAGGCGAAGCGGGTGGACGTGCGCCCGTTGCAGGATTACCGCGGCAACGTGGTGCAGGTGAGCTGACCTCGGCGCTTTCTCATGAGCACGTCCGCCACTCTCGTCGCTCTGCTGCACGGACCGGATCAGCCCGGTTTGGTGGCAAAGACATCGGGGTGGATCTACGCGCGGCAGGGCAACATCCTGCACGCCGACCAGCATCGGGACATGGAGGCGGGGGAGTTTTTCCAACGCATCGAGTGGGTGCCCTCCTTTGCCAAGGCTTCCGCCGTCGCCGGGCCTGTGGCGGACAAGTCGGAGGGCAGGCCCGCCGACGCGGAGGCCGCCGCCGCCGACTTGAAGGCCTTTGCCGCCACGCTGGGCATGGCGGCCAAGGTCGCGCTTTCCACGCATCGTCCGAAGGGCGCCCTGTTCGTTTCCAGAGAGGATCACTGCTTCCATGATCTCGCGTTGCGGTGGAAGGCCGGCGAGTTCGCGGGCGATTTTGCCTGCGTGATCTCCAACCACACCGATCTGGCCGAAGCCGCGCGCCACTACGGGTTGCCGTTCCACCATGTGCCGGTGACGGCAGCCACCAAGCCTGAAGCCGAACGGCGCCAGTTGGAAATTCTCCGGGCCGCGGATACGGAGTTCGTCGTGCTCGCCCGCTATATGCAGGTGCTCTCGGCCGATTTCCTGCAAGCCTGTGGCCAGCCGGTGATCAACATTCACCATTCGTTCCTGCCGGCCTTTGCGGGGGGCAAACCCTACCACCAAGCCCATGAACGAGGAGTGAAGCTCATCGGAGCCACGGCCCATTATGCCACGGCGGTGCTCGATGACGGTCCCATCATCCAGCAGGACGTGGTGCGAGTGACGCACCGTCACGGCGTGGAGGACTTGGTGCGGAAGGGCCGGGACTTGGAGAAACTCGTGCTGGCGCAGGCTTTGCGTTGGCATCTCGAGAATCGGATCCTCGTCTACGGCAACAAGACGGTCGTATTCGATTGACGGGTTAAAGGTCGATGAGCGCCGGAGGCTGGGGATGCCCGCCTTTTTCCTTGAGGCGCGAGGGGCGGTTTCGCAATCTGCCCGGCTCCATGACTATTCCCCCGCCTGCCGGACACCAGACGCCGACCCCACAACAGCCTGCCGCGATCGAACCCGGTTTCGAAGTCGCCCTGCACGCCTTCTGGGAAAAGAACCGTAAACTCGTCCTGGCGTTGTGCGTGGCCGCCTTGGTGGTCATCATCGGGCGCGAAGGCTGGCAATATTACGCTGCCCAGCAGGAAGCGGGCGTGCGCGAACAGTATGCCCGCATCGCCGATCGTCCGGAGCAGCTGGCGGCCTTTGCGGCCGCCAATGCCGATCATGCCCTGGCCGGGGTCGCCTACCTGCAAATTGCCGATGCCAAATATGTCGCCGCGGACTACCGGGCGGCGGCGGAAAATTACAAAAAGGCTGCGGCGATCATCAAGAATGCCGGTCTGCTGGGGCGCGCAAAATTGGGCGCCGCGATGAGCCAGATGAATGCCGGCGATCAGGCCGGGGCCGAAGCAGCCTTGAAGGCCGCAAGTGCCGACACCGCTTTGCCTCGCGGTTCGCGAGCCGAAGCATTTTATCATCTGGCCACGCTGGCCCATGATGCGGGGAATGCCGCCGAAGTCGGCCGCCTGCTGGCCGAAATCAACAAGATCGACGCCAACGGTGTTTGGGCGCAACGGGCCACGACTTTGCTTGCTTCCAAGTCCGGCCTGTAATCGCCGGAAAGTCCCTGCTCCCCCAAGCCCGTCTCTTCGGCGGGCTTTTTTGCGAAAGGATCGCATCCGCCAGACAGATGGTCGGGGCGATAGGATTCGAACCTACGACCTCCTGGTCCCAAACCAGGCGCTCTACCAGACTAAGCTACACCCCGTTGAACAAGCCGTCATGGGACGCTGCCTGACGGTCTCTGTCAATGGCGCGTATCGTCCGTTCTCCAAGAGGGGAGGTCTGCCCGTGAACAAGTGGCATCATCTATAAAATGCTTCTTGCTTCACCGGATTGCGCCTCCTAAACACGAATCTTCAATCTCTTAAAAAATGGATACTCTTTCTCGTGACAGCAACAGCTCCGGCAGCGTTCTTCCCCTCGTGGGCGTTATCGCCGGCGCGCTCGGCCTCATTCTCGCGATCGTGGCCCTTGTAAAACTTTCCACGCTTCAAAAGACCGTGGCCGCGCATGATACGGAGATTCCAAAGATTGCGACGATCGAGGGCGAACTGCGGGCCGCCACCACCAAGTCCGAGACCGACCTGCGCGGCCTGCGCGAGGGAGTCCAGAACGCGCTCAACGATGTCGGCACCCAGATCGGCGCCCTCCGCGCCCAAGTGACCAAAATCGAGGAAGCCCAGAAGGCCAAGCCCGTCGCTGCCGCTGGCAAAGGTGGCGCTGCTGCCGCCCCTACCGGTGTGTTGAATTCCGATGGCACGTATTCGATCGCCCCCGGTGACACGCTTGCGAAAGTCGCGCGCAAGTTCGCGGTGAAGCTCGACGCCATTGAGGCGGAGAATCCCGGCCTTGATCCGACGAAGATCAAGATCGGCCAGAAGATCCGCATCCCGAAGAAATAAGCTCTTCGCAAGTCCTTTCCCAATGCCTCCAGACCTTGTGTCGCGGAGGCATTTTTTTTCTCATGTCGCATCAGTCAGAAAATCTCCCCCGCTGGCGCCGGTTGCGCTCTGAGCCGCATGCGACCACGCGCATCTTCGATGTCGTCCGGGCCTACTTCCAGCATCCACGACGCGAAAAGGAACAGGATTTTTTTGTGCTCAACGCGCCGGACTGGGTGAACGTGGTCGCGCTCACGCCTGATCGCCACTTGGTGCTCGTACGGCAGTTTCGCTATGGGATCGATGAATTTTCCCTGGAGATTCCCGGCGGCGTGATTGATGCCGGCGAGGATCCTGTGGCGGCCGGCGTGCGGGAGTTGCGCGAGGAATCGGGTTATGTCGGCACAGCGGCCAGGTTGCTCGGCTCGATCCATCCCAACCCCGCGATGCAGAACAACCGCTGCCACTTGGTGCTCGTTGAGAACGCCCGGCGCGAAGCCGAACTCGACTGGGATCCCGACGAGGAACTCGAGATCATGACGCGTCCGGTGGACGAGGTTTATGCACTGGCACGCAATGGCGGTATAACTCACTCGCTGGTGTTGGATGCCCTGTTGTTATTCCAGCCGCATTGGGATCGCTTGCGGTCCGTTTGACTTGGGCAGGTGGTCGATTTTACTGCTCACCTCCATGGAAGCTTCCGCTGCCGCCGCCACTTTTGCCAATTCGCCCGATACCCTGAAGGGCGGGTCCGGGGTCGGCCTGCCTGAATTGCTGGAGCGCGAGATTCGCGCCATTTACCAGCGCAGCCCGTTGTATGGGCGGCGTTTTCCGCTGCATCCCGAGCCACTGCAGTGGTCCTGTTACCGGGAAATCCCCGTGCTGACGAAGCAGGAAATCGTGCAGCACGGACATACGGCGTTTTTTCACGATTACGGGGAGATCGAGCGGGGGTTTCAGCGAAAGCAGTACGAATATGAGCACACGTCCGGCACGACCAGCGGTCCGATGACCGTGGTGATGGAGGATGGCTGGTGGAACGCGCAGACCCGCCGCGCCTACCTCGCGCATCCACGGCTCGCGCGCTATGTGGACCGGCCCTACCGCAAATGCGTGCTGGCGCCGGTGGGCTGTTCCAGCAACCTGTGCCCGTACGAGGATCATCCATTTCCGCACCGTTATTTTGACGGCACGGTATACCTCAATTTGTCCAGCGATCCTTTTGCCTTCCCCGAAGCGGAATGGGACCGGATCGCGCTCGAACTCCAGGCCGTCAAACCGCAGGTCATCGAGGGCGAGCCCGTTTATCTTTCGCTGCTGGCTCGGGCGCTGAAGCGGCGGCATGTGGCGGTGCCGAGCGTAGAGACCGTGATTCTCACTTACGGCAAGGCCAGCCGGCAGCACAGCCAGCGCATCGATGAGGCCTTTCCGGGTGCAGTGCAGGTGGACCTCTACGGCTCGACCGAGGCGGGTTATCTTTTCGTCGGGGACGCTTTCGGGGACAATTTGCGCGTGGTCGAGGACAATGCATTTATCGAGCTCACACCCTGGCACCCTGCGACAGGCTCAGGGCAGGCGAGGGGTGCGGATGAAGTTTTTCAAATCAACGTGACTACCCGCGACCGCGAGGCGATGCCGCTGCTGCGTTATCACACCGGTGACATCGTGCGCCGGACTCCCTCGGGTTATCGGATCCTGGGACGCGAGAAGGATCTTTTTTTCCGGCCGGACGGCACCGTGATTTCAGCTCACGAAGTGGATGCGGTATTGCCGGAGGCGTTCCAATGCTGGCACTGGAGTTTGGTCCAAGTTTCCGAGCAACGCTGGGAATTTCAATACGTGGCGGATGCGATTGCACCAGAGACCGTGGCCGAGGAATTGGCGGCTGTCTTGGGCGACGGTGCGCGGGTGACGCTGTTTCGCCGGAAGTTCATCCAACCGGCGGCGAGCGGCAAGTTCGCGCTGCTCAAACCGCTGGCGCGTTAACGGCACGCCGAAAGCGACGCCAGCCGAGGAAGCCGGCCGTGAGGGTCATGAAAATAGCCCCGTAAGTGGAAGGCTCGGGGACGCGCCGGTTGTAGAGCACGCCGTTGACGGCCGAAAGATCGATGCCGCCGGTGCCCGTGCTGCCGGTGGTATCGGCTGCGTAGTAGGTCGTGTTGGTCCAGTCCACGAGATTGGCCATGTTACCGCCGGCCGTCACGTCGTAGCCCATCAGCGAATAACCGTAGATGGTGGTGCCGGAGGCGATGCCGAGATCCGCCATGGAAATGACCACACCGCCGATACCCTGCATCCCCGTCTCGGAATTGCTGTTCCAGTAGGGGCTCCCGAGGTTGTCGCCGTTGTCGTAGCGAAACAGGTTGTAGTCAAAATTTCCGATGGGATTGGTCGTGCCGTAATTCGCGGTGGTGACGCTCACCAGGTTGCCACCGTAGGCGGTGGGCACATTGTTTACGGAATCCCAACCGGTGATGACCGCGATCTTCACGTAGTCGTGTTCCGTCGCCAGCCCGCGATCAAAGATGGCAAACGAAGTTTGCGTCGAGGCCGTGAGGCCGGCGTTGCTGAAAAGAAAATCGAGGCGTTCGATGTTGCCGCTCGAGGCATCGGTGCCGTTCGCGAAGGTGTTGTCGGAGCCACGGAGAATATTATTGCCCAGCAGCAGACTCGAATAAGACGTGGCGTAGGTGGCGCTGAACTTCGACGCGTTGGAGCCCTGGTCGTACCAGACGGAGGCATTGTTATCGTTGCCGGCCGTCGTATTGCGGCGCACGAAAGCGGAGCCCGCAACGGTGTTGGCATCGTAGATATTGCCGGCCGAATCATTGAAAGTACTTACTGCGGTGGTCGTGCGCTCAAACGTCGTGCCGTTAACGTTCTGATTGCTCTGGTCGGTGGTGCTGGTGGTGATCGAAGTCACCGCCATCTGGGCAGGGGAATTAACCGCTTGAAAAAGCACAACCAATGCGACGGTCTTCACGGAGTTGGCCAACTGCCTGGACAGATATCGGTTAAGCTTAACACCTAGGTTCATATAGGTATTAACACCTATATTTATTCGGGTGGTTTGCCAGACAAAAAGCATCATGTTTGGAAATTTACAGTCCGCCGACGATGACCGTCGCACTGAGATTCCTTTTCGGCTGAAAAAAGCCAGATCTGTAAGGCTTTTTGCCTTAGTTTTTGGAATGGGTGTCAGTACGCTTGTTGCGGGTTACTATCTCGGGCGTCCGGTCTTCTCCAAGTGGAGGTTCCAAAGGGACTTAAGAAAAGCAATTCAGTACGAGGAGGATGGCGATTCGCGCAGTGCGATGCTCATGCTTGAGCAATTGAATCGGCTCTATCCAACCAATGCTGATATGCGCCGGCGTTTGGCCGGTTTTTACGAACGAATGGGACAAGGGGAATCAGTCGCCATTTGGCAGGAAGCGGTCGCTTTGGACCCGACGAACAGTGAAGGGCGTCTAGGGTTGGCCCGGGCGGCGATTCATTTTGGTGATCGAGCGACAGCCAGAAAGGCCTTGGAGGGTGTTTCCGGCGAAGAAGCGCACATCGCCGAATATCATCGATTGCGAGCCGGGCTGGCATTTCTCGAAAGGGATGTCCCGGGCCAAGAGGCGAATTTGGCCGCCTTGGAAAAGCTCGATCCCGCCGACCAAAGGGTGCGCCTCAATCTCGCGGCGTTGCGGATCAGCGATCCTCGAGGAGCTCAGGCCGCCGCCGCCCGCGCCGTGCTGCTCGACCTCGCCCGCGGCAGTCAGGTGCGCATTCGTGCCGTGATGGAATTGCTGAACGACGTGGCCCGTCGCTGGCCGGCCCCATCGCCGGAACGCGATGCCGCCTTGAAAGAGCTGGCTGACACCCTCACACCGCCACGTGGTCCTCTCTTGGAGCTGCCAAGCCGTGTGGACCAGATTGACCGGCTGATCGCATACGCGATGACCCAGCCCGCGCCGACACCGGAAGATGCGGTGAGCCTGGCCAACTGGATGTCTCTAAACGGACAAACCGGAGCCGCCATGCAGTGGCTCGATTCCCTGCCTGAAGTTGCTGCCCGCACACCGGTCGTGAAGAGTGCTCTGGCTGAACTTGCTATTCGCGCCAAAGATTGGGTCCGTTTGCAGAACCTGCTTGTTAGTGGGGCTTGGGGTGCGATGCCCGCAGCAGCAGTCGAGCAGGCATTTCGCGCCCATGCTGGCTCAGGGCCGACGAATCGGGCGGTTACCCCGGGAAGTTGGTCGGCCGCGCTCGAAGCTGCAAAAAGTTTCCCCGCCGCCCTACGGATGCTGCTGCGGCTGTCGGAAATTTGGGAATGGCCGGCGGAGCATCGACAGGTCTTGCAGACGATTGCCCGCAACCTGCCGCGCGAAAGCTGGGCTTGGCGGCAGTTCATCTCCCAATCCTTGGTTCGCGGAGAGACGGATCAGGTATGGCAAATCTATCAGGAGTGGAGACGAGCTCTTCCTGGTGATTCCACGGTGCAGATCGAAGCGGCCATCATGGGCTTTTTGCTGGAGCGGCGGCCGGTCCCGACCTTGGAGGAAACCACCGGCTACACGCGCCGTGAGCCGGCCCAAGCCGGTGCAGCGGTGGCCCATGCACTTGCTCTTTGGCGAGCCGGGCGCGCCGGGGAGGCCGCTGGTGTGCTGGATGCATTGCCAGCGCAAAGTTTTGCCGAACCCCGCTACGCGCTGGCCTACGGCATCGTGTTGGCGGAGGTGAACCGAAGCCGAGAGAGCGGCGCCATGCTGGATCGCGTGTCAGGCGGACCGCTTTTGCCCGAAGAACGGGATCTGGTGCGGAAAGCTCGCGAGCGAAATCAGGCCGTCGCGCCAAACGCGTCTGCCCGGTAAAGCATCATCAGCCGAGACGCGGGGTCTTCTCACGCGATTTAGGCTCGCTAATTATTGGGTTTGGCTCGGGTGCACTCCTTTACAAGCTCGCTCGCCTTCCGTTAGCTCCCTCCCGGTTTATCCCTTTTAACGCCGCCCCCGCATCCCCCTCACACCCACTCGCGATGAATCTCCTTGGTGCGCTCTTTGGCTCTTCCATCGGTAGAAAATTTCTCATGGCCGTCACCGGTCTCGTGCTCGTCGGATTCGTAACCGGGCATCTTGTTGGGAATCTCCAGATCTTTGCCCATCCCGACAAGATCAATGGCTACGCTCATTTTCTTCAATCGCTCGGACCGGTGCTCTGGGCCATCCGGCTTTTCCTCCTCGCCTGCGTGGGCATCCACATCTGGGCGGCCGTCGCACTCGCGCTTGAGAACAAGGCCGCTCGCGGTCCGGAGGCTTACGGGGTTAACAAGTGGCTGCAGGCCGTCTTTGCCTCGCGCTACATGAAGCACACCGGCTTGGTCGTGCTGGCCTTCATCATTTATCATCTGGCCCACTTCACGGTTGGTGCCGCGCAGGCACAAAGTTTCAAGACCGCGCTGCCGGAATATACCATGGCCGGGGAATTTCATCTGCTCGGCTTCCCGGTCGTCCCGGCCGGCGCAACGGTCCACGATGTTTACAGTATGGTGTTTCTCGGGTTCGCCAGCCCGGTGGTCTCGATTTTCTATATCATCGCGGTGGGCCTGCTCAGCCTGCACCTGCTGCACGGCATGGACTCGATGTTTCAGACCTTCGGCATCCGCAATCACCGCTGGTCAACCGGCCTTCGCCGGGTCGTCGCGCTCTTCTGCCTGGCCTACTTTATCGGCAACCTCGCCATTCCAGGCGCGATTCTGACCGGACTGGCCAAGCCCGCCGCCGGTACCGCCGCCGCAACCAAACTCGTCGCCCACCGCTAACTTTTTTCCGCCATGGCCAAACTCGACTCCAAAATCCCGGCCGGCCCGCTCGCCGACAAATGGCGCAAGCACAAGGCGGACATCAAGCTCGTCAATCCCGCCAACAAGCGCAAATACGAGGTCATCGTCGTCGGCGCCGGTCTCGCCGGCTCCTCCGCTGCCGCGACGCTAGCCGAGCTCGGCTATCGCGTGAAATGCATCGTCTTTCACGACAGCCCGCGCCGGGCCCACTCGATCGCCGCGCAGGGCGGCATCAACGCTGCCAAGAATTACCAGAATGACGGCGACAGCGTTTACCGCCTCTTCTACGACACCATCAAGGGCGGCGACTACCGCGCCCGCGAGGCCAACGTCCATCGCCTCGCCGAAGTCTCAGTCAACATCATCGACCAATGCGTCGCGCAGGGTGTGCCCTTTGCCCGCGAATACGGCGGCCTCCTCGCCAACCGTTCCTTCGGTGGCGCGCAGGTCTCGCGCACCTTTTATGCCCGCGGCCAGACTGGCCAGCAGCTCCTGTTGGGCGCCTACTCCGCGCTTTCCAAGATGGTCGGCGCCGGTGGCGTCGAGCTCGTCACGCAGCATGAAATGGTGGATCTCGTCGTCGTCGACGGCCACGCCAAGGGTGTCATCACGCGCGACCTCGTCACGGGCAAGCTCCACCGCCACTCCGGCGACGCCGTCATCCTCGCCACCGGTGGCTACGGCAATGTCTTCAATCTTTCGACCTACGCGCGCGGCTCCAACGCGACCGCGATCTGGCGCGCTTACAAACGCGGCGCCTGTCTCGCCAATCCCTGCTACACGCAGATCCACCCGACCTGCATCCCCGTCTCCGGCGACTACCAGTCGAAGCTCACGCTGATGTCTGAGTCGCTCCGCAACGACGGTCGCATCTGGGTGCCGAAGAAGAAAGAGGACGTGAAGAAGAATCCCGCCGACATCGCCGAGGCGGACCGCGACTACTATCTCGAACGCATCTATCCGAGCTTCGGCAATCTCGCCCCCCGAGACGTCTCCTCCCGTGCTGCCATGCGCATGTGCGACGAGGGCCGCGGCGTCGGCGAAACGGGCCTGGGCGTTTACCTCGATTTCTCCGATGCCATCAAGCGCCTCGGTGAGCCCGCGGTGCGCGAGCGCTACGGGAACCTCTTCGACATCTATCACGAGATCACCAACGAGAACGCCTACAAGACGCCGATGCGCATTTTCCCTGCGGTGCACTACACCATGGGCGGCCTCTGGGTTGACTATAACCTGATGTCCAACATCCCCGGTCTCTTCGTGCTCGGCGAAGCGAACTTCTCCGATCACGGCGCCAACCGCCTCGGCGCCTCCGCGCTGATGCAGGGTCTGGCCGATGGTTATTTTGTCATTCCCTACACGATCGGCGACTACCTCGCCGGCCAGAAGCCCAACAATAAACCTTCGACCGAACGCGCCGAATTCAAGGATGCCGAGGCCAATGTCGCCGCCATGGTGCAGCGCCTCATGGGCAACAAGGGCAAGGAGCCCGTGAACTATTATCACAAGAAGCTCGGCCAGATCATGTGGAAGTACTGTGGCATGGCGCGCACGAAGGAAGGCCTCACCGAAGCGCTGAAGCAAATCCCTGCCTTGCGCGAAGAATTCTGGGCCAACGTCAACGTTCCTGGCTCCGCCGACAACATGAACCAGGCGCTCGAGCGCGCCGGTCGGGTCGCCGACTTCATCGAACTGGGCGAGTTGCTCTGCCGCGACGCGCTCACCCGCGAGGAAAGCTGCGGCGGTCACTTCCGCGAGGAATACCAGCACCCCGACGGCGAATGCAAACGCGACGACGAGAAGTTTGGCCACGTGGCCGCCTGGGAGTACCAGGGCGAGGGCAAGGAACCGCTGCGCAACACTGAGCCTCTCAACTACGAATTCGTGAAGATGAGCGTGCGCAGTTACAAGTAACTGTGTGGATTTACGAAGGACGATTTACGACTTACGATTTCACCGGGCCGCAACCACCATGAACAAGGGCGAACTCATCCCGCGGACCCAAGCCTACGCCCTGCGCGTAGTGAAGGCGGTGCAAGCACTGCCGCGTGACGAAATCTCCAACGTTCTCGGCAAACAGTTGCTGCGCTCCGGCACCTCGGTCGGCGCAAACTACCGTGCCGCTTGTCGGGCCAAATCCACTGCCGACTTCGTGAACAAGCTCAAGATCGTCGAAGAGAAGTGCGACGAATCCAGCTACTGGATGGAGCTGCTCGTCGCCGCTGGCTTGCTTTCCCGTGCCCGTCTCGGCGCCTTGCTTGAGGAAAGCGACGAACTCCTTTCTATCTTCGTGTCAGCCATCAAAACCACCCGCAGCTCCCGGGCCGCGTAATTCGCAATTCTGAAATCGTAATTTTCCAACATGGTCGCCGAATCCTCCACCAAGCTCATCTCGGTCACTCTTCGCGTCTGGCGCCAGGCCGGACCAGGCCAGCCCGGCAAGTTCGTCGAATACAAGGCGGCGAACCTGAATCCCAACATGTCCCTCCTCGAGATGCTCGACGTCGTGAACGACGACCTCGAGAAGCGCGGCGAGGACCCAATCGCCTTCGCCCATGATTGTCGCGAGGGTATTTGCGGCACATGTTCGCTCGTTATCGACGGAAAACCGCACGGCCCGCACCGCGGGGTCGCGAGCTGTCAGACCTACATGCGCAGCTTCGCCGATGGCGCCACGATTACCATCGAGCCGTTCCGCGCCCATCCCTTCCCGGTCGTCAAAGACCTCATCAGCGACCGCAGCGCGTTCGACAAGATCCAGCAGGCGGGCGGTTTCATCAGCGTGCGCACCGGCGCCTGCTGCGACGCCAACGCCATCCCGATCCCGAAGCCCGTGGCCGATCTCGCGATGGACGCGGCGGCCTGCATCGGTTGCGGCGCCTGCGTCGCGGCCTGCAAGAACGCCTCCGCGATGCTCTTCGTCTCGGCCAAGGTCTCGCAGCTCGGCCTGTTGCCGCAAGGTCAACCCGAGCGCGAC
>DATCRM010000371.1:0-15462 GCA_036568985.1 Lacunisphaera sp. | reverse complement strand
ACCATGATGCTGTGGTTGTATTGGGCAACACCGCCGGCGTCGGGATCGTCGGTGTAGACGAGCATGCGCTGGCGGACCTCGCCAGTGGCCAAGACGGTTTCGGAGAGCTTTGTGATCATCGCGGCAGCCTCGGCGTGCAGCTCGGCATGGCCGAGGGTATGCGAGAGATCGGCGAGCAACTGCCATGTTTCCGTTTCGCGCGGGGCGAGCTGCAGGCTGGTCTGGAGGCAATGCACAGCCTCCTCGATGCGGTTGGTGCGGCGGAGGGCGTCGGCCAGGTCGCGCCAAAGTGCGGCGTTGCGCTCGTCATGCTGGATGGCGGCGAGAAAATAGTCCGAGGCGCGAGTCGGATCGCCGGCAGCCAGCAGCTCGCGGCCCCGGGCATGACGGAGGGCTGGTGCGGCGACCTCGGGAGCCACGATCGGCTCGGCAGCGCGGCGGAATCCGTCGCGTCCGCGGGCGCATAGTTCGTCGTGGGCCTGCTCGAGCAGCGCGCCGAAGGCATCACTGGCCGCGAGGGTGTCGAGGAACAACGGAGAACGTTCCATCGCCGCGAGAATGCGCGCACGCAGGGCGTCGCGGGCTTCGCGCTCGTAGGCCAGCTCAGTGCAGAGAGCGAGATAGGCCTCGTCGTCCCGCACGATGAGTTCATCCAAGCCCAGGTTGCGGAGCAGCGCCGCGCCCATACGCGAACGAAAGGTGCCGCCCTCGCAGGTGACGACGGGCACGCCGTGTTCCAGCGGATCCACGAGGGAGTTCACACCCGCAAAGGGATGCGTATCGAGATAGACGTCGCCGAGCTTGAGCAGTTCGCCGACGTCAGTGCGCGAGGGAAAGCGGACGCTGGAGACAATCAGACGCTCCGAGGCCACGCCATGGGCTTCGAGCACGCGGTCGAACTCGGCGCAGAAGCGCTTGATCGGATAATGCGAGGACCAGTTGGGATTGAACGGGTGCAGCAGTAGGCGGGCGCCAGGGACCGCCGCCAGCAGGCGCGCCCAAAGTTCGCGCATCTCCGGGGTGATCTTGTAGAAATTCGCGGCCGATACGAAGAGCATCGTCTTCTCCGAGAGACCTAGGTCCGCGCGCGACCAGGTGCGGGAGGGCGGCTGACGATCCGCCACATAGTTGAAGGCATGCGCCGGACCACGGACCAGACCGAGCCGTTCGGTGAAATGAGCCGGGGCGTCGACCGTCTCCGTCGCGGTGCCGGACACGTAAAGGTCGATCTCGGCCAGCCCAGTCGTGGTGCAGGAGGAATTGTTCACGACCTGCAGCGGGGCGATGCGGTGCAACGCGAGGCGCGTGACCTCGTGGCAAACGGCCGTGACGTTGGTGCCGAACACCACAACGTCGAGTTCGGCCGCGCGCAAAACCTTGAGCTGTTCCTCCAGCTTTTCCGGCAGGAGCGTGAAGCTTTCGGCGCGGGAGCGGGCGTATTTTTCCAGGTCGGTATCGCGGTTGTGGTGGGCGAAAAGCTGCACCTCGAAGCGCGCGGGGTCGAGTTGCTCGAAGGTCGGTAGCGTGGTGTAGGTCTCCGTTTGCGAACAGAAGTGGCGATTGATAAAGCCCACGCGCAAACGGCGACCGGTACGCGAACGGGGAGCCGGCGAACCCGCGCGGTCCACCACGCCCCAAGCAGCGAGCAGCCGACCGCGCAGCTCCATGTGACGGCGCAGTGAGCCCGCGGTGAAATAAAGGGGAATGCTGTTGTTGGTGGTCGCAAAAACCGCCAGCGCCGCGCGCACGGACTTGGTGGTTGGCTGGGACTCCACGAGCGTGGAGAATTCCTCAAGCCGGCGCAGGTAATGGGCGGCATAGGCCTCGACCTGTCCGACGGCGCAGAATCCCTGCGGCACGAGAAACAGCCAGGCAGTGTAGGCAGACCGCAAGGTCTCGGGAACCGTCGCATAGGAGGGCGCGTCGGGCCATTGCCATGCCGACACAAGCATCATTGCCGCGAGCAGGCCGGTCGCGCCCTGCGAAGCGAGTTCGACGGCCAGCTCGAGGTCCGCGGGATCAACCTCGTGATCGAGAGCGCCGGAGGCGGCAAGCTTCAGCTGCAGCTCCAAGGCGGGCTTCAGCGCCGCGGCCACGGTCGGCTGATCGGAAAGGGCGACGAGTTGCCGGGCGACGTCCGCGCGGCTTTGTCGCAGCGCCTGCCAGGCATCGGACGAGTCCGGCGCTTCGGCATAAGCGGCAAGCGTGGTCAGACAGGCTGCGATGGCTTCGTTGACTGACGCGCAAACGGGGCTGGGCAGGGTTTGGGGTTTCACGGGGTAAGCTCCTCAGACGGCCCGCACCTGCGGGGACAAGTTTTCATTGGGCCAGTCGGTAGAGTGCAGGCTGGCGAAAAAACCGGGCGCGACCCCGGCGAGAAAGCGTTTCAGCTGGGCCAGATCCTTCCGGAACATCACCCGATCAAAGGATTCGCAGCCCACGTAACGAAACACGTCGGACAAATCGGGTTCCCGTTTCAGGTCATCGGCGAGCAAAAGGATTTTCGTGCCCGCGAAGCAGCGGAGGTTGCGCGGAGCGTCGCTCCATCCCGATTCGAGGAAGTATACGATGGCCTCGGGATACTGGTGCGCGGGAATGCGGGCGAGCACCTCGGCCAGATCATAGTTTCCGCGCGGCGTACGCATCAGCAGCCAGCGGTCGTCGATCGACCGCGCATCGGCAAAACCCGGACCGCCGGTGATCTGCTCGGCGGCGAGGCGCAGAGGCGCCAGGGGACGATCGGAGGAACCGGTGAGAAGCAGCGTGCGCATAAAGGGAGCGTCGTGCTCGTTGCAAATGCCGCGCCGGCCGCAGTCGACCGTCGCGCAACCGATTGGAATCGAAAGAATAGAAATCTTTTTTGTTCGGGGTTGGGCGTAAGACACAAAGCCCTCACCGCGAACTCACACTCAACAGGCAAATTTTTCCGGCGCTGCTGGGTAATCCCAATTCACCTGCGGCCAGTGCGCGGCCCACTACGGCTCGGATCACAGAACGAGGGTTTTTTAGTCGGCTTCCCCCTCCAACAACTGCATACCGAAGCCCGGCGGCAAAAACGCCGCATGCTTCACGAAAACAGAAACGGCGCTCACCGAGCGCCGTGATGACAGTGCCCAGGACCGCGAAAGTTCAGGCGCAAGCTACCAGCGGGACGTCGAACATTTCATGCCCGCCAACGCCGGACTGCTCGTCGCGCAAATATACGATGCGATCCGGCCATTGGTGGTCGGGAATCTTGGAGAGCACGAGGTCGAGGTTTTCAATCCCCGTGGGAGCGCGGAGAGAAAGCCACCGTCCCTCGATGTCCTGAGCATCAGGCCAATCGGGACCGGCGACGATTTGTTCGTCGGCAAACTGCGGAATAGACACTTGGCCGAAGGGGGAACGGGTGAGGATCAGTGCGCGCATGGGGTGAGTGAACGCTCCCCGTTGCAACTGCCGCGCCTGCCGTGACCGGCAGATACGCATGCATCTGATCGCAAGGAGGATAAAAATTTCTTAGCCGAAGCCGTTTTTGGCAACGCCGCCTTCTGCCTCGGCGAAGCAAGCCGAGTGGGAAATTTCTACCGCCTCACACCTGACGGATTTGTCAGGCCACGGCGCGCGCGGAAATTTGCGAGGCGCACCAAGCTTCCCAGCACTGACGAAGGCTGGCACCGAAACGGGCTGATTGGCCGGCGTGGTCCCCGAGAGGCGAATTTTTCACTTCGTCCCGCAAACCGGCGCGGATGGCGGTCAGCTTTTCCGGCGATGCGGCAAGTTCCGTCGCGATCCGCACGTAATCGTCCGCCGTTTGTGCGACCCAACCGTCGCGACCGATCGCGGTCAGCAAACTGCCGCTCACGCGCGCAACGTGCCGGTCGCCCATCAAGGTGACCACCGGCACGCCCATCCAGAGAGCTTCGCAGGTCGTCGTGGTGCCGTGATACGGGAACGTATCCAATGAGATATCCACGCGGCGGTAAAGCGCGAGGTGTTCATCGGTTCGGTCGGTACGTTCGAGGAATTCAACCCGATCGGCCGGCAAACCCGCGGCAGCAAAGCGCACGAGATAACGCTGGCGGATCGTCTCCTCGCTGAATCCGCGTCCCTTCAGCAACAGACGCGAACCCGGTACGGCTGCGAGGACCCGCGCCCACAAACCGAAGGTCGCGTCGGAAATTTTGGCGACATTGTTAAAGCAACCAAAGGTAATCGAACCGTGCGCGGCACAGGGCGGCGGGCCCGGATCGGGCGCAGCCCGCGGAGCTTCATAGGCCCAAGCCGTGGGCGCGAAGCGCACGAGCTTCTCGGTCGCGAGCGCGTCGGCCTCTCCGACGGGATCCACTGTGGCGTCGGTGAAGCGGTAATGGATCGCCGGCAAACCCGTGGTGTTGGGATAACCCAGATAATTGATCTGCACCGGTGCGAGGTGCTTCGCGAAAAGCGGCAACCGGGACGTCATGCCCGTGTGGCCTGCGAGATCCACGAGGATGTCGGGGGCATCGGTGCGGATGGCCTTTTCCACCGCAGGGCCGGGCTGACCGACGAAGTTTCGCCAGACGGCAGCGAGTGATTTCAGGCGCTGCGAGACCGCGTCTTCCCGGAAATGATCGTGATAAAGAAAGAGCTCGAACTGCGCGGGATCGAGGTGTCGGAGCAAAGGTTCGATGAAATAAGCGCAGGAGTGCGCGCGCAGATCCGGCGAGAGGATGGCGATGCGCAGACGCCGGTCGGGAACTGGCGAGTTGGGAAACGCTGGAACGGGATGATTGCCTGCACTGCGTCCATAAGCGACGTGCTCGTCAAAGAGCTGCTTGCGATCGAGGGTGTCGAGATGGTTCAGCGCATAGAGCCGGTAGCTGCGGGCCTCGTGGTTGCCCGGCTCAAACGCGAGAAAGCGGTCATAGGCGGCGATGGCCTCGGTGATCCGATGCATCTGCTGCAAGACCTGCGCACGCCCATAGTAGCTCTTCGCGTATCCGGCATCGATGGCGATGGCCCGTTCGTGGCACGCGAGCGCCTCGGCATGCCGGCCGGCCAGGCTGAGCGTCAGGCCATAGTTGTAGAGTCCCTTCGGAAAATCCGGTTGCAGGGCCAGCGCACGTTGGTGGCACTCGATGGCGGCGGCGAGACGGTCCTGCACCTTGAGACAGTGCGCGAGACCGTCCCACGCCTCGGCGGATTTCGCGTCGAGCGCGACTGCCGCGCGAAGCGGGGTCTCGGCCTCGGCCGCGCGACCGGCGGAGATAAACGCGAGACCGAGGCGCAGCGCGCACGGGGCGTTCTTCGGACCGAGCCGGTGGGCGCGTGCGAGAAGATCGACAGCCTCGGCTGCGCGACCCTGCTGAAGCGCAATGATGCCGGACAGATGCACCGCATCGAAATGATTGGGCAGTGAGGCCCGTACCCGACGGTAAAGCGCCTCGGCCTGTTCCAATCGTCCGGCGCGGTGATGGACCACGGCGTCCTGCAGCAGTCGTTGGTGTTGGGCGTGTGACATCCGGGTGTAACGCAAACGCCCCGACGCCGAGGATGGAGACGGGATGATTCGCAATCCAAGCATCGGCGGCAGTTGCAAAAGCTTGAGAAAAAAACTCAAGATTTCAGGTGGAAGGACGAATGACTCAACCAAGTCCGTTTGCCTCCGGAACACCTCAAGGCGGCGGCATTGTAAACTTTTTTCATGCCGATTTCCTCTCATCCGCCCATGGCGCCCGCCAAATATTCGGAGGCAATCATCCGCAGCCGCATCAATTCCTGCCCCAAACTTGCTTCACTGGGACGCATCAATCAGGCCCTGCGCGAATTGGTAAATTCCGAAGGCAGCGTATCCTCGCAAATCGCCGAAATCATTCGCCGGGATCCGTCGCTCACCGCGCGCCTGCTGCGCATGGTCAATTCGGTCTATTACGGTTTGTCGAACAGCGTGAGCAACATTGAGGAGGCGATTTTCTTCCTCGGACTTCGCCAGATCCGCGAGCTGGCCATGGCGACACCGGTAATCGAGGAAATGGCGTCCTTTCAGACGGCTCAAGGCAAGGCTCCCCTGCCCTGGAAAGATCTCTGGGCGCACAGCATCGGCACCGCAATTCTCACCCGCGAGATCATGCGCGCCCTGCCCGTTACGATTGATGACGACACCGACTACCTCGTCGGTTTGCTCCACAACGTCGGCAAGGTCGTGATGGCGCATGCCTTCCCCGAGGAATTGGAGGAGCTCACCCGCACCGAATTTGAAAAGCCGGAGGACGTATGTCGCCGTGAAATCGAGCTGATCGGCTGGGATCATGGCCAGATCGGCGCCATTTATCTCGAGCGTCACAAGATGAGCGACGAGATCGTGCTCGCGGTTCAATACCATAACACACCTGCGATCGCGCCACGGCACCAGATGTTTGCGGCCGCCGTGCAGGTGGCCGACAACCTCGTACGTCACGCCGGAGTACTCGGAGGTTTTGAGAAGATTCAGCCCGTCGAACGCGATACGTGGACGCAACTCGAAGGCTGGCATATCCTTTACGGCGCCGACGGCCCCGAGACCAAGATCGCCCGCGCGGCGATTGACAACGCTCTTCCCCGCCTGCCGCAGATGCTGAGCGGATTGTTGTAAAGCGTCGGCTCGCGGCGCCATCGGGCGCGTAAAATGGCTCCTCAAGTTCCGACCCGCGCGGTCGATTTCAAGCGCGCATGTCAGTCGTGATTTGCGATAGTTCCGCGGGGGCATCCGCCAACCCGCTGCCAGAGGCTTTGCTCGGTGCTTGGACCGGCAGTGCCGCCTTTGTCTATTGCCGTGATCTCGCCGGCCAGCTGCTGGCGGCGAACGAATCCTTCGGGAGAAAATTCGGCCGCTCGGCCGACCAGCTTTCCGGCAAGCCGGTCGCCGGCCTCGTCCATCACGACGACGTGAAGTCCTTCGCCCGGGCGGACTCCGCCATCCAGCGGTCCCCTCATACGACCGCCCATGAGCAACGCTGGCTCACCCCTCAAGGCTGGCGGTGGATCGATTGGGAAGAATCGGCCATCTTCAACGTCGAAGGACATATCATCGGCGTGCGCGCCGTGGGCCATGACATCACCCGGCGACGCCTCGCCGAAGAACAGTTTCACAAGCTGTCCAATGCCATCGAACAGTCGCCCATCGCCACGGCGATCACGGATGCCGATGGAAACGTCCAGTATGTGAATGCCAAGTTCACCTCCGCCACCGGACTGACCCTGGAAACGATCCTTGACCGCGAAATCGATGTGCTGCGCGAAGGTCATGCCAGCGAGGAAGCCTACCGGGAGTTCCGCGCCCAAGTAAGCACAGGGCACGAATGGCGGAGAGAGGTCCGTCGTCAGGCCCCGGACGGCCGCTTGGTCTGGGAATCCGTGCAAGTTTGCTGCCTGCGCAACGCCAGCGGAGAAATTGCCAACCTGCTCCTACTGCGCGAAGATATCACGGAACGCAAAACCCTGGAGGCGCAGCTGCGCCAGATGGGAAAGATGGAAAGCATCGGCACGCTCGCCGGTGGCATCGCGCACGATTTCAACAACATTCTGGCCGTTATCAACGGATACGCGGAGCTATGCGTGCTCAACTCGAGCGAGCCCGCCATCATTCAAAAGAGTGTGCGCGAGATCAAGCGCGCGGCCGAACGCGCCACCGGCTTGGTGCGCCAAATTCTCACGTTCAGCCGCAAGGCCGAGGTGCGCGTCGCACCGCTCAACCTCAACCAGCACCTGAAGGATCTTGTCACCCTGTTGGCCGAGACGTTCCCGCGCAACATCACCTTCCAGTTCGCCCTCGACGAGAATCTGCCGCCGCTGCTGGCCGATCAGAACCAGCTGCAACAAATCGTACTCAACCTGTGCGTCAACGCCCGCGACGCCATGCCCGGCGGCGGTATCATCACTTTGTCGACGCATCGCCTCGAAGGGCGCGCCGTACCCGCCAACATGCCCAATCGCCATGCCTGCGCCTGCCTGAAGGTGAGCGACACCGGTACCGGCATGCCGCCGGAGGTTCGCGAGCGCATCTTTGAACCCTTCTTCACGACCAAGGGAGTCAACAAAGGCACGGGGCTCGGTCTTGCGGTCGTCTATGGCATCGTGGCCAGCCACGAGGGGTCCATCGATGTCGAGAGCACGGTAGGCCAAGGGAGCACCTTCCGCGTTTGCCTGCCTTTCGCCGATTCCGCCGTACCGGTGACCGTCGCGGCCAAGCCCAGCGAGTTCCCGGCTGGCAACGAGTCCATCCTCATCGTGGATGACGAGGCCGCGCTCCGCTTGCTGCTGGAAACCACCTTCAGCCGCAAAGGGTACTCGATCAGTACCGCACGCGATGGCCTGGAAGCCATCGACCTGGTGGGCCGCATGGACAAGCGTTTCGATGTCGTGCTGCTCGATCTCAACATGCCCGGGGCCACCGGCATCGAGGTACTCAAAGTTCTTAAGGTCGTCCAACCCCAGGCAAAGGTGCTGATCCTGACCGGACACCTCACCCACGAAGCAAAGCTGGAATTCGAGAAACTCGGACAGAAGGATTTTGTCCGGAAACCCTATACATTGGACGAACTCGGCCGGCAGATCCGCGCCTTGCTGGCCTGAGAGCCACCGTCCTGTTCAATTACTTGCAAACCGGCAGCTTGGAAAAACCTCGGAAATCGCCTCTGCCATGCAATTTTCCTCAAGTAGCAAGCCCCGGGACCGTTTTAGGAAGTCAGCGAATCAGAATCTTCCGCTGAAATGGAACACATCACATTTCATGCCTCGTCCTTTTCCAACGTCCCGCCCGCGCGGTGGGACATCTGCGGCCCTAAGCCGGATGATGCTGGCGTTGCTCCATCTCTCGATGGTCGCGACCGCCCAGGCCGCCCAGCAGGTCCTGGCGTTACCGAAGCCGATCTCACGTCCCTATCTGGCGACATTCGGAGCACCGGCTCTACGCTTCCAGGAAGCGCCGCCTCCACCACCCGCTGTCAAGCCGATCGCGAGCGGACCACCGGTAGCCGCGAGCGCGCCCGAAGTGGCGGAAGTTTCCCTCGCCAACAACCAGGCGGCTGCTTCCACTCCGCCGATGCCCGTCGACAAACCGGTCATCCCACCGGCTGCGATGGAGCAATCTCCCGCGGCGACGGACACGTCAGCATCTCCCGCTCGGCCCCCGGCGAAGGCTCTGCCTATCCTGCCCGACGACACGCGCACCAAAGTGCAATCACAGGATTTCTTGCCGCTCTTCCGCTTTCCTGGCGGCTCGAGCTCAACCGAGGACGTCGACGTGATCGTCCCGGGAGTACCAAGGCCGCCCGCGCCCAATTCGTTGCCGCCCAGCTCCGCCACGTACCGGCAGTATTGATGAGTCTCTGTCTCGGGTTCGCTTCGCCGGGCTGGGCCAGCGAGCACGCAGCCGAGACAACGCACACTGAAGCAACTTCTCCGGCGACTGAAAAACCAGCTGCGGAAGCGGCGGTGACTCATACCGAGCCGTCCGCTGAGGACGCTTCGACGGAAACGCATCTCAAGGAAGTCCCCGCGCAGGTCACGTCAGCCGCCGAAGTTCCCACCCGTGGTATTTCGCTTTCAAAAGACGAAGACTACCGGCGAGAAGGCCGTGGCCTGATCAACCTCGGAACAAGCCTGACCGAACGCGGAGACTACGCCGCCGCGGAGATCGCCTTGCGACGGATAATGAACGATCGGGGTTTCGCTGAACCGGAACAGCGCGACGCCTTGCTTGGCCTGGCTCGCATGTATCGCCGTCAGGCGATCTATACCAAAGCGGCGGCCGTCTACGAAAAATTCCTCAAGCTCTATCCTGACGACGCGCGCGTGCCTGACGCCCTGCTTGAGCTCGGCCGCACCCAAAGAGCCATGGGCGCCTATCGAAATGCCATCAACCGGTTCTACAACGTCATCAACTCGACGCTGAAACTCCCGCCCGAGAGCTATGAACACTATCAGCTTCTGGCCAAGACAGCGCAGTTTGAAATCGCCGAGACCCATTTTGAAACGGGCAATTTCCCTGAAGCCGCCAAGTTCTTCGACCGCCTCCGGCTGCTCGACCTGGCCCCCGAAGACCGGGCGCGCGCTCATTTCAAAGCAGCCTGCTCGCTCCTGAATGCAGGCGAGCTCGACCAGGCTACCACCAAGCTCACCCAGTATCTCGAGCAGTGGCCCACCGACACCAACACACCCGAAGCCCGGTATTTTCTGGCGCTGACGTTGCGCAAGCTCGGCCGCACAGAGGAGGCGCTCGCCATCACCCTTGCCCTGTTGCGCGACGAGCATAACAACGCGGCCACCGATCCCAAGGGCTGGGCCTACTGGCAGCGCCGCACCGGCAATCAGCTGGCCAACGATTTTTTCCAGAACGGCGACACGTTGAGTGCGGTCGCCATTTACGAGGGCCTCGCCCGCCTTTCGCCCGAAAACAATTGGCGACTGCCCATTATTTACCAGACCGGGCTCTGTTACGAACGGCTCCGTCAAACCGAGCGTGCGACCAAGGCCTACCGCGATATCGTCGAAACCGTGGCAGGCATTAACGGTGCGGCCGCTCCCTCCGAGCTGACCGAACTGGCCCGGATGGCCAACTGGCGCATCGGCCAGATAGAATGGAGTGGACAGACGGAGCGGCAATTGCACCAGTTCTTCAGTGCCGCCATGCCGGCGCCACCTGCCCGCCCTTCCCCCGCCCCCACTGTTTCCGCCAATGACTCCCATGCAAGCGCTCCAGCAGCACCAGGATCTCTGTAACGAACTTCATCAGCTCGCGCTCGAGGAGAACAGCTTTCTTCAGCAGCATCGCCGGACGCCCGACACGGCGCTTTTGGAAAGGAAGAAAGGGTTGCTGGCCCGTCTCGATGAGACGCTCGCCGCGCTGCGCGCCGTGCCGCGCAGCAGCGCCGATAGTGCGAACTTTCGCGCCGCGCTCGACAAGACTCGCGCGCGCATTCTCCAGATTCTGCAGCTAGACAAGGAAAACGAGCAGTTGCTGCTGCGTTTCAGTCTGGCCAACGCCGGCGGTGTTGCCCCTGCTCCGACCGCTCCCAGCGCGTCGGTGCTCCAGAAGATCTACCAGCGGCACAGCTAAGCCGCGCGACAAGTGTTTGCTTGAGACGCCGGCCGCATTGGCTCAATGCGGGGGAGCGACGGAGCAGCCCGTTTTGGGATCATCCTTTGATTAGGAATGATTAAGAAAGAGATGGGCGAAAGTTGCGTGTAAAACAGCCGATACATTATGCGTGCTCCAACTAAGTGTATCCCCTTTCACCACCAGCCTGACCTTGGACGAGGTCGTGCGGGATTTGGAGCATCTACCCTCGGCGCCACGGGTGTTGCCAAGGCTCAAGCAACTGCTGATTGACGGAAACACGGCCATAAGCGAAGTCGTCGAGTTGGTCCGACTCGATCCCGGAATCGCGGCTCGCGTGTTGCAGTTTGGCAACAGCGCCTATTTCAGCCACGGCCTGCGATGCTACACCGTAGAGGAAGCAGTGAATCGCGTCGGGTATGAACAAATCTACGAACTGGTGTCCACGGCCGTCGCGTCACAAGTCCTGGTGCGTCCGCTCGTCACTTATGGCATGGAAGCGGACGATCTCTGGCAAAACTCCATCGCCTGCGCGCTAGCCGCCGAGGTGCTGGCTGACCAATTTAAGGTCGACCGAAACGTCGCCTACACCATCGGTCTCCTGCACAGCATCGGCATGGTAGCGATCGATGACTGGGCCGCCCGTCGACAACCTGAACTACGCCTCCTTTCAAAGGGGCTTCCGCTCGAACATTGTGAATCGGAGCGGGCAGCCTTGGGATTCCATCAAGCGGAAGTTGGCGCGGCCTTGCTGCGGCTCTGGGCCTTCCCCCACGTGATGTCCGAGCCGGTGCGCTGGCAGTATCTTCCAAACGGCACGGCCGCTCATTTTCAATTGGCCGCATTGTTGCATGCAGCCAAATGGATCCGGAACACGGTGCGCCACCCCGAGGACTTGTGTCCTGCTCCGAATCCCACGCTACTGGCCAAACTAGGCCTTACGCTGAAGCACCTGAATCGCCATGCGGAGTCGGTTTCGGCACGTTTGCGCCTGATAAATCAGCAACTGGAAGTCGACGCGACACGCATTTCGCTCCGTTTTCCCGCGGGTGAACGCACAATCAGTCAAGCCAAGCTCAGGCCGACAGGTTGAGGCAAAAAGCCGGCGGAATCAGGCGGCGGCCCGTTGGCGAAGAATTTGAAGGACACGGCCGGTAGCCGGTGTTATGCCTTGGGCTGTAGATAGCCCCGCTTTCGCCATGAATACGTCACCCGATCCCTTGGATTCCCTGCTAGACCGATGGTCCGAAACCCCGGAGCCGTCTCCGCGCTTGACGGCGAACGTCTGGCAGCAGCTCGCCCTAAACGAAAGTAAGAGCAGCTCCACGGGCATGTGGGCCACTTTGGAGCTCTGGCTCTCCCGCCCCGCATTCGCCATAGGATTTGTGACCGCGTGCGCCCTGCTGGGACTGTTTCTCGCCGAAATTCGCGTCAGCCACCTGCAGCGCGAACAGAGCGCGGAACTGGCCCGCAGCTACCTGCTGCTCATCGATCCGCTTCTTAACGCTCCCGAACAGGACACACGGTCATGAATCGCTCCATGGTTATCCTTATCCTTGGGGGGCTGGTTGGAGTGGGGACACATCTGGCCTATTACAACCATCACCGGCACATCGCATCCGACACGCTCGAAGGCCAGCTGACCTGGATGAAAGTCGAACTCAGGCTCACCGACAGTCAATTCGCCCGCATTAGGGAGCTGCATCAAGCTTCCCATCCACGACTGAGGGAAATGGCCGCCCAAGTCGCCGTCATGCACGCTGAATTCGCTGAATTTGAACGTACCCGTAAGACCGCTGACCGCGTCGATTTCCTGGAGTTTGCACGGTTCGTCCAGAATCGTCGGGAATTAAACCGCGAATGCCTCGATTCCACGCGTCAGCTGATTCTTGCCTCGGCCGAGGTCATGACACCAGAACAACGCCGGCATTATATCCATTTGGTCGCCACTGCGGAACCCACCGTAAGCTCATTATTGAACTAAAGCGCCCGCCCCGCGCGCTCCGTGTCAAACGACCCCGCATTCGATCAGGCCAATCTACTGGCGCTGCAAGAGGGCGACGCTTCCGCTCTCAATCGACTGATTGCCCGCTGGCAGCGCCCACTGCATGGCTTTGCCTTCCGGTACTGCCAGAACCAGGCCGACGCCGATGATCTCACCGCACAGACCTTCGTGAAGCTCTACCAGCAGCGGCTACGGCTCCGGCCCGACACGCAGCTCAGCGCGTGGCTGTTCACCACGCTGACGAACCTTTGCCATAACCATCACCGCTGGAAGCGCCGGCATCCCACGGTCAATATGACCTCGCGGCCCGTCGGCAACGAAGTAGAGGTGGCCACCGGACCGTTTCAGGAGGACATACCGGCGGAACAGGTCGCGCCCGACCAAGCCATGGAAAACGACGAGATAGTGGCCGCGGTCCGGGCAGCTGTAGCCCGCCTGCCCCATGACCTGCGGGTCACGCTACTCCTGCACCATTTCGAGCGACTTTCCTACCGGGAGATCGGCGAGATCACCGGCTGCTCTGAGCGCGGCATTGAGACGCGACTCTACCGAGCGCGCCGACAATTGCGCGATTTGCTCGGCAACCTGCAGACAAGGCTGCCCGGAGGCTGAGGCCGCACGACCCTCATTCCTTTGGCTTGAACGTGAATTCCTGCTGCACGTAGACGAGCACGGGCTGCCTCTTGCGCAGCGGCGGCTCGAAACGCCATTGCTCGACCGCGGCGACCGAGGCTGCTGCCAGAAGGTCGTCCGCTGATTCGCGGTCCACAGCGGGCATCCGCACCCGACCTTCCTCATCGATGTAGAATCCGACCGTCACTGTCCGCGGCGGGCCATCGATTCTGGCCACCGGCGATACGACGTGTACTGGCATGGGAATGTGGTCGAGATCGCCCAGCCGACTGGGCAAATACATGTAGTGCGATTCGATGTGCTCGCGAAAGGCATGCTTCACCGAGGCTCCCGGCAACGTCATGACGATCACTCCTTCCGATCGGAACTGGAAAAGGATGTCGGCGCGTGAGGCGCGAGGGTGCCCATTGAACATGGCCGCGGAATATTTCCAACGCTGGAGAGCGGCGGCGGCCGCTTTCGAGAATGCCGGTTGCGTATAACCAGTCACGAGCCAGTCGGTGAGCTTGCCTTCCTCGTTCACGCTAATGACGGCACGCACCTCGCCCGAGTAGATTCCTTCGGCGGTCATGGAAGGCGGATAGACCAGCACACCGATCTGCTCGATACCGATGCCCAAGTCTAGGCCGGCCCGATTGGTGGCGACAATCTGTGCCACTGCAGCGGACCTTGGCAGAAGAAGAACCAAGGTAAGAACTAGGGGAAACCGGATCATGGAGACGGTGGCATAACACCTACGCTCGCGAGAACCCTTCCGGCAACCTCGGTCTGTGCGGGGCTCGCCTGCTCGCAAACGCCAACCTCGCCGGCACCCAGAAGGAGTGCAGTATGGCGAGCGCGAACCAATGAAAACCAGCCAGCTTGTCCAGCAGCGGGATCTCGCATCCACTGAAATCGTGACCTAGCGGCCGCACGCTTGAAACCCAGTCCGGCAATTTTGTACCGGCAAAAAAGAGGCCCGGTCCTTCTTTCGAAGAACCGGGCCATAAACCTGGCAACGACCTACTCTCGCGGGACCTAACGTCCTACTACCATTGGCTACTCGGGGCTTAACGGCCGTGTTCGGGATGGGAACGGGTGGAACCCCCGGTATGTGGTCACCAGGAAGGGAAACTCCCCTAAATGAGGAGTAATTAATAAAAAGTTCAGACAAACACGCTTGATGCGTAAGGAGGTCAAATAAACGCCTAGAAACTGGATCTGCATAAACCGGCAAGGTCATTAGTAGCAGTAAACTGAACGTATTACTACGCTTGCATTTCTGCCCTATCAACCGGGTGGTCTACCCGGACCTTGCACCGTCTTGCGACGGATTGTGATCTTATCTTGGGATGAGCTTGGCGCTTAGATGCTTTCAGCGCTTATCTCTTCCGCACATAGCTACCCGGCGCTGCCCCTGACGGGACAACCGGAACACCAGAGGTGCGTCATTCTCGGTCCTCTCGTACTAGAGAATGAACCCCTCAAATCACAAACGCCCACAGCGGATAGAGGACCGAACTGTCTCACGACGTTCTGAACCCAGCTCGCGTACCACTTTAACCGGCGAACAGCCGGACCCTTGGGACCTTCTCCAGCCCCAGGATGTGATGAGCCGACATCGAGGTGCCAAACCGCGCCGTCGCTGTGAACGCTTGGGCGCGATCAGCCTGTTATCCCTAGCGTACCTTTTGTCCTATGAGCGATGGCGATTCCACATTCAACCACCGGATCACTTGAACCTGCTTTCGCAACTGCTCGACTTGTTGGTCTCACAGTAAAGCTCCCT
>DATCRM010000370.1:0-2223 GCA_036568985.1 Lacunisphaera sp. | reverse complement strand
CTCGTTCCGCCCCCCAAGGTAAGGGATCGACCCTCCCCTCACCGTGCGCACCCCCCTGACTACGAGCGCGGGTGATTCGGAGGGCGGGTGCCACGCTGTTGTCCTCGCGGACCGGCATCCCCGGCGGGGTTCTCGTCCAGGCAGCGCGTCGGCGGTATTCCTCATCATTCCTCGTCGCGGCCGGGTCGCGGGCCGGTCCCCAGCGGAGTGCGGCACGCGGTTCGACCTCACCTTTGCCGATGGGACGGTGAAGTCCATGGTCGTCTTCGATCGGGCCGTGGACCTGGTCCGCGCGGCCTTCGCGACCGCGCCTGCAGCCTGACGCTGCGGTCCCACCGGCCTGCCGCCCCGGACTTGCGGGAACGCAGGGACAAGGCCGGCGCCGCGCGGTTCGGCAAGCTCGCCCGTGCCGCCCCCTACGCCGCTACCACCCTCGCCGACGCCGCCTCCGGCCGTGAGCCGGCCCGCACGCGCACACCGTGGCGGCGACGCTCGGCGGAGTGGTTCTCCGTATCCGACACGGTCGCACGCGGCGAGAGTAGGCGTCGGCAAAAAATCACGTCACCGCCTTTCTTGCCCCACTCCATATCGCCTTACGAACCACAACGGTTGCCGCCAGGTCGAGAACCGCAACACCAAGGAGGCCGTAGGATTCCGGCGGCAGATACAGGATCAAGCCGATCGATAGTATCGCCGAGCTGCCGACCGACCCCAGTGAATTGATCCAAAAGCCGAGCCAGAAGGTCCGGCTTCCATTCGCTTTGCTGTAAATTTCCGCCAGCGTCTTTCTGGTCTTCAAGGGGTTGCCCCAGCCGAGCCCGACGGCCCAGGCCATGGTCATTATTCCGCCGATGAACATGGTTTCACTGACTATGAATCCAGCGCCCGCCCACGGGGCAACGTCGATCAAACGCCGCTTCAGTTCGCCGAACGGATTCATGGCAAGAGTGAGCGCCGTGCTGAAAAGCGCCAGCGCAACGACAACGGAGTGCTTCTTCCGTCCGAGCAGAGCGAGGCTTCCCGGCCGTTTTCGAGGCGGCCTCGCGTCCCGCCCCGAAGGCGGCGATGTACAAGAACTCATGAGAAAGCTTTTCCGGTCAAGCGATGGGATCGGGACAGGGTGCAAAATGCTCCACCGACGACCTTTCGCACCAGGAAGTTCTTACGCAGGGCTCGGGGAACCGGATTGCGCCACACGCCGACCACGCCGAAGTTCATCGACTTGGCGTCTTCGTAGGCGTCCGGGAAGACGCGAAGAAACGTGCACCCTATCTGGTCGTAGATACGCAGCAGTGGATCGAGGGGAACCTGTTTCCCCTTCACGTCCCGCGTGGAGTGAAAATACGATTCAGCGAAATCGTAGCGCTCCGCTTCGGTCAGCGACTCCACGGTCCGCCCCTTGTCGCGGCAGCGTCGACGGGACCATGACAGCAGGCCAGGCAGCCTGGACTCGAAGAAGAATTGATCATACCCACCCTCGACGACCTTTCCCATGGTGTGGAGGATGAGCATGTTCCGTGCGCCTTCACCGGCTTTGGGCAGCATGCTGAGGCTCACCACGTAAACATTCGGCCCCGATGGATCATACGTGCTCATCAGCGTTCCACCGTCAGTGGTTTCCTCCCACGATTTGAATTCATCCGGTGTTTTCCTGGTGGGGCAGCTGACAAGGAACCCTTCTATTGAGCCGTCCTTCTCGGCCACTCGGAACCAGTCGGGGCCGACCTTGTCGAGACGCATGGTGAAAATGTCGGTCAGACTGTTTCGCAGCTCCGTCTCTGTGGCTTCGTATTCCTTGTAGACGGAACGGAAAGCCGCGAGGTCGACATCCACCAGTCTTTCAATGTCGCCGCTGTGGGCTCCGCGCGAAGAATGGCGAGACCTTGAAACCCTCTGGGCACCCGACACCTGTGAACCTCCTTGGATCGTTGCGGATGCACGGTAGTCAAGTTCTGCGAGAAGTCGAAGATTTTGAGTACCACCACATTTTGTCGCAATCGGGCTCGATTTCTCTCCCCGGTGGGGCGGTATATGATCATTTGAGGCTCAAATCGCATTTCGATGCGTTCGCTCACGTTCGGTGTTTTTCGGGAGCCGGGTGGGCAGACCTGTTGCCCGGAAAATCTCAGCCGGTGCCCGGCGTGCGCAGGGTGATCACGCTGCGAGCGGAGCGCGGGCTGCCTGCCGTGCCGGCGCTTTCCGAGCCATTGCGGCGGCTGGGAC
>DATCRM010000369.1:0-2468 GCA_036568985.1 Lacunisphaera sp. | reverse complement strand
GGTGAAGGCCCCGAGCGCCACGAGCACGAAAACCCAGACACTGCCGACGGCGGCGAACCAGGCGAGGGCGGGTTTATAGGTGGTGGTACGGGACATGGGGCGGAGGTGGAGTTAGCTGCACACCCCGCCCTGTCGGGCAGCAGCCTTCGCCCAAGCGCTTCGGCCCGCCAAGCCCCTCTTCATAGAGGGGACTTCGGCTGCGTGGATTGAAATCCCCTCTATGAAGAGGGGTGGCGCGCAGCGCCGGGGTGTGTTGGAAGGCGCCAGGAAAAACTTGCGTGGAAGAATCATTATGCGGCGAAAAATCGAAGTGATACCCCGGGTGAGGACGGAGCAAACCTTTTGACAATTGCCCGGGTTGGCAAATGGGTTGAGGCATGTCGCCAAGGTATTCGCCTGTCGTCGGAGCCGTTGTTTGTTTGCTTATGGCCATGATCGGCTGCGCCAAGAAGGAATCGCCCTCGGCGCCGGCGACCGCGGTCCAGGCGGCGGCCGTCCCGGGCGAAGTTCGCCACCCGCTCACCGGCGAAATCGTGAAGGCCGACCCGGAGCGGCAGTCGCTCCTCGTCATGCACGAGGAGATCAAGGGCTTCATGCCGGCGATGACCATGGAGTTCAAGGCGGCCAAGGCCGACCTGGCCAACGCCAAGCCGGGCCAGCGGATCCGCGCCGAGCTCGTTCAGCGGGGCGATGAATTCTTCCTCGAGAAAATCTGGCCCGACGACTCCGTGACCAAGACGACGCTGGACGCGGCGGCCAACGCCCTGGCGCAGGACACGGCGATGCGCGGCAAGGAGGCCTACCGTGAGATCGGGGAGAATCTGCCGTCCTTCACGTTGCTCGATCAGGAAAGCCGCACGGTCTCCGCCAGCCGGTTTCGCGGCAAACGCGTGGTGTTGAATTTCATCTTCACGCGCTGTCCGGTGGCCACCATGTGTCCCGCCTCGACGCTGCGCATGTCGCAATTGCAAAAGGCCGCGCGCGAGGCCGGGGCGAAGGACTTCGAGCTCGTCTCGATCTCGCTCGATCCGGAGTTCGACACGCCCGGGGTGTTGCGCGAATACGCGGAGGCGCGCGGGCTGGATACGTCCAATTGGTCGTTTCTCACCGGACCCGATGCGGCCGTGCGGCACCTGCTCGCCCAGCTCGGCGTCATCCGCGAGTTTGAAGGCGCGACGATCAAGCACACGCTGGCCACGGTGCTCATCGACGAACAGGGGCGCATCATCCACCGCGTGGACGGCAGCGCCTGGCAGATCGAGGATTTCGTCCGGAGGTTGAAGAAGGGATGAGCGCAGACGAAACAAGGGGTAGGGCGGCCGGTCCCTTGGCCGCCGAGGCGCGGAGGGACTCCGCGCCCTACCTTAACCGCCAGGTCTGGCTCATCACGGGCGCTGCGCTGGCGCTCTTTGTCCTCATCCGGCTGCTGCCGGCCGGTTCCAGCGTGAACCACATGGATTTCCGGCTCGAGGGGAAGGGAACCATCGAGTTCTGCGATCCGGCCAATCCACAGTTCATCCCGGTGATCTCCGCGCGTTCGCCGGTCGTGATGGCCTTGAAGACGGACCGTGAGCCCGCGCGCGACGTGTCGGTGGAATTCACGCTCACGCTTCGCACTGCGAGCGGGAAACCCATCGGGCCGGCCGACCTGATGGTCGCACACACGCGCAAGCTGCACCTGCTGATCGTCGATCCCACGCTGTCCGATTATCAGCATGTGCATCCCGAGCCCGGCCGGCGCAACGGGGAATGGACGTTCACGCTCACACCGGCGCGCTCGGGGGTATACCGTGTCTTTGCGGACTTCACCCCGGCGGCGACGCAGCGCGGACTCTACGCCGCGGCGGATTTCACCGTGCCGGGTTCCGTCGCCACGGTGGTCAATGCCGGCAACACGACGTGGCAGGAGCGGGGTTTCAAATTCGAGCTGGTGATGCCGCCGGAACTGCATGCCCGTCAGCCGGTCGATCTGAAATTTCTCATCGAAAGTCCAGGCGCCCGGAAGGAGCCGGTGCCGCTGCGGCCCGTGATGGGAGCCTTTGCGCATCTGGTGGCCTTTGACGAAGCGCGCAGCGGATTCGCGCACCTGCACCCGATGGAGACGGATCTCGCAAAACCGCCTGATGCCTTGCGGCCCGAGCTAAATTTCAAAGTCACGATTCCGCAGCCCGGCCGCTATGTGATCTGGGCCCAGGTCGACCTGGGCGGAACCGAGGTATTTGTTCCGTTCTGGGTGGATGTGTTGCCGTAGCAGAGGGAAATCCCAAACGCCAAACTCCAAAGGAATTCAGAAGACGGAATTACGACCGGGTTTTGTTTGGCGTTTGGCTGTTGGAGTTTGGAATTTTTTAAACGGGTTCGCCCGACAGTTGCATCACTTCGTCCCCATCGGTCCGGAGATACTGGCCAAGCTCGGTGCCGGGAAAGCTCCCGAACACGCCTGGATGACAGCGCACCAAGCCCTCGCG
>DATCRM010000368.1:0-18851 GCA_036568985.1 Lacunisphaera sp. | reverse complement strand
GGTGCGCCCAGCCTGTGGTTTGTGGGCTTGCTCGTACTGCTTGGCTTTGCCCGCCGGCTGGGCACGCGGAACGCAGGTTAGGGTTTTCGTCAGGCCGGTCACTCCCGGTTGCCTGGGTAGGTCAGGTGGCCGGGAGTGTTTGGGTGTTGCCGGCGAGCCGCCCACACGGGATCGCACGACGGCTGACCGAACGAGGAATTCAAAAACAGAAAGGCCGCTCACCCCTGAGCGGCCTTTTGATTTCTAACACACTGATTTACCCTAACACCATAATGAACCTTTGAACGTAGAGTAAGACGCAGCCTGTTGAGAAACGTTCGAAGATTTTTTGGGCTTCCGTTTCAAAAAGCGCGCACCGACTCCGCTTGATGAATAAAGGACTCACCAACAAGGGTAAGTGAACTCAGCCAAATTATGGTACGGACCTCAATTTTCCGCGAAAGTCCGGGTTTTAGAACTCAAGGGATGGGCATTCGAGGCGTTTTGCTTCCGAGAGGACTGCGCGCTGGCATGCTTTCAAAGATTCCCGCGCTCCTTTGGTTACCCCCCGAAAGGGGCGGGTAGATGCCCCTCGCAAGGGGCCTTTCCGTTCCGCGGCGAAAGGCTAGGGTTGGGTTTCCCGGCACGGCGTTGCATCGCGTGCGAGCGGGCGTCGCTTCAGTCCCAGGCGATCGAGGCGTCGAAACGAAACCCCAAACAGACGACCCCAAATGAAATCGCTAAGCATGAGCAAAGTCACCGCGGTCTGCGCGCTAATGATCTGGGCCGCAGCATCAGCGACCGCCACGACGGTCAATATGGCGAGCGAAAAGCAGGTAATCCGAGGATTCGGCGCCGCCACCGTGTGGCAGGGATTATTGACCACCAACGAAAACAACGCGCTCTGGTCCACGCTCGGGCTGAGCATCTGCCGCGTGCGCATCGATCCGAACGGGGATTGGGCGCACGAAATAGCCAATGCCGCCGCCGCCAAAGCTCGCGGGGCCATTGTCTTTGCCAGCCCGTGGTCGCCGCCGCCGAATTTGAAGAGCAACAACGACACGGTCGGTGGGTATCTTCTCCCGCAAAACTACGGCGCATACCGGGACTGGCTCAACAGCTTCGCAAGTCAGGTGCCCGGCCTTTACGCCATCTCGGTTCAAAACGAGCCGAACATCAATGTGACCTATGAATCCTGCACGTGGACCGAGCAGCAGATGTTCGACTTCATCGTGAACTACGGCGGCAGCTTCACGACCCGGTTGATCATGCCGGAAACGTTCAATTACCTCAAAACATTCGCCGACTCGATCCTGTCGAATCCCACCGGCGCGGCCAACACCGACATCTACGCCTATCATTGGTACGGCGCCAATCGGTACGGCTTGAACACCCAGGCATACAACCTCGGCAAGGACATCTGGATGACGGAATATTTTAACGACGATCAAACCATCGGCGGTGCCATCGGCACGGCCGTCGACATCCACAAGCAACTCACGATTAACATGGCCAACGCCTATTGCTGGTGGTGGGTGCGGGAACCGGCTTGCAACCTGATCGGGCCGGACGCGAGCTACATCAATCCGCGCGGCTACGTGATGGGACAGTTCGCCAAGTTCGTGCGACCCGGCTCGATCCGCGTCGATGCCACTGGTGCGCCGAACAACGTCTACGTCACGGCCTACAAGAACGCCGGAAAACTGGTCGTTGTCGCCGTGAACGCCGGCGCGAAAAACGTCTCCGAGACATTCACGATCACGAACGGCAGTGTGGCTTCGCTGGCCTCTTACAGCACCTCGGCCAGCACGAGCATGACGCCAGGCCCCGGGTATACGGTTACGAACGGATCCTTCTCGGCCACGCTTCCGGCCAAGAGCATCACGACCTTCGTGCAGTGAGAAAACGGGCTCCCGTTGGCGGAGCCACCTATAAATCGATTCTGCTCGCTCCGTCCTTCCCGGTCGTGGTTCGCGGTCGGGGAGGCCTTTGCGCGGCCGGCTTGTCGACCATCGCTCAATTGACCGACGGTTGACTTTCTTGGGGTAGGGCGGTGCGGCGCTCCGCCGCGAGAATGATATCACATTCGCGGCGCACCGGGCCGGTGCGCCCTCCCCGCCGGTCTGATAGGCGAAGTTCCATTCGGGTTCGACCCGACAACCCGGACTGGCTCTGGCTTTGTCGAATTTATGCTGAAGGCGGCCAAGGACGATGGGCTCGTTGTTCCGGCAAGAAGACCCTTGCGCGAAATTCGAAATCGCGGAACCTCAGTCGCGTGACGCCACGGCCTCCGTCATTGCCCCACGCCGGGTGCATGTTCGTTGCTCGGATGCATTGCCTCCTGCGCCTCGCCATCGCGGCTGGCGCGTGGGCGATTGCAGCCGCATGCGAAGCGAGCGAGCGCCCTTTGTCGACCTGTGCCGGAGTCCTTGAACTCAGCGTCGATCAAGCCCGGCAGCAGTTGCCCGTGGTCATTGAAGGGGTGGTGGTGCTCGAACACCTCGAAGCGGCCGCGGTGGTCGTGCATGACGCCACGGGTGCAGTCTTCGTGCGCACGGATCACGGCGGTGCCGTGAAGCGGGGCGACCGGGTGAGAATCCACGGGCTCACCGACCCCGGATTGTTTGCGCCGATCGTGGTGCAACCGACTTTTGAGGTGCTGGGTTCGGAAGAAATGCCCGCAGCCCGCGCCGTGCATTTCTCCGAGCTGATGGAGCCTCAATTGGACGCGCAATGGGTCCAGGTCAGCGGGATTGTCCGCGACGTCACGCCGCGCCCCGACTGGCCGGGCGACTCGGTGATGGAGGTGGTATCGGACGACTTGCGGGTTTCGGTCGTGCTCAACGCCGTGGCGCCGGAGACGGCGCGGAACTGGATCGACTCCCAAGTGGAATTTCGGGCGGTTTGCTTTCATTTGTATAACAACAGCCGGCAGCTCTTCGGGGCCAAGCTGGCTGTGCCGGAAGGCGAGCCGGTGCGGGTGCTGCAGCGCGGGGCATCGGATCCGTACACCCTGCCGTTGCGTTCTTCCGAGGAGCTTTTGCGCTACAATCGGGCAGGACCCGAAGTTCACCGCGTCCGCTTGCGGGGCGTGGTGACGTATGCCGACCCCGGTGAAATGTTCTTCCTGCAAAATGAAAATCGGGGGATCGAGGTGGCGACGCGCCAGCGGACCGGCCTCGAGGTCGGCGCGAAGCTCGACGTCGTGGGTTTCGTCGGACGAAGTGAGCACGGGCCGAAGCTCGAGGACGCGGAGTTCAAAGTTCTGTCGGAAAAGGGAGGTCACGTTGCTCCACGGATCTCCGCGGCGGAGGCGGGCGTCTGGGACAATGCGCTGGTGCGAATTGAGGCGAAGCTTCTGAGCGTCATCCGCGAACTGGACTTCATCACTCTGGTCTTGGAGACCCCGAATGGAATCTGCAGTGCGCGCGCCAAGTGGCCGTACAGCCGCGACCATCCGATCGCATGGGAGCAGGGGGCGACCCTCGAAGTCACCGGGATTTGCCGGGTCATTGTCAACCCGGAGCGACAGAACGAATTCATCTGGCTGCCGCGATCCGTGCAGCTGCTCTTCCGGGGCGCGGACGACGTGGCCGTATTGAAACCGGCGCCATTCTGGACTTCACGGCGCGCGTTCCGCGTGCTTCTGGTCTTCATCGGGCTGACGATGCTGACGACGCTCCTGGTTTATCTGCGCTACCGGTCGCGTATTCTCGAGCAGCAGCGCAACCGGAACGCCGCGGAGCGGGAATTCACGGCCGTGCTCCGGGAACGCAACCGCGTGGCCCGGGAAATTCACGATACGCTGGCGCAAGGACTCACTTCGATCTCCGCGCAAATCGAACTGGCCAAGGAGCGGCTGGCGCGGAGTCCGGAAAGCGCTCTGCGAAACCTGCAGCTAGCGCGTGAGATGGTGCAGGGAAGCCTGGCCGACGCGCGGCGGTCCGTTTGGGCGCTGCGTCCGCAGGTTTTGGAGGCGCAGTCCCTCCGGGAGGCGCTTGAGCAGATCGGCCGGCAGCTCACGAGCGGATCCGGCGTGGTGGTTCACGTAACGGAAAGCGGCAGTCGGTTGGATATTCCTTCCTTGCGGGAGATCGACGTGCTGAGAATAGGGCAGGAGGCCATCACCAACGCCGTACGGCACGGGCGTCCGTCCCGCGTTGAAGTGGAACTCGTGTATTCTCCGGGATGGGTCCGACTTCGCGTGACCGACGATGGCTGTGGCATGGACTCGACCGCGGAATTCGTCCGAAGCGCCAAGCGGGAAGGCTTCGGGCTGATCGGCATGCAGGAGCGCGCCCGGGAAATGAAAGGATCGCTGGCCGTGCGCGCGGCTCGCGGCGGCGGAACCGAAATGCTGCTGGAGGTTCCGATATGATGACCATGACCGCACCGATTCGGATTCTGGTGGTGGATGATCATCCGGGCTTTCGCGCCGGGCTGGTGGCGATGGTGGAATCCAGCGGCGAGATGAAGGTCGTGGCCGAAGGCGGCGACTGTGCGCAGGCGATCGAGGCCTATAAACGGCATCGCCCGGACATTACACTCATGGACCTCCGTTTGCCGGACATGAGCGGAGTGGAGGGCGTGATGGCGTTGCGCGCACACGATCCCCAATGCCAGGTCATCGTAATCACGACCTACGATGCCGACGAAGACATTTACCGCGCCCTGCAGGCCGGCGCCAAATCCTACCTGCTGAAGGAAATGACGGCGGAAGAACTGCGCTCGGCCATTTTGGCTGTCGCGCGGGGCGAGACTCCGCTTCCCGCCCAGGTGGCGCAGCGCCTGGCGTCACGCATGTCGCGTCCGGCGCTGACGCGGCGCGAGCTCGACATGGTTCGTTTGATCGTGCGGGGATTCAGCAACAAGGAGATCGCGTCCGAATTCGGCATCACGGAAGACACGGTCAAAGGGCACCTGAAACATCTCTTCGTTAAACTTGGGGTGAAGGATCGGACGCAGGCCGCGATCGTCGCGCTGCAGCAAGGCATCATCCATCTCTGGAGCGCTTCAACGGATCGATAGCTGGCGCGCAGTTACCGTGTCATCGGCGAGCGATCGTGATGTGCAGCTCGCGTCCGACCCGCTCCTGGAGGGCGCTGGGCGGAAGCGCCTGCAACCAAGCTGCCGCTGCACCCGGATCGCGCTGCACCCACTGGTTCAGGACGCTGAGTACGGCCTCGTCCCGGATGTCTCCGGGCGCGACCTGGTCGAGGACCCATTGCGCCGCCGCGGCGGGCTGCGTCTTGGCCCGGACGAACGCCACGCGGCCGATGAGGCGATTGCGAGTGTCGCCGGGAGGTTTGCCTGCTGCATAGGCGGCGGCGGCGATTTCGTCATGCTCGGCCCACTGCAATGTGAGGTTTTCCAAGAGGTTGATATTAACACCGGAATACCGATCGGCGAAACCCACCGCCTGCGCCGGGTCGAACTGCGCAATCTCTGCACACACGACTTCCAAGACGACGTCGCGCTCTTCGCCGGCCGGCGCACGGGCAAGCCAGGTGGCGGCTTCCGCCGGGTCCCGGAGCGCCCATTCACGAATCCGGTCGGCGCCGCTGGGCGGGGGTGTGGGTGGGGACGCCACGATGGCCGCAGCGGCGACCGGTGGGTTCCGTGCACCGTCCGCTGAGGCAACCGAACGCGCGGCCGGCTCAAATCGCGCCGCAACTTCGGGGCGCTCCGTGGCCGGTGCGACGTCGGATGCGATTTTAGGTGGCGCCGGCAAGGGGCGAAAGAACCAGAGGCCGGCGCCCGCGAGTCCGAGCAGCGCGCCGGCGATCAGCAGGAATTGCCTGGAAAAGAGCTTCATGCGGGCTGCTCGATTTGGGCGGCAGATCAGGGTGCGGATGCGGTGCGTTCGGCGCGCCAGTCACGTTTGGTTTCTTCCGGGAAATCCGCTCCGGTCAGCCAGCGCTCGGCTCCCTCCGGATCCAAGGCTCGCCATTGTTGGAAGCATAAGCCGACCCGTTGCTGACGCGCGACAGCATCGGCGGTCAGCGCGGCCAGGCGGGTCGCCGTGGCGGGATCCCAGGCTTGGACGGTGTCGACGTAGGCCCCGATCGCATTGTCACGGACGGGACCGAGTGGCAGTTGTTCCACCCAATGCGCAGCGTCTCCCGGGCAAACGGATGCGCAGGTGCTCACTATCTGCGCGACGCCGCGTTCGCTGAGGAAACGATCGCCTTGACGCGACACCCATTGCAACGCCTCGTGCGGGTCTTGCGTGGCCCAACGGTCCAATGCGGCCAGCACGGCCCGAGGCCGCAGGTTGGGCGGCAGCTTCTGGGCGAACTGGCAGGCGGCGAGTGGATCCGCATTCGCCCACGATTCGACCGCCATGACCTGCATGGTGTCCTGTTCCTCGCCGGCGGGTAATGCTTGGGTCCACCGGAGCGCCGCGTCGGGATCGATCGCCGCCCAGTTCGCGGCGACGTTCATCAGGAGGGCGTTTCGATACTCACCGGCCGGAAATTCCCGGATCGACGGAGCCGCCGCCACCGGATCGGCGTGCACCCACACAAAGTGAATCCTGCGCCAGACCTCTTCCTTTCCGGCTCCTTCCGGCAGTGTGCGCGCCCACTGCAGTGCGGCCGGCAGGTCAACGGACGCCCAGATCTCGCCGACGAGTTGGATCGCCTCGAGGCGGGACCGGCCGGGATTCATGTGCAGCGCCGCGGCGGCGGCGGCCGGACCATCGGCCTTGGCGAAGGAGACGGCCACGCTGCGGATGGCTTCGATCTTCGAGTAGCTTTCGGGCATCGCGGCGACGTGGGCGAAGGCGGCAGCGGGGGCCAGTTCTCCCCAGCGGCGCAGCGCCATGTCGCCCAGCGCCATGCGTTCCCGGAGCGAGGTCAGGCCATGGGCGAGACGAAGCGCCTCGGGGATTTCCGCGAGCGACAGGCTGCGGGCGATCTCGCCCAAGGCGCTCAGGCGTGCGTCGTTTTTCTTTTCCTCACGGGCGTGCACCACGCGCGCCGCCAGGCCGGATGACGCCGGGCCGGGCTCCGCCGCGGCGAGCACGGCGACCAGACCGAGAAGCAAGGCGGCGCATTGGAACGCATTTCGAAGCCAACGGGGAAAGGGAAGCAACGACATGTACGAAGCAGAGAAACGGGAAAATCGGCCGGGCGCGAGCAATTGCGACCGGCCGAAGCCTAATCAAGGAGCTTGCAGGATCCACTGCTGATTGTTGCCGCCGCCATAGGTCCAAAGATGGACCAGTGCGCCCGGGGAAGTCGACACCCCGGCAACATCGAGGCAGGAACTGGTGGCATGGACCGGTGTAATCCGGTAATAGCCGTTGCTGGTCGCGGTGAACGTGAACTTCTGGTTGTTGCCACCCCAGTAGTCGTAGAGCTGCACCTTCGTGCCGTTGGCGGTGGAGGCATTGGCAATGTCGATACCCCGGCCGCTGGCGACCCCGATGAGGCTATACTGATTGTTGCCGCGATTCGTGACCGTCCAGCGCTGGTGGTTGTTGCCGAAGTAGGTGTATTGATCGATTTGCGAGCCATTGGCGGTGGCGGCACCTTGAACCTCCATGGCCAGCCCGCTGTGCCGGGCGACAATCTTATAGGTGCCATCGGTGACGGGACCGCTGCCGCCGGTGCTGGCCTGCACGAACGTCGTCACACTCTGGCCCGGCAGCGAGGTGGTGAAGCTGTTGCCGGAAAGCGCGATGGTGCCGAGCTGCGCCAGGTTTTGGCTGCTGCTGGTGCGGTAGGGCGTGACGGAGCCAACCGAGCCGTTGGAAATCGAAAACTGCTGGTTCACGGCGCCGGTGGACGTATTGATGGCCACGATGATCACGTTGTTGTTGCTCTTATAGGCGGTGACGTAGATGCCGGACGTGGGATTGTAGTCGGCGGCGACGCGCACGGATCCCGGGCGAATCCACTTGGCAAACTGGCCGAGGGTGTAGCCATTCTTGAAGATCGTGCCGCTGCTGTTCACCAGATTGATCGAAGTGTCGGAGTCGGTCACCCACCACCAGTAATAGGCGTTCATCTGGGCGTTCATGCAATCGCTGACCTCCTTCGCGATCGTCATGCAGTTGGCCATGCTGGATTGGGTGTTGTCGATGTAATGCTCGGTCATCCACACTTTCTTGCCCTTGTTGATGGCGTTCTGGTGCACGAAGAGGCCGTTGCCGTAGATGTGCCCGCCGACGACCGCGACGTTATTGACGGCGACGGAGTCATTCAGCGTGGGATCGGAATAGGCATCGTTGAAGTTGAACGACTCGGGCATGATCACCGACCGGCCGATGGTTGGCGCATTGTTGCGGACGAAGGTTTGGAGCTGTGCCGCCGTCCAACTGCAGGAGTCGTAGGTGACGGTGATGTCGGGTTCGTTTTGGAACGACACATAGTCCAGTCCGATGCTGTTCGCAGCCTGGTTCAGCCAGCTGGCGTAGGCCCCATATTGGTCGGTGCGCAGGTGGCCACCGACGAGGTTGTTGTTGTCCTTCATCGACGCAGGTGGCGTCCACGACGAGCCCATGACCTTCGCGCCGCGGGCGTGCGCGGCGGACGAGTTGGCCGTCTCTTCGCTCCAATTTTGGTTCGGGTCGATGCGGATGCGCAGCAGCGAGAAGCCGAGGGTGTTATAGAGCGCGTCGTTCTTGGCGGTGGAAAGCGTGCCGGACCACGCGCTGGAGAAGCCGAAGCCGTCGATGGTCTGGCGGTTTGCGGCCGCATCGATAACGCACGTCGCAGCCTGCGCATGGAGCGAGAACGCGCACGCGACCATGCCGGTTGCGACGCGGAGTAGGGTAGTTGTGGGGATTTTCATGGGGATTGAGGTGACGAGAACAAAATGAGGCGGGGACCGAACCATCTCGCCGGTTGCGCATTCCGTGGTGGACTGGGCGAAAGCCGGCATGTGGGTTACGGAGCTTGGAAGTTCCACTGCTGGTTGGTACCGCCATTGTAAGTCCAGAGCTGAACGAGCGCGCCCGGGGCGGTCGACACGCCGGCAACGTCCAAGCAAGAATTCGGCGCATGCAGAGGCGTGATCCGGTAATAGCCGCCGCTGGTGGCGGTGAAGGTGAATTTTTGGTTGCTGGCCCCCGAATAGTTCCGGATCTGCACCTTCGCGCCGTTGGCGGTGGAGGCGTTGCGGATCTCGACGGCGCGTCCGCTCTGGACGCTGATGATGCTGTATTGATTGTTGCCGCGATTGGTGACGGTCCAGCGCTGCCGATTGTTGCCGAAGTAGGTGTTTTGGACGACCTGCGAGCCGTTGTTGGTGCCCTGAACCTCCATGGCCAGGCCGCTATGAAGGACATTGATCCGATAGGTGCCATCGGCGACGGTGCCGCCACCGCCGGTGGTAGTGGGCGCGGCCCAGGTGTAAGTCGGCCACCAGGCGAATGCGGCCTGTGCGCCTTCGGCCGACCCCAAGGTGCAGTTCGCGGGCGTTTGCGTGACCAGGTCGCTGAGCAAATCGCTGAGAAATCCGACGAGGTAACTCACGTTACCTTGGTTATCGATGGCTGTCTTGACGGCATCGCCGAAGCCGGCCGTGGTGCCGTTGAACAAATCGTCGTAGCCGCCCGGCGCATTCGGAAACCACATCATTTCCGTGATCAGCATCGGCTTCAGGTCCGCGGCCGGCTTGTAATTCGAATTCCACAGATTTTGCACGGCGGTTTGATTGTCGTGCACGTTGCCGTAGGCAGGATAAAGGTGGGCGGCGTAGGCGACATTCATGCCGGTGATGGGGTACTGGGCGAAGCCATGCGGCTCGCCCTCCCAGCCGAGGCCCGGCACCCAGACGATATTGTCGGCGCCCGTGTTGCGGATGGCGTTCACCACGGGTTGCATGAAGTTCTGCAAGGCCTGCCAATACGAGGCGTTGGCCGAACCCCAGTTGTTCGCTCCGAAACTGGTCTCGATCGTAACCGGCTCATTGCAGATCTCGAACCAGACGTTGTCGGCGCTCTTGATGCCAGATGCATTGGCGACGGTCTGCCAAAACGTGATGAGGTTTTGCTGATACTGTTGCGTCATGTTCTTCGTCGCGTCGCCGCCCGGAAACGCGAGTGAGGGATTGCCGCAGATGACCACGTAGAGCCCGCGCGAGCGGCAGTAGTCGATGTAGGGGACGAGCAGATTGGTGATCCAGCCGTTGAATTGGGCGGGGTTCGCCAGCTGGCCGGCGGCGTCCCAGCCGGGGGCGAAGTTTTCCGGGCTGCTGCCGTCGCCGAGAATGCGGACGAAGCTGCAGTACCAGCCGTGGTTCTGACCGTACTTTGCGCTGGTATCGCTCATGACGGTCGCGGCGTCCCGCAGGAAGTTGAGACAAGGGGCCACGTTCGCCGTGTTCGTGTAGTCGGTGGGATTTGGGTAGCGGTTGCCTTGGCCGTTGAACCAGCTGGCCTGCGGTTGAAACCAGCCATGCAACAGGACGCTTTTGCCGCTGGGATCCTGCAGGAAGCGCCCGTTCACGGTGAGTTTGGGCGTGGGCATGCCTTGGTAGGCGAGAGCGACGGGACCGGTCACGCCGAGGGCGACCGCGAACACGGCGGCCAGACCAGCGAGTTTAATCCGCGACCGACGCGCGCCGGAAAAGGAGTGACTGGGGCGGGGAGCGAGAGTGTGGAATGTCATCGTGATTTTCTCCTGCGTGGGTTGAGGTTTGGTTTCGGAAACGCACAGCCGAGGCTCACAAGCTCGGTGCACTCATGCGTGCCCGGCTGATTTTGCGGCGAACCGGAATGTTCCGGGAAAATGCGCTCGATGGCGGGGTCATCGGTGGAAGGAGGACCAGCCGCCGAAGTCCCTCGCGCTGTTCGAGCGGCGAAAGGGGCGATGACGAAAGGCCCGTGGGGTATTGCGAACGGACAAGAATCAACGACAGCACCACGGTCAAAGCGGCAGTCACAATCCCCCCCTTTATAGCAGAGGTGCTAGGGAGCATTACCTACGCTCGAATGGGCGCGGCCGGGGCGAAGTCGATCCTTAGCCTGATCCCTGCAGTAAGAAACCACGAATAGACACGAATTCACACGAATCCAGAGTGCGGGTAGCCCAGACCGGACCGCTGACCTCACACCACCAACTGGTGATCGGAACCGAGGCTTGGTTTCTCATTCTTGTCCATTCGTGGTTGAACTGAATCGTTCCGGCTTAGACAAAATATCCATTCGATTCCGCCATCCTGAGTGAAGCGAAAGATCCAGCCAGAGCGAATGTAGCAACGGTCCCCTTGGATTCTTCGCTACGCTCAGAATGACGGGTGGGGAAGTGGGCCCTGACCGGTGTATCGCTCACTGTCGTTGGACGGTACTCATCGCACGATGATCAATCCGACGGGTTGAACGTGGGTTTGAAAACACCAAGCTACCGAATCTCTGAGGCTGACGTTACATTATGTGAAGCCTTGCACTCGGGGTAACCGCGTTCGTGGATGCAAAAAAGATCCGGTCCTGACGGACCGGATCCCTTTTGCGCGAATTCAGCTTATGGTGCTTGGAACGCCCACTGCTGGTTGTTGCCGCCGCCGTAGGTCCAGATTTGGACGTTGGCGCCGTCGGCGGCGGATGCGCCGTTGACGTCGAGCGCCATGTTGGTGGCATGTGTCGGCGTGACGCGATAGTACCCGCCGCTCGTCGCGGTGAAGGTCCACTTCTGGTTGGCGGCGCCGCCATAGGACCAAATCAGGACATTCGTCCCGTTGGCAGTCCCGCCGCCGTTGACGTCGAGCGCCTTGCCGCTTTGTACGCCGATGATGCTGTATTGGTTGTTCCCCACATTCGTCACGGTCCAGCGCTGGTTGTTGCCGCCAAAGTAGGTCCACTGATGAACGTTGCTGCCGTCCGCCGTCGCAGCATTGGCGACATCCAGGGCCTTTCCGCTGTGCCGGGCGATTATCTTGTACGTGCCGTTCGCAATCGTGCCGCCACCACCCGGGGGCGGGAGTGCCGCGCCGCCGGTCAGCGCGCGCACGTTGTCCGCGTCGAGCACGGCCCCTGTGTTCCAGTCGAACGCCTGTCCGGCGATGTCCCAGTAGATGGGCTTGAGGCCTTTGCTATTGGCGGTGTCGGTGACGTATTTATGGAAATAGGTGCGGGAGGCCACATGGAGGTTGAAGTCCGCTCCGGTAAGATCGGGATTGCCGGTGCGTTTGATCGCTTGGTATTCGCCGACGATTACGGGATATCCCCTGCTGCTGAACCGGTCCACCATCCGCTGGAACATGGATTGGACGCCACTTTCCTCATCGAAGGTGGCATTGCGATCGGTCCGGGTGGGATGATGGTAAGCCTGCCCCCAGAAGTAGGCCATCTTCCCCCACGACTCGTCCTGCGGCATCAGGCAGAACGTGTAGGGGGTGTAGTGATGGATCTCGAGTGCCAGGCGGCCCGAGGTCGAATCATTCGGCATCGCGGTGATCAGCTGGTCCGCGAGATCGTAATTGGTTTTCGGGGCCTGAACCACGAGCCAGCGCGACGTGTTGTTACCACCCGTGGCGCGAACGGCGCTGATGAAGGTGTTGTAGTAGGTCCGCAACGTGTTCCACTCGGCCGCCGTGTCGCAATCGGGCTCGTTCGCGGCGGCGAACAGAACGTGATTGTCGTAGTTCTTGAAGGTATTCGCAATCTGCGTCCAGTAGGACTGCATCTTGGCGTTAATCGTCGGATTGACCGAGTCGGTGATGTTGTTCTCCAGCCACCCGCCATCCCAGTGGATATTGATGAGGACGTAGAGATTCCGGGCAATACACCAATCGACCACCTGCTTCACGCGCGCCATCCAAGCGGCGTCGATTTGGTAGTTGGACTGGTTCGCATGGATGTCCCACGACACGGGGAGCCGGACCGTATTGAATCCCGCGTTGGCGACACCATTGATCAGGTTCTGCGTGGCCGCCGGTCCCCAGTTGCCTTCCGTCGGGGTGGCTTCGAGGGTGTTGCCGAGATTCCAGCCATAGGTTGGACTGGGCAATTGGGCGAGTCCGGACAAGGGCAGCATCAGCAGGGCCGCCAGCGCTATAATCGAGGTAACGAATCGCTTTTTCATATCGGTGGTATTTTTACTGCGGTTTATTTTCGCGGAGCAGGGGTACAGCCGCGGCCTTGGTTTTCACCATCCCTGATGAGGGGTGTTGGTGAGGGATGATTTCCCACCCCGAAAAATTTTGGTTTTTTAGAAATCGGTCACCCCATGGTCGCGCCAAAGCGACGGCCGGGAATGGGAAAGCTCATGGGGAAAGTTTTTGAATTCGCCTCGTGGATGAAACGATGCGTGGGGTCGCGCAGATTAGCAGCGACGCGTGGTTGACGCATGTCGTCAGAATTCGCTGCGCGGGCTGACGGAACCAAACCGAGGTGGAGCTGTTACTATTGCCCCTTCGTCGGTTCGTGTATGGGGGTAAAGCCGGCATCGCATGCTGCCGCCGAAAAAAGTGGTGCCGACAAGAGGCCGGCACCACAAGCCGATCGCAGGAATCCCCATCGCAAGGGGGGTCTAGGCGACGGGTTCGAATCCGCGCCTCAGGGAGGCGGCTGCGCGGCGCCACCGGTCAGCGCCGTCACGTTGGCCTGGTCGGCCACGGTGGCGGTGGCGCGGTTGAACACCGCGCCCCCCGCTACATCACCGTTGTCCCAGAAAATAGGCTTCAGGCCGTACTGCTTCGCGGCATCGACGATGCTCTTGTTCCAGAACGTCCGTGAAGCGAGGTGCCGCTGATATTCGGTGCCCGTACCCAGGTCGAAATAAACGGCCGGGTCGCGCTTCGTGCACCAGAATTCGCCCACAATCACAGGGATTCCCTTGCTGGTAAACTTGGTCTGCATCTTCTGGAATTCCGTGGCGAGGTGGGTCTCTTCGCCCCATTGCGAATTGCGAACGAGCAGGCTCGGTACGGTCGTATGATACGGCTGGCCCCAGAAATAAGCCATATAGCCCCACGATTCGTCCTGAGGCATCATGGTGTAGTTGTAGGGATCGTAGTAGTGCACCTCGACCACCATCCGGCCGGGCGTCGGATCCGTGGGCGCATTGAACCAATCGTAGGTGAGGCCGATGTTGGTGTTGGGCCCCTGGACCACCAGCCAGCGGGTCGCGTTGTTACCACCGGTGGCCCGGATCGTGTTCACCCAGTTCTGGTAGTACTGCATCAGCACGACCGTCTTCGCCTGGGTGTCGCAGTTCGGTTCGTTCGCGCAGGCGAACAGCAAGCCGCTGTCGTAAGTCTTGAACGTGTTCGCGACCTGCGTCCAAAGTTTCTGCAGCTTGGCGTTGATCGACGAACTGTAGCGCCGAAAAGCGTCGTTCTCAAACCAGCCGTTATCCCAGTGGTTGTTGATGACCACGGTCAGGCCCGCGGCGCGGGACCAGTCCACGATCTGCTTGATCTGCGCCATGTACGTCGGACTGATGTTGCTGTTCCGGTCGGCATTGCTGCCCCAGGCGCAGGGGATGCGGATGGTGTTGAATCCGGCGGCTTTCACCGAGTTGATCATCGCCTGGTTGGGTACCGGGCAATTCCAGGTGCCCGCGCCGCTGGGCGGTTCCATCGTGTTGCCGAGATTCCAACCGTAGGTCGGTGTCGGCAGTTGGGCGAGTCCGGACAAGGGCAGCATCAGCAGGGCCGCCAGCGCTTTGAGCGAGGTAACAAGTCGCTTATTCATATCGGGTATTTTTTCTGCGGTTTATTTTCGCGGCGCAGGGGGCATAGCCGCGGCGTTGGTTTTCACCAACCCCGATGCGGGGTGTTGGTGAGGGATGATGGCCCACCCCGGAAAGATTTGGTTTTTCGAAATCGAAATCGGTCACCACGTGGCCGCGCCAAAGCGACGTCCGGAGATGGAAAAGCTCATGGGGTAGATTTTTGGCGTCGCTTCGCGGATGCGATGACGCGTGGGGTCGCGCAGGTTAACACCAATGCCCGGCTGACGCATGTCATCAAAATTCACTGCGGAACCGAACCTGGGCGGAGCTGACTATCCCCCCCTTTCGGCGGTTCGTGTGGGGGCAGGAAAGACCGCGGTATCGTCGTTTCTACAAGCTCAGGCCCGGGCCGCAGCCGAAGGGGTCCCGAGTATGGCGAGGGACTGGATTGCCACGGCGCACCTCGCGATGACAAAAAGATAACTTCTTTGGTTAAGACGCAATAAACCTAAGTTCCGCGAAAGGAATGGCTACATCCTGTTGTGCCGTGATCGGCACCCGGGACAAGTCGCCCAGTCTGCGTTGTGGCTGGAAAAACACAAAAAACGCAAAAACAGGAATTTGAACCCATGCCTGATGGCGGTGAATCGACTGAAAAGACCATTCATCGTTTTCTCCTCTGCGCCCTCCGCGCCCCCAGCGTTTTCAACTGCGTTTTTTAGAACAAAACCACCAGCCGTCATCCTTCGCTACGCTGTCTCAGGATGACGCATCGGGTTTGAAAACGCGTCCGCGAATCTTTGCGCGGTGGCCGAGACAATGCACGTGCGCAAAAAAAGATCCGGTCCCGCAGGACCGGATCTTTTGGGTCTGAAAGCAGTTTAAGGCGCCTGGAAGGTCCACTGCTGGTTGTTGCCGCCGCCGTAGGTCCAGATTTGGACGTTGGCGCCGTCGGCGCTGGAGACGCCATTGACGTCGAGGCACATGCTCGTCGCGTTCGTAGGCGTCAGCCGGTAGTAGCCGCCGCTCGTCGCGGAGATCGTCCACTTCTGGTTGGATGCACCGCCGTAGGTCCAGATAATGACGTTCGTCCCGTTAGTGGTGCCGGCTCCGTAGACGTCGAGTGCTTTTCCGCTCTGGGCGCCGACGATGCTATATTGGTTATTACCGAGGTGGGTAATGACCCACTTTTGGTTTTCGCCTGAGCCGTAAGTCCACTGATCCACATTCGTGCCATCGGCACGTCCGGCACTGGCGACGTCCAGCGCCTTGCCGCTGTGGCGGGCGACGATCTTGTAGATGCCGTTGGAGATGATGCCGCCGCCGCCCGGCACGGGGAGCGCTGCGCCGCCGGTGAGGGCGCGGGCAGCGTCCTGGTCGTATATCGGCGCGGAAGCCTGGCTGCGGTCGAACAGCCACATGGTGTTGCTGCCGACGGCACCTGCATCCCACCAAATCGGTTTAAGGCCGAGCGCATTCGCCTTATCCGTAACGTACTTGTTGAAGTAGGTGCGGGACGCGAGATGCCGTTGCAGTTCCGTGCCGGTGAGGTCGGAGTAACCGGTACGCCGGACGGCGCCGAATTCACCGATGACGACCGGGACGCCCTGGCTGACGAACTTGGTGACCATTTCCTGGAATTGAGCATCCGTATAGGCCTCTTCACCCCAGGTCGAATTGCGGTCCGTCATCGTCGGGGAGTGGTAGTTCGCTCCCCAGAAATAGAACATCTTTCCCCAGGACTCATCCTGGGTCATGATCGTCCATTGGAAGGGATAGTGGTGAACTTCGACCATCAGTCGGCCGGACGCGGAATCCGTCGGCAAACGAAAATTCAGGGTCGGATCGCATGACTTGTCCATGTTGGTGTTCGGCCCCTGGACAATGAGCCAGCGCGTGGCGTTGTTGCCGCCGGTCGCGCGGACCGCATTCACGAAGGTCTGGTAATAGTTCACCAACGTGGAAACCTGCGCCGCGGTGTCGGCCGGTGGCTCGTTCGCTCCGGCGAAGATCAGATGATTGTCGTAGTTTTTGAACGTGTTGGCGATTTGCGTCCAATACGAGTTCATCCTCTGGGTGGTCGACGCGACGGGGCTGTTACCGATATTGTTGTCCAGCCAACCTCCGTCCCAGTGGCAATTGATGATGACGTACAAGTTTTTCGCGTAGCACCAATCGACCACTTGTTTGACGCGGGCCATCCACGTCGCGTCAATCTGCAGGGTCGACTGATTGGCGTGTGTATCCCAAGCGACCGGGATACGAATCGTGTTAAAGCCGGCTGCCGCGACATTGTTGATCAGGGTCTGCGTGGCCGCAGGACCCCACCAGCCCTCCGTTGAAGGAGCTGGGGCGGGTTCGAGGGTGTTGCCGAGATTCCAGCCATAGGTCGGCGTCGGCAACTGTGCAAATGCAGCCAGCGGCAGGAGCAGGAGGGAGACGAGGGCGGCGGCGAATTGACTCAGCCGTCGCGGGCGCGAGCTTTGACTCGCGACCGAGGGGTTGCTCTCTCCGAGGGAGAGGGCGGGTGATGAGGTAATCATCTGGGTGTGGGGCTAATGTTTTTCCCGCAGTAGTTTTGGTAAGGATTGTCGGCCCGCGGGGAAATCTCGGCCAAGAATCCAAAGAGAAGCGCCGGCATGGTGTCCTCGTCGGCAAAAAAATGGCACCGGAACCGTCTCCGGTGCCACGAGTGATGGGATGAGTTATCGGATAAGTCGGATAGGCTGGACCCGGTCAGGGGGTGACGACGCTTACTGGCCCCAGACTTGGAACCACATGTCCCGAGCTCCGCCGGAATAGGTTCCGCCGGAGTACGAGTTACTGGCGCCGACGTCGATGTAGTAGGGCTTATTGGTCGAGGTGGTGCTGTTCAGGTTGAGATAATAGGTCGTGCCCTTGTTCAGCGTGACGGGCGAGGTGAAGACGACATCGAGCGTCTGCCAGCTGCTCCCGCCAGACGTGTTGGTGACCGTCGAAGGCGTGATGTTCACCGTGGTGCCGGCAATCGTACCACCACCGTGAGCGGTGCCGAGATAGACCACCAGGTTGGCATTGGGCGCCGACGGCTTGCGCGAAACGTGAAGGGTCAGCTTGGTCACCTGATAGGTGCCGGTGCCGGGATTGACGAAGGATTGGGAAAGCGTGGCGCCGCCCTTTGCTTCACCCTTGGTTCCTCCGCCGGTCAGGTTCTGTTGGAGAACCGAGGCCGTCGCCGGCGGCGGCAGTGCGGCGCCGCCCGTCAACGCGTTGATGTTGTCCGGATCGAACATGGGCGCGGAAGCTTGGTTGCGGTCGAACAGCCACATCGTGTTGCTGCCGGTGCTGCCGGCGTCCCACCAGATGGGCTTCAGACCGAGCGCGTTCGCCTTTTCCGTGACGTATTTGCTGAAGTAGGTCCGGGAGGCGAGGTGCCGCTGCAACTCCGTGCCGGTGAGGTCTGCGTAACCAGTGCGCCTGACCGCGCCCCATTCGCCAATGATCACGGGCACGCCGTTGTTCACGAACTTCGTGGCCATTTTCCCAAATTGATCGTCGGTGTAGGCCTCCTCGCCCCACGTGGAATTGCGATCGAGCATCGTGGGCGAGTGATAGGCCGCGCCCCAGAAGTAGAACATCTTCCCCCAGGTCTCATCCTGAGTCATGATGGTCCACTGAAACGGATAGTGGTGGATTTCGAACATGAGTCGGCCGGGCGTGGAATCCGTCGGCAGGGTGTTCACCATGTCGTAGGACTGATCGATGTTGGTGTGCGGTCCCTGGATCACGAGCCAGCGCGTGGCATTGGTTCCGCCCGTGGCGCGAACGGCGTTGATGAACGTTTGATAGTAGTTCATCAACGTCGCGACTTGAGCGGCCGTGTCGGCCGGGGGCTCGTTCGCACCGGCAAAGAGCAGGTGGTTGTCGTAACCCTGAAACGTGTTCGCGATCTGTGTCCAATAGGCGTTCATCTTCTGCGTCACGGTCGGGTTCGGCGTGTCGCCAATGTTGTTGTCCAGCCAACCTCCGTCCCAGTGGCAGTTGACGATGACATAGAGATTCTTCGCGTAGCACCAATCGACCACTTGTTTGACGCGGGCCATCCAAGTCGGGTCAATTTGCAGGGTCGACTGATTGGCATGTGTGTCCCAAGCAACCGGGATACGAATCGTGTTAAAGCCGGCTGCTGCGACGTTGTTGATCAGGGTCTGCGTGGCCGCAGGCCCCCACCAGCCCTCCGTTGCAGGAGCTGGGGCGGGTTCGAGGGGG
>DATCRM010000367.1:0-3256 GCA_036568985.1 Lacunisphaera sp. | reverse complement strand
CGCCAGCGTCTGTGTGTAGCGTTCGACGTGCTGCCGGCCTTCCAGCGCCTCGCGCATCTCCTCGAACGCCCGGCCCAGCTCCGCGATTTCCCGCGCCCGCGACTGCGGTGGCGCAGCCTTCTTGCCGTCGCGCACGTCCTGCGCATAAAGCGTCAACCGCTCCAGCGCGTGTGTCAGCCGTGCAGCGATCCACCAGCCCAGTACGACCATGACGCCGGCAATCACGCCGATCAGCGTCACCAGCCGCCAGCGCGCCGCCCGCACGCCCTCTTCCACGGCCGCGAGCGGACGCCCCACTCCGACCCAACCGAGGTGCTCGTTGCCCGCGCGCACCCGTGACACCACCCGCAACTCGCCCCCGACTACCGCCACGTTGGGAACCGTGTAGCCCTCCGATGCCGTGTAACCGCCGCCGCGCATCGGCCACTGATAAAGCTGTCCGACATCCCGGCCCGCGGAATCAAAAATCACCCGGCCCGCCGGATCGCACGCGAACACCCGCAGCAGGTCCGCCTGCTTGGGCAGGGTCGTCAATTTCGCCGTCCAATCCTCGGCGGGTGAAGACGGCGCGGCAAACGCCGCCATGTAGGCCGCGGTGTCACCCAAGGTGCGGCGCATGGATTCTACGTAACGCAACCGCACATCGCGCAGCACCAGGCTCATCATCACCGCCAAGCCGATCGCGGAAGCGCCGGCATACACCGCAAAGATGGCGGTCCGGATTCTCACGATAAAAGTGTGTCCAAATAAGTTTTACCCCAAAGACGCAAAGATCGCGAAGTAAGCCTGCAGTTCATTGATTGAGTCCTTGGCTTTCTTTGCTTCCTCCGTGTAACAGATTTTCCTCGTTGTGCATCGCCTTATTCTTCCCGCAGCGAGTAGCCCAACCCCCGGTGCGTCACGATCGGGTCGGACTCCGGAGCCGCGTCGCGCAGCTTGGCGCGTACCGTCTTGATGTGCGCGTCCACCGTGCGGTCCAGCGCGGCACCGGGATCATCCCATGCCGCGGTCATCAATTGGTCGCGGCTGAACACCCGGCCGGGTGCAGCCAGCAACGTTGCGAGCAACCGGTATTCGTTGCGCGTGAGCTCCAACGCCCGGCCCCGGTAACTGATGCGGCACTTCTCCACATCGTGTGTCCAAACGGCGGCCGTCGCGGCTGGCGTCGACGGAGCCGCGCCGGCATGACCGTTCGCGCGGCGCAAAATCGCCCGAATCCGCGCCGTCAGCTCGCGCGGGCTGAAAGGTTTCGCCAGATAATCGTCCGCCCCGAGTTCCAGGCCCACGATCCGGTCCACCTCGCCGTTGCGTGCGGTCAAAAAAATCACCGGCGGAGCCCCGAGTTTCTGCATCTCGCGGCAGACATCGAACCCGCTCATGTCCGGTAGTCCCACATCCAACACCACGAGCGCCACCGGCTGCTGCGCCAGCACCGCCAACGCCTCGCGGCCCGTGGTCCTCCAGACCGGAGCAAACCCCTCGGTCTGCAGGGCGTAGGTAATGGTTTCGGCGATGGGGGCTTCGTCCTCAACCACCAGCACAGTGAGACGCGGGGTCATGGCACTTTTGTGGCGGCAATCTGCGGGCTGGCAAGTCAGAGCTCGGATTTTGCTTCGGAGACGGCTCTGGCCGGGCGCACACGAAACCGGACAACCGCGAGTTCGGGCCACGAGGCGTCCTCCACGACGTCGTAGTTGGCGCGAAGCCATTTCTCTTCCGGAGCCGGCTCTCCGACCGCGTGAATGCGTACAAAAAAAATGTCGCGCCGTCCCTCAAGCAGGGGCCGCAAGTCATCCGGCACGGTCCGCGAACCCAACTGCCCCACCCAAGCAGCCAGGGGGGCCGGCCCGCTTCCGTAACGCGCCACGGCCAGCATGCCCGAGGGGATCGAATGAACCAGGATCAGATCCCGCTCCGTGGGTTTCTTGCCGATTTCATATGAAACGAAGCCCATGGAAAAACCGCTGCGATCATGCAGTTTCAGGATGGAGATGATGCCCGGTGCCCAGGTTCCGATCAGGCAGGCCAGCAGAATGAGGCGCGATCGCGGGACAAGGCGGCTGGTCAGCAAGCCGAGCAGCAACGAAGCGGCCGGCAAGGCGCCGCAAGCGTAGCGCGGAACCGCCGCCGTGTAGCTTCCGCGCAATGCATCGAAGACAAAAGGCGCCGCGCAGCCCGCCACGAACCATGCCGCCGGCAGCAGCCACCGGCGAGGAAGGCTCTTCCCTTCCCGACGGTTGGCGAACTGAACGGCCCCCGCGGCAACTACCGCCGCGGACAGCCATCCAAAAATCGGGTGCTGACGCCATAGCGTCGGCACATGGCCGGTGAAAAACTGTGAGCCAGTGGCGAATACCGCTTCCACACGACTAAAGTTTTCAGGGCGCCAGTTAAGCCAGTCCTTGGTCACCCGCCAGCCACCCAGCAATTCAGGCAAGTGTATGTACCACGGCAGAAGCAAGACGCCGACCACCGCCATCGCCGCAACCAGCTCCCACCGGCGAATCCGGCCGGGCAACACGGCGACCGACGCCACAATCGCCAACCAGGGAAAAGCGAAAAAGTAGTGAGTCAGAAAACCGCCCAGCGACACCAAGGCAAAGAACCCAAGGGAAAGGAGCCGGTGCCGTTGCAGGCGTGCGCACAGGAGCGCGAGCGCGGTGGCCACGGTGAAAAACCACAGCAGCGAATACATCCGCGCCTCCGAGCCGTAGTACAAAGCCAGCGGTGTCGCCGAAAAAAGCACGCATACAGGCAGAACCGCAGCCCGCCCACCCAGACGGCGGGCCACGGCGGCCATCAGGGGAATGGTCCCCATGAAAAGCACGATGCTCAAGGCCCGCACCCTGAGGTCCGTCGTACCGAGCAGCCTCGTCCAGAAGGACAGCAAAACATAGTACAGCGGTGGACTCGTATCCGACAGCCGCGCGGCGCGAATCACCGCTGCCACCGAGGTTCCGGACGATTCGTGCTCAAGGTACCGTCGCCACTCGCCACGGCTGCGCACACCGGGATTGAGAGTGAAATCTCCCCGTGCCGGGTCGGCCGTGGCCGCCGGATGCTCCAAACTGTGTCCCGTGGCAACCGCCAGCGAAAAAATTTCGTCCGCCCACAAGCGCGACCGGACCGCCATGCAGGCGGCCAGCCCGCCAGCAAACAACACGAGGGCGACGAGCGCGGTCCGGTTCATTCGTGATGTCATGGCGGAAGTGTCACGGTCGATGGCACCGAGGTTATCCTGCGCAAACGGCGGTAA
>DATCRM010000366.1:0-8497 GCA_036568985.1 Lacunisphaera sp. | reverse complement strand
GTCATAGACCGCCGCTACAGGGGGAAGCGGGAAGGCGCGGGCCGCGTATATTCGCTCGTCGGCGGTCATAGACCGCCGCTACAGTTTTGCCATGACGCCCCGAGACCTTGAACGCGCTCGCCGACTTCTCTGCCAGTTGCAGGACTCCATTCGGGATATGCTGGTCCACGCGCGCGACCGGCAGGCGGGGCGTTTTTCCCGGGTGGTGGCGGTCACCGCCGCCGATACAATCTATCACGTCGACCGGCTCAGCGAGCACGCGATTCTCGACTGGTTTGCCCGACACTGGCCGAAGGCATGGCCGGTTGAGCTCGTGATGGAGGGACTTGAGGAGGGGGACTCCGTAACTTTTCCGAAGGGAACGCCGGTCGATCGCACGGTGTTACGCTGCATTCTCGACCCGATCGACGGCACCCGGAATCTGATGTACGACAAGCGCAGCGCCTGGATCCTCGGCGCGTTGGCGCCGCAGCGTGGCGTCAGGACCAGTCTGCGAGACATCACGGTGGCGGCGATGACGGAGATTCCCACGAGCAAGCAATGGCGCTCGGACCAGTTTAGCGCGGTGCACGGTGGCGGGGTGCGGGCGCAGGCGGTGGATATTTTCACGGGAAAGCGGATGCCGCTGCCGGTGGCGCCGAGCCGGGCGCGGGATTGCCGGGGCGGATTTGCCGCGCTCAGCCGTTTTTTCCCCGAGGGCAAGGCATTGCTTTCGCAGATCGAGGAAAAGCTGTGGACCGAGTTATACGGACGCGGACCCCAGACCGGACCGCTCGTGTTTGACGGCCAGTATATTTGCACCGGCGGACAGCTTTATGAGCTCATGGTCGGACATGATCGCTTTCTGGCGGATTTGCGTCCGTTGGTTTTCAAGAAGCTGCGGTTGAAGTCGGCGCTGGTCTGTCATCCCTACGACGTCTGCACGGCGTTGATCGCGAGGGAAGCGGGGTGTGTGATCGAGGCGCCGCTGGGCGGTGAATTGGAGCAACCGCTCGACACGACCGCGCCGGTGGCGTGGGCCGGCTACGCCAATCCGAAGTTGGCCCGGCACATCCGTCCGGTGCTGCAACGTTTGATCAGGAAGATGCTTTGAAGATCGGCAGGTAGCGCGCGACCGTGGTCAAACCGGATCGCCGTTGGGCGCGCCGTCGGTGTTTCGCGGCGGTCCGGGCGGTCCCGCCCTACCGGTTTCTGATCCGGGCCACGCCGAGGGCGATCACCACGTAGCCGGCGGCGGCGAGGTGGGCGCCGGTCGCGACACTGACGTGCGGATCGTCAAAGCGGATGGCGCCGCCGCCCTGACCGCCGCGATAGTATTCGTAGATGAGTTCGGCGATGTAGATGGCGATCACGGCGGGCCAGAACCAGTCGGTCCAGTCGCGCCGCCAGCCCTGGGCGGCGACATAAAGCAACACGCCGAGATTGAACGCGCTCAGGCCGCCGTAGCGGGCCATGCCGGGCTCCAGCCAGAACATGGAGGCGGAGATGAACGCCGGCATGAGCAACAGCGCGATCCGCATGAACCGCGGATAATCCTTCTCGGCGATCCAGCCGACAATAAGCAGCAGCCCCGCGTCGACCACCAGATGCGGCCACCCGAAGTGGACGAGATGGCCGGTCCAGATGCGCCACCAGTCGCCGCCGGCGATGGCGGCGCGGTCATAGAGCAGGTGTTCCCGGCTGCCGGGAAAGAGCTGGATGATCAGGGAAGTCGCGGCTGCGAGCAGGATGAACCAAGGCCATGGCGGCTGCAGCAGACGGGCCAGGCTGGCGGCAGGCGGGGGAGTGGGGGATTCAGGTGGCACCGGATGCCGGTTTATGGCGGAGGCCGCCGGATTGTCACTCCCGCAGTGCGGGTACAGGTAAATCCCAAACGCCAAAGCTCCAAATGCCAAAGAAACTCCAACCGGAGTACACAACCAAACTTCAATGTTTTCTGTTTTGGATTTGTTTGGCGTCTGGAATCTGGCGTTTGGAGTTTCCCGCTAGCCGCGTGAATGTGCGGCAATCCAAACAGTGGCCTTAAGATGAGATCAAGAGAAGCGCCGGTGACGGGCCAGTCCTAGGATCGCCAGTGCGGCAACAAACCACACGCTCGGCGCGCCGCCGCCACCACCGCCACCGCTGCTGGGAGGAGGAGGCGGCGGCGCAGGCGTATTCACCGTTAAGGTGGCGCTGTTGCTCGTCACGGAGCCGGCGGCGTTGGAGACAACGACCGTGTAGGTGCCTGCTTGGGAAGTGGAGACGCTGGCGATGTTGTACGTGGCGCTGGTGGCGGCGGAGATGGCGACGCCGCCCAACTGCCACTGGTAGGAGAGCGGCTCGGTGCCCGTGGCCGCAACTGAAAAGGATACGCTCGAACCACTGTTGACCGTCGCATTGGCCGGTTGCGTGGTGATCGACGGCAGCGTGCCGCCTACGGAATTGAAATTCAGGTTGAGCGTGATGCCGCCGCTGTCGCCGTCCCAGCCGTCCACGGAAAACCGGTAGGTCGTGCCACTGACGACGTTGAAGGTGACGGTGCTGGCTTGGACCACGCCGGATTCGATGTCATCGTTGTCCGCGATTTTGGTCAGGGAAGAAACGCCCGTGCCGGTATAGACACCCAGGGTGGTGTCGAAGTAGCTGCTCTCTCCTTTGGTCAGATCGATCTTCTTGGTCGTAGCATCGACCTTGCCCGTGTCGAGAGTCACGCTGCCGCTGGAAGGGGCGGTCCAACGCCACCACACGGAGTGAGCGCCTGGGTTGTCGACATTGCGTGGTTCACCGGTTTCGCGGGTGGCCTTGGTGTTGTAGCCTTTGACCGAGGTGGTGTTGCCGCCGGTGAGCGTGATAAGCGTCGCATTGGCGAAGGCGTCATTGGGCGGCACACTTGCGGGGCCGTAAAGGGATTGCACGCCATTGGTGTCGTCCGTGGTGAGCGTGTCGAGGTTGCCGATGTGACTGTTCATGATGGCGGAGACCGTTTGCTTCGGAGTGGCATCGTCGGGATGATCCATACCGAGGACGTGGCCGAGCTCATGCAACGCGACGCGCTGAAGGTCATAACTGCCAGAGCGGATATTGCCGCGGTAGGAGTCCCATGTATAACTGGTGTTGAAGATAATGTCAGCTTCGACCCGTTCGTTACCGGTGCTGTAGCCCGTAGTCACAGCCAGAGTGTTGGCGTCAAAATCCTTGCCGTAGACTTTGTCGGCAAACGCGAGCTCGTTGACTTCGTTGTTGTCCCCCGCAGTACCCGCGGGTCCGGTGACCAGATCGGTTTGAAACTGCGCCGAACCGATGATCGCGTTCCACGTCTGCGCTGCGGCCCGGGCCGAGGTGTTGTAGTTGGTGCCGTCGCTGAGGGTTTTGGTGTCACCCAGCAGAATCTTAATGCGGATGGTGCCTTCGGGCCACTTGATCGGCAGGCCGGTGTTTTTATTCAGGACGAAGGTGAAGCCGAACGCCCCGCTTACGGAGACCAGAGCCAGCAAACCCATCAGCACTCGGCGGGAGAGGTTATTTGGAGCTTTCACGATTGGACGACTTGGCGGAGTTGCGGATGCGGGTGGCAAAGTCGGACGCGGTCAGCGGATTGGCGGCTTTGGTTTGCTGGGACGACGGAGCGCCATCGGTGGAGGCGGCGCGGGAGATGTCCTGCTCGTTGTAAAGAGGGTCTCCGTTGTGGCGGAAAACTTCGTCGCGACCGGTGAGCTTGTTGTGCCGGACATTGTATTTGCCGTGCATCATGCCGACGAGGGGAATGATCTGCCGGCCGTTGCCCTTCACGAAGAGGATGGTTTCCTCCCCGACCACGAATTTGGGCATGCCCTCGATCGTGAGTTCCTTGTCGCCTACGCGACCGCCGACCAAATCCAGCACGAGGGGGGAGGGCGGCGTGCCTTTGATGACCTCCAGCACATTAAGCTCCACCATGCTGCCGATGTAGCGCTCGCCGGGTTTGTCCGGGTTTTGGCGCCAGTCGGAGACCACGGATTTCACCGTCGCGCGGACGATGTAATCCGATGAGGCCACCATGCGATCGAAGGTGGGAGCGATGACGGTGGTGGCGCGCGCAGCCGGCAGGAGCAGCACGAGCAGGGCGGACGCCGCAAGCCACAGGGGAGGGTAACAACGTTTCATATAATATATGAGAGTTTGGGCCCGTTGTTTTGTTTCGTAAAAATGCAGTCGGCGGACGCCATAGCAATCGCGTTCGCGAGGTGCGCGGGAAAAACAAACCGCGCGTATGCCGATCAATTTCCGCCGCTCCGCGTGGCGACCTCGATCACGTCGTGCGGAGCCGCTTCTTTTTGGCCGGCGGGAGTGACCCGGACATAACGGGCTTTCTGACGCAGCGTGCCGAGGTCTTTGGCGCCGAGATAGCCCATGCCGCTCTGGACGCCGCCGATCAGGGCGTTGAGCACATCGTCCACGGAACCGGAAACTTCCTTGAGGGCTTCGATGCCCTCGGCGGCGACTTTGCGAACCGTGTCATTTTTGTCGTGACCGTAACGGGCGGCCGAGCCGGCCTTCATGGCGGCGTGGGAACCCATGCCCCGGTACTGTTTGTAGAGCTTGCCGGAGATTTCCATGATCTCGCCCGGCGCTTCGCGGCAGCCGGCGAGCAGGCCGCCGAGAATGACCGCGTCGGAGAGCGTGAGGGCTTTGACGATGTCCCCCGACTTGGTGATGCCGCCGTCGGCGACAAGGCGGACGCCTTTCTTCGCCGCGCCGCGTCCGGCGACGTGCAACGCAGTGAGCTGGGGAATACCCACGCCGGCCACAATGCGCGTGGTGCAGATGGAGCCGGGACCCTGGCCGATCTTGATGGCGTTGGCCCCGCAGTCGGCGAGGAACTCGACGCCTTCGCCGCTGGTGACGTTGCCGGCGATGATCGTGAGATCCTTGAACGCCTTGCGGACGAGTTTCACCATGTCGCCGACGCCTTTCGTGTGGCCGTGGGCCGTCGAGACGGCGACGACGTCGACCGATTCCTGCACGAGCTCGCCGACATGGGCGATGATCTTGTCGCGGTCGAGCGAGCCGTCGGGTTTGCGAACGGGCGAGAGGGCGGCGCCGACAACGAGACGGAACTGATCGTCGCGGGCGGGTTTGCGGCGGGACTTAGCCTCGCCGGTGATGCGCTCGACGTCGGAACTGGTGATGAGGCCGCGAAGGCGGTCCTGGGCGTCCACGACGAGCATCTTGTGGATGCCGATATGCTCGTTGAAAAAGCGGTCGGCCTCCCGGATGGGATCGCCGGCGATGCGTTTCTCATCGGCGGTGATGAGTTGCTTGCGCGGAGTCATCACCTCGGCGACCGTGCGGGCCTTGTAGCGCTCCTTGACGACGTTGCCCGGGAGCAGGCCGACGAGCTTGCCCTCTTCGTCCACGACGGGAAACGTGCGGAATTCGAAGCGGCGCTGCTCGATGATCTGGAGCACATCTCCGACGGACATCGCCGGCGAGACGGTCATCGGATCCTGGATGAGGCCGTGGACGTGGTGTTTGACGCGGGCGACCTCCTTGATCTGGTCCTTGGCCGGCAGGTTGTAGTGGATGAGACCCAAGCCGCCGTTGAGGGCCATGGCGATGGCCATGCGCGACTCGGTGACGGTGTCCATGTCGGACGAGATGATCGGGATCTGCAGACGCAGGCTCTCGGAGAGGGTGGTGGCCAGATCGGTGTCTTTCGGCAGGATCTCCGAGTGGAGCGTGGCGAGCGACACGTCGTCGAAGGTCAGCGCGCTCGGCAGATTGGCGGGGAAGAAGCGATCGGCGGGCAGATAGCAGTCCGAATCGCGGGTGGGTTTGGCAACAGGCTTGGGCATCGTTGCCGTGAACGAAATACTCCTCGCCCGGGAAACCACAAACAAAAACTATGGCGGTGAGGAAAACCGTTTTGACCACGGATTTCATGGATGAAACGGATGAAGGAGACGATCATCGCACCACCCGTTTCCATCGTAGGTCCACATGTTTGAAATTAAGCAATAAGGCGAGCCGTAGCCGGGTAATGGCAAGATAGCCGGCCATCTGGGCCACATGGGTGGTGGTGAATTCCTCAACGACCTTCGGATCAACGATCACGAGATTATTGATGATCAGGTCTGGTACCAAGGTATCGACCAGCTCCCCTTCGTAAAGGACTTCAAAACGTTTCTGTTGGTCCGCCTGCAGGGAGCGCTTGCGCAGCTCGATTGCGAGGGCGTTCTCATAGGCTTTTTCGTCCAAGCCGGGTTTTAGCGTATTGAGTACTTTCATGGCTGAACCCACGACAGCGTGGCTCAGCGCCTCGTGGATCATTCCTCCGGAATTCATGGGTTTCGTGATTGAATAGATCCGCTGACGGCGGACACGTAGCCCATTCGAGGACAGCTTTTCCCTGACAAATCGCTTCGTCGAACTTTTTCTAGAATATCCGTGTTCATCCGTGGAATCCGTGGTCAAAAAACGCTTCGGATTCGGAGGGTTCCGTGTATTTCGTGGATTCCGCATGGAATACAGTTTTGCCTATCGTACCTATCGTCTGCCGATGCGCACGCCGCTGCGGACGGCGCACGGACTCTGGGCGGAGCGCGAAGGAATCCTGATCCGGCTTGAGGACGGAAACGGAGATGTTGGCTTCGGGGAGATCGCGCCGATCCCGTGGTTCGGCACGGAGACCTTGGCTGAGGCGGAGGAAACGTGCCGGAAATTCGGCGACAGGATCACGGCGGCGGTCCTCGATACGGTTCCTGCGCGGATGGGAACGGTGCGCTTCGCCCTCGCGGCGGCCCTGGGCCGGGCGGGGTCGCCCTCGGTGACCCCGCGCGTTCCGCTCACGGCGCTGTTGCCCGCTGGCAAGGCGGCGCTCGCAGCGCTGCCGGCGCGGCTGGAAGCGGGTTTCCTGAGTTTTAAATGGAAGGTGGGAGTGGGAACGCCCGACGAAGAACTTGGCCTGCTCGACGAACTGCTGGCGGTGCTGCCGGCTTACGCCAAGCTTCGGCTCGACGCCAACGGCGCATGGAGCCGCCGCCAAGCCGAGCGCTGGCTGACCCGTTGCGCCGATCGGCCGGTGGAATTTGTCGAGCAACCGGTGAACCCGACCGATGAGGCGGCGTTGCACGGTCTCGCCGAGGATTATCCGGTGAAGCTTGCGCTCGACGAATCCGTGACCCGACTCGACGAGGCGCGACGCTGGCAGGCCGAGGGCTGGCCGGGAATCTACGTGCTCAAGCCCGCACTGGCCGGTCCGCTCGAGGACCTGGCGGCTTGGGTCGTGGCGACGCAGGCGGATGTGGTGCTCTCCAGTGCGATCGAGACGGCCCTAGGGCGCGCGGCCATCCTGCGGTTTGCGTTGCGGCATCATGCGGTGCTGCTGCGGCGCTCGCCGGGTTTTGGCGTTGGTGAGATTTTTGGCGACCGGCGGTGGGATGGGCCATTTCTGGGTTCCGTGCTGGACGAAAGTTGGGTCGCGTCGGTCAACCCGGAGGAGCTATGGAGCGCGCTGGCCTAGCCCGTCTGCTCGGCGGCAAGAGCATGGCGCACGGCGCGCCGCGGATCCAAGTGAAGGAAACGGATCCGCGGAAATTCATGGCCGCGTTCGCACGGGCCGCGGCGAGCGACGCCGAAGTGTTTCTCTGCAATCCCGACTGGGGCGCGCATGAACAGCGCCAGCTTGCGGAGCTCCTTCAATCCAAAATCGAAAATCCAAAATCGAAAATGGAGGAGGGATGGCTCATGATTCCGACGGGCGGCACGGGCGGAAAAATCCGCTTAGCCCGCCACGATTCCGCCACGATCACGGCGGCGGTGCGTGGCTTCACCCGGCATTTTGAATTGCCGCAGGTCAACGCGGTCGGGGTGTTGCCGCTTTATCATGTGAGCGGATTCATGGCGTGGATGCGCTGTCTTCTGACCGGGGGCGAATATCTGCCGCTGGATTGGAAGGCGGTCGAAGGCGGCTCGCTGCCGGTCCTGCCCGCCAAGGTCCATGGTTGGACGCTATCGCTGGTGCCCACGCAGCTGGAGCGGTTGTTGCGGTCGAAGGCTGCGGCGGACTGGTTGGGAAAATTCCGCGTCATCTTTCTCGGCGGTGCGCCCGCGTGGCCGGCGTTGCTCGACAAGGCGGCGAGCCTGGGTCTGCCGTTGTCTCCCGGTTACGGCATGACCGAGAGCGCGGCGATGGTGGCGGCCTTGCGTCCGGAGGAATTTCGGGCTGGGCTGCGCAGCAGCGGAAGAGTACTGCCACATGCCCGGGTCAGTTTCGACGAGGAGGGGTCCATCCTGGTGAGCGGCGAATCGGTTTTTCGCGGCTACTGGCCCGAGTGGCGCGAGGGCGGGGCTTTTGCGACGCAGGACGGCGGCTGGCTGGACGAGCGCGGCCATCTGCATGTCAGCGGTCGGCGCGATGCGGTCATCATTACGGGGGGGGAGAAGGTGAATCCGGCCGAGGTCGAGGCGGTGTTGCGCGGCACCGGTCAGTTCGCCGACGTGGTGGTATTTGGCCTGCCCGATACGGAGTGGGGCG
>DATCRM010000365.1:0-5111 GCA_036568985.1 Lacunisphaera sp. | reverse complement strand
GGCCGTGGGAGACGAGGCCTTCAAAGAAGGCGTTGATCAGTTTGTTCTCCGCCACTCCCGTGACGGTTTGCGGATCGAGATCCTGTGGTTCGGTGCCATTGCCGAAGAGCAATATCTTCGGGGTGGTGGCGGGTTGGATTGCTCCGGATTTCTTCGGGCCGCAACCCGTGGCCACGATCAGCGCGGCCGTCAGCAGCACGATGGATCCGATCCAGGGACTATTTCTCATCGAGATAAACATGGTGGTAATACCGGGTCCAAAGCGCGTCTTCGCGCCATTCGCGGACGGCAGGGTGGCGAAGCAGATTCTTGGCATTGAAGTAGAGGGGAATGACGGGCAATTCCCCGAGCAGGGTTTTTTCCGCCTCGGGCAACGCATGATCGGCGGTCAACTTGTCGTAGAGGGGATTGCTCCAATGCGGATAGTTGCTGGCGTCGCTGCTCGTGAAGTGCTCGAGCAGGTTGAGGGCGCCGTCATAGTCGGGGATGGCGGCGGCCACAGCGATGTCGTATTCGCCGGCGGCGAGCGCGGCGAGATGTGTGCGGGCCTCGCGCTGCACCAGCGACACGGTTATGCCCAGCTCAGCGCGCCACCGCTCCTGGAGGGTCTCAGGCACCAAGTTGCTGGTGGCGACCCAGCTGGTGAGCTCGAGCGAAGGGAAACCCTTCCCGCCGGGAAACCCGGCCTCCGCCAACAGCCGGCGGGCCTCGGCGCTGTCCTCGTGAAGTCTTGTCTCAGGCGTGTAACCGCCCAGCCCGGGGGGAACGAAACTAAAAGCCGCTTTCTGGCCGCCTTTCAGGACCTTTTCGACGAGCACCTGCCGGTCCAGCGCCAGGCTGAGCGCCCGGCGGACCCGGGGATCGTTGAGGGGCGGTCGGTTGACATTGAGCGTGAGATAACGGGTCTCGTAGATCGGCACTGTTTGCACCAGCTCGGGCGAATTGCGGCGGTAGCTTTCCAATTTGGCGAAGGGCACGGTCATGGTCACATCGAGCTGGCCGGCGCGGAACGTGCGCTCCTCGGTGTCACTGCTGTCGAAGGCGAGGAATTGGATCGTTTCGAGCCGAATGGCCGGCGCGTTCCAGTAGCCGGGATTTTTTTGCACGACAATCCGTCGGTTGGGCGACCACTCCTTGAGGATGAAGGGCCCGTTGCCGACAAATTGACCCGGTTTGGTCCAGCTCGCGCCGAGACGCTCCACGGTGGCGGCGTGCACCGGGATCCACGGACCGCTCGCGACCAATGCGGCAAAATCAGGCTGGGGATGTTCCAAAGTGATGACCAGCCGCCGGGCATCGGAGGCGGCTACGCCGACGGAACCGAAATCGGCCAGCTCGCCGCGATAAAAGGCCCGGGCATTCCGAATCGGGAAAAACAACGAAACCTTGGGTGCGGCCGTGGACCGCGTGAGCGCGCGGCGGATCGTATAGACGAAATCCTGCGCGGTGACCGGATCGCCATTCGACCATTTGGCATTTTCCCGAATGAAGAAGGACCAGGTCAGTCCATCGGCGGAAGATTCCGGGTGCTCGGCGAGTCCGGGCAGCGGCCTGCCACCATCGGGATTGGGGAGGAGCAGACCTTCGCTCAGCGCCCGGATGATGAAGAACTCGTCCGGCAGGGTGGCCAGCTGCGGATCGAGGGTGGCCGGTTCGTTGCGCTGGGCGATGCGCAGGCTTTGGGGCGCGCTGGCAGTCGACTCCCGTTTCGAACAGGAACCAAGCAAAGGCCACAGCAGGCACAAAAAGCACAGAGCACCAATATCCGTCATCCTGAGCCATGCGAAGGATCCAAGGTTGCTCGAGTATCCGCTTGGATCCTTCGCACGGCTCAGGATGACTGAACGGAGGGCCATGGCAGGGATTGAAATTCAGATGGCTGACCGATTTTCAGTTTTCCGGGTTCCCCTCCTCCAGCCACACATGCTTGTAGGGGTGGCGGTCGAGCGGCAGGGGATACCAGCCGTGGACGGCGGGATGAACGAGGCGCACGGTGGTGAAATGGTAGATCGGAATGATGGGCAGTTCGTCGAGCAGCACATTTTCGGCCTGCCGCAGCAGCTCGTGGCGTGCCACCGGATCGGAGGTGCGGTCGGCGGAGTGGAGCGCCGCGTCATAGGCCAGGTTGCTCCAGCCGGTGTGGTTGTTGTTCGAGCCCCCGCGGAAGACGTCGAGGAAGCTCTTCGGGTCGGCGAAGTCCGCCGCCCACTCGGCGCGCATAACGGAATAGTCGAGGGCGCGGCGTTTCGCGAACAGCGACGCCATCTCCATGTTGTTGACCTCTACCTGCAGGCCGAGCCTGCGCCACATCTGCTGCACCGCTTCCGCAATGACGCGGTGGTTGCCCGAAGTGTTGATCGTGATCTCGATCGGCGGCAGGCCCTGGCCGCCGGGATGACCGGCCTCGGCGAGGAGTTGCTGCGCCTGCGTGAGATCCTCCTTCAGGATTTCGGGCGGCACATAGCCGTCCATTCCCGGCGGAGTGAAGGCGAGCGCCGGTTGCTGCCCGCCGCGGATGATCTTCTCGACGATGGCCCGTCGGTTGAGTGCGAGGGACAGGGCCTGTCGCACGCGTTTGTCGCCGAGGCCGGGCCGGCTGGTGTTGAGGCGGTAAAAGTAGGTATCGAGAAACGGGCTGATGTGCAGGACCCCGGGCTGTTCCCGCCGATAGCTCTCCACCTTTCCCACCGGCAGGGCCTCGGTGATGTGCAGCTGACCGGCCCGGAAGGCGCGTTCCTCGCCGTCTACGTCCGCGGCGGGATGGAAATGGATGGCGTTGAGCCTCACGGTGGCGGCGTCCCAGTAGGTCGGCGATTTTTCGGCGATGAGCACCTCGCCGCGGCGGTTGACCTTGAGTACGAAGGGACCGTTGCCGACGAAGTTTTCGGGCGTGGTCCAGTTGGTGTCGCGCTTCGTTGCTCCGCCGGCTTTTTCCAGCGCCGGCAGATAGACCGGAAACCAGATCGGGTGCGAAAGCAGGGTGAGCAGGTAGGGCGCGGGATGGGCGAGCCTCAGCTCCAACGTCCGGGCATCGACCGCTCGCACGCCGACGCGGGAGAAGTCGTCCAACTCGCCGCGCCGCCAGAGCTCCGCGTTGGCCAGGACGAAGAGCATGCCGGCGTTGTCGGCGCCCAGGGAAGGGGTGAGCGCCCGCTGGATCGAGCCGGCGAAATCCGTGGCGGTAACCGGTTCGCCGTTGGACCATTTGGCGTTGGGGCGGAGATGAAAGGTCCAGGTGAGTCCGTCGGGGGTGGTTTCCCAGCTCTCGGCCACGGCCGGTACGGGATGACCATCCTTGGGATCTTCGCCCACCAGGCCTTCAAAGAGGGCGGTGGCCACATTGATCTCGGGCAGGCCGGTGATGAGATGCGGATCAAGGCCGGACAGATCGGCGGAGAGGCCGCGGTGGAGAACTTGTTCGCGGATGCCGCGGGCGACGTCGGTTTCGCGTTTTTTGCAGCCGGAATTTATGGCTACGAAAAGGCATCCGCCTGCGCACAAGGCTACGGCGGACAGGCGAAAAAACACGGAACGGCGCTTCATAAATCGCGGCGTAAAGCCGCTCCTACAGCTTCCGAATCAGCGCCACGGCGTGGGCGGCGATGGCGAGGCCGCGGCCGATGTCGTCGCTGCCTTCGTTGGTCGTGGCCTTGAGACCGACGGCGTCGGACGTCAACCCGGCGGAGCGGCCCAGGATCGTCTTCATTTCCGCAAGGCGCGGCGCGATCTTGGGCTTCTCGGCGATCAGCGTGGCGTCGATATTGACGGGAACCCAGCCGCGGGCGCGCAGGGCGGTCACGACCGTTTGCAGCAGGACTTGCGAGTCAGCATTTTTGTAGGCCGGATCGGTGTTGGGGAAAAGGTGGCCGATGTCGGGCAATCCGGCGGCGCCGAGCAGCGCATCACAGATTGCGTGGGTGAGCGCATCGGCGTCGGAGTGGCCGTCGAGACCGAAATCTGCGGCGAAGGTCACGCCACCGAGCACGAGCGGACGGCCCGCGACGGTGCGGTGGATGTCGTAGCCGTGGCCAATGCGGAGATTCATGCGGAGAGTTTCACCACGGAATACACGGAATGCACAGAAAAGAAAGCCACAGACATGAGCCGGCTATCAGGCCGCGGCTCAGACCGCCGGGAAGGGTGGCTTGGAGCCGGAGGCGTTTTGCGTGAGCAGGAATTCCAAGTAAGTCAGGTCCGTCGGGCCCGTGAGTTTGGGATTCGGGTGCGGGTTCTCGAGCAGGGCGATGGGTTTACCCAGGAGTTCGACCGCGGCGGCGTCATCGGTAATGGCGAGCCGGTGGGCGGCGACCTTGGCGTAGGCCCGGCAGATGAGGTCGCGCGCGAATACCTGCGGCGTTTCCATGGCCCACAGGTGCTTTCGGTCAAGGGTGCGCAGGCGGCCCTCGCCGCGATGCTCCTTGATGGTGTCGGTCACGCGGTGGGCGAGGACGACGGCGTGTTCGTTGCGGACGATCTTGTAGAGGGCGACCAGTTGTTCGGCGCGCACCAGCGGCCGGGCGCAGTCGTGGATGAAGACATGGCTGATGTCGTCAGGCAACTCGGCCAGCGCGGCGGCGACGGAATCCTGACGCTCGGCGCCCCCGCGCACAAAGATGGTGGGGGTGGGCGCATACGCGGAGAGACCGACGAGCTGGGCCTGGTCGCGGTAGGTGACGACGAAGAAATCCACCACGCCGCTGCGGACAAAGGTGGCGGCGGAATGGGCGAAGACCGGCTTGCCACCGAGCGGAACGAGAATCTTGTCCGGCACGGCATCGCCCATGCGGCGGCCGCTGCCGGCGGCGAGGAGGATGGCGGCGGTGCGGCTCATGGGGAGAAAGGACCAGGGACCAAGGACAAAGGACGAGAGACTAAAATACAGGAGGAGAACAGGGGTTTCATGGGAGATTTGGGTCTTTTGTCTTTGGTCCCTAGTCTTTGGTCTACGATCCGAGTTCGGCGAGGATCGCCCTGGCGGCGGCAGCCGGGTCGGTGGCCTTGAGGATTGGGCGACCTACCACGATGTAACTGGACCCCGCGCGGGCGGCCTCGGCGGGTGACATGACGCGCTTTTGATCACCGATATCATCGCCGGCCGGACGGATGCCCGG
>DATCRM010000364.1:0-4914 GCA_036568985.1 Lacunisphaera sp. | reverse complement strand
CGTGTATTTCGACTTTGTCGGGACGTTCATCCTGCTGATGCTGGTGGGGCGCTGGGCCCAGGTGGCCGCCGTCGAGCGCAACCGCCGCCGGCTGCTCAGCGTACAGGCCCGGCCGCACAAGGTGCGCGTGCTCGGCGCGTCGGGCGCGGCGGTCGAACAGCCGGTGGAAAACCTCCGCGCCGGGGATGTCTTCCGCGTGCGCTCGGGCCAGGTGGTGCCGGTGGAGGCGCAGCTGGAGACGGCCGCGGCCTCATTTGGCACGGCTTGGATCACGGGCGAGGCGGATCCGCGCGAATACCGGGTCGGGGGACGCGTACCAGCCGGCGCTGTCTCGCTGGCTCGTGGCGAGGTGCAGCTGCGTGCGACGCAAGGTTGGAGCGAGTCCCTGCTGGCCAAGCTGCTGCAGCCGGCCGGGCGCGATGCCTTTCGTCACCGCCTGTTGGAACGCGTGGTAGGCGGCTACCTGATCGCGATCTTCGCCGCGGCGATCCTCGCCGGGCTTGCCTGGTGGTTCGGCACCCATGATGCCGTCCGGACCTTTTCGGTTGTGACCGCCGTGCTGGTGGTATCCTGCCCCTGTGCGATCGGCCTGGCGGTGCCGCTGGCCGACGAGATGGCCACGGTCGCACTGCGCCGGCACGGGGTGTTCGTGCGCGAGGCCGACTTGTGGCCGCGGCTGGCGAAAATCAAGAAGCTCATTTTCGACAAGACCGGCACGCTTACGCTTGAGACGCCGGTGTTGCGCAACCCGACCGCGCTGGACGGCCTGGCTCCGGCCGCGCGGGCGGTGCTGCTCGCGCTCGTGCGCGATAATCCGCATCCGGTCAGCCAGAGTTTGCTGGAAAACCTCCTGGCCCGGCCCGATGCCGTCGCACCAGAACCGCCCACCGGCACCTTTCACGAAGAGCCCGGCTTCGGCGTCCGCCTCGAAACCACCGCCGGCACCTGGTCGCTCGGCCGCCCCGGCTGGAGCGTGTCCCCCCGGGACGTTTGTCATATAATGTATGACAAACTGCCGGGAGGGCACGACACAGAATTTGCGTGCGACGGCGTGGTGCTGGCGCGTTTCCATTTCGAGGATGCGGTGCGACCCGGGGCGGCGAGGGAGATCGCGGAGCTGCGGAGCGCGGGATTCGAGGTTTTCATCCTGAGTGGCGACCGGAGGGAAAAGGTTGGCGCGATGGCACAGGCGCTGAAGCTGCCGGCGGACCATGCGGTGGCCGGGGTGACGCCGGAGCAGAAGGCTTCATGGGTGCAGACCCTCGACCGGCGCGACACCTTGATGCTCGGTGACGGGGCCAACGACAGCCTGGCCTTTGACACCGCCTTTGCGCGCGGCACGCCGGTGATCCATCGCGGCGTGCTCGAGGGCAAGGCGGACTTCTATTATTTGGGCCAGGGACTGGGCGGTTTGCGCCGGCTGTTTGCCGTCAACGCCACGCGCCGCCGCACGCAGACCGTGCTGATCGTTTTCTCGATCGTCTACAACGCCACCACGGTCGGCTTCGCCGTCGCCGGACACATGAACCCGCTGATCGCGGCCCTCGTCATGCCGGTCAGTTCGCTGCTTTCGCTGGCCATGGTGGGCGCGGGCATGCGGCGCTGGTTGAAGGTGTGATCAAAATCGGGCCGGTCGGAGACCGGCCCTACTCGGGCGGCGGTTGAGAGGCGCCGGCTCGCAGCCGGGTGGCGATGGCAAAATGTTCTGCCGCTTGCTCCCGGCGGCCGAGCAGCAGGAGCGCCTTGGCCCAGTTCTCCTCGATGTTGGGCAGGGTCGGATTCAGCGCGGCGGCCTGCCGGAAGGCCAGGAGCGCCTCGGCCGGCCGGCCGCTCGTGGCGAGAGCGATGCCGAGATTGTTGTACATCTGGTACTGGCCGGGTTTCAGGCGGAGCGACTCCCTTAGATGCGGGATCGCCTCAGTGGGCCGGCCGGCCTGCGTCAGCGCCAAGCCCAGATTGCCCCGGGCCTCCGGATAGTCCGGCCGCAGCCGCAGCGCCGTTTCAAAGTTTGCAATGGCCTCCGCCGTGCGCGTCCGGTCGGCGAGCTGGAGGAAGCCGAGATTGTTCCAAGCCATCCAGCACGCCGGGTTTCGGTTGAGAGTGGTGCGATAGAGCATCTCGGCGCTGCGGTAGATGTGACTTTGCCGCCAGGTGAAAACCCCGAGGATGAGCAGGAGGGCGAAAGCCAGCCCGTGCCGGATCGGCCGGGAGACATGAGCCAGCCCCGCGGCGACCAGGGCAATGGGGCCCAAGCTGGCCAGGTATGAGAAATGATCGGCGACGAACGAATAGAGGAACGGATAAACGTCGAAAAACCCGAGGACCGGAAAGAGCGTGCCGGCGAACAGCAGCCAGGCCGCCAGCGGACCCCGGTTGCGATGTCGGATCGTCCATAGAACTCCGGTGAGGCCGATGGCGGCGGCGAGAGGGAGCCAAGTCAGCAAGCGGACGGGGTCGATGGTCCAGCGGGGATAGATGAACACGAGATCCGCCGGCCAAGCGAGTTTGCCGAGGTAGAACCAGACGGCACGGCCGGCCAGCAGGCCTCGTTGAAGCCAGGAGAATTCATACGAGTCGCCGGTCGCGCCGATGAGATGTCTTTCCACCGTCGCGGTGAACAATCCGGCAGTCGCCCCAAGCAAAAACCAGAGGACCAAGGGCAGGACGTCCGTTCGCCATTGTAGTTTTCCCCGCCGCCACCAACCCAGCACGAGCAAGGCAGCCGGCAGGGTGGCGACGACCGTCTTGGTCAGCAGGCCGAGCACGAACAGGCCGAAGGCGATCCAGTAAAACTTGCGCGCGCGATTGGCATCGAACCGCAGCCAAGCCAGCGCGGCACCGAGATAGAAAACCGCGGAGAGCGTGTTTTTCTGCTCGCTGATCCACGCGACCGACTCGACCTGCACCGGGTGAAGCGCGAAGAGCGCCGCGCCGATCCATTCGACTCCGGCGATCCGCCTGCGCTCATGGCCCGCGGCCAGCGAGGCCGGATCGGGAGCAAGCAGTTGCCGCAGGAGAAGTCCAAAAAGGCACGCGGCGAGGGCGTGCAGGGTAAGGTTGGCCAGGTGGTACCCGAGCGCATGATCGCCCCAGAGCCGGTGTTCGAGCCAGAATAAGGAATGCAGCAGCGGATAATACTGCTGCGTCGCGCCGGGCTCCGTCCAAATGCGGGCCAGGCCGGACCACGAGCGCAGCGCGGGAGCGGTTACGTGGGCGTCGTCGTCCCAGATGAATCCCGCGTGGAACACCGGTTGATAGGCGAGGACCACGAGCACGAACAATGCGGCCATGCGCCAGGCGGCAGGATTTCGGGAACCGGCCGGAGGGACGGGAGGGTTCGGCTCCATGGGCTGTGGGTGGAATTGTAGCGGCGGTCTGTGGCCGCCGGTTCCGCGCGACGGCGCTCATAGAGCGCCGCTACAGGTTAAGACCAATCAAAAAAGCGCGGCCCGGGATGGGCCGCGCTGGGAGTGGGGACCGGCGCGGCTCAGAAGCTGCCGGTGATGCCGAGCGAGTAAACGATGCCGAAGGTGTTGGAGCTATTCAGGCTCTTGTTATCCGGCCGGCCGGCATACACTTCGTTGCGGGCGCGATATTCGTCGAGCAGGTTGTTGCCCGAGAAAAAGACGCGCGCCCACTTGTTGATCGAATACTCGACGCTCAGGTCGACCATGTGCTGCGGCACGGTGATCTGCTGGCCGGTCTTGCCGTTGGAGGTGACGCGACCGTTGGTGATCTGCTCGCCGTTCATGATATAGCCGGCGTTGACCGACAGCTTGCGGCTGCGGTAGCCGATGTTCACCGTGTAGCGCTTGTCGCGGATGTTGTTGAAGTCGCCGCCCGCGGGCTGGCCGCTCATCTTGGTGAAGCCGGCGGTGCCGCGGACGAGGAAGCCCTTGGCCCAGCCGGGCAGCCACTGGTCGAGACTCTGGCGGGCCTCGATCTCGAAACCCTTCACGTCGGCCGTGCCCTGGTTGAACATCGAGTTGATCTCGTAGCCGGCATATTGCGGCCCCAGCCCGTATTCCGCGAGTTCCGCGGCCGACAGCGGATCGGTGGTGAGGGTCACCTGATAGTCGGAGATGTGCTTGAAGAAGCCGCCGACTCCGATGAGGCCGCCGCTGCCGGTATAGTAGGAAAGCCGGGCCTCGTAGTTGTCTCCCATCCAGGGTTTGAGGTTGGGGTTGCGCAGGTTGATGCGGCCGAGTGCACCGCTGCTTTGGACGGTATCCGTGATGTCGTTGTTCGGAATGAGCGAACGGTCGAAGCGGTTGGCCGCTTGGGTCTTCGCGTAACCCGCCTGGAAGATCAGGTTCGGCGTGAAGTTGTAGGTGGCGTGCAGACTGGGAAACAGGTTGTCGTAGCTGGTATCCGCATAGGCCCCCTTCTCCTTGTAGATCAGGCGGGCCTCCTCGAGGCTGTTGGCGGTGACGCCGGGAAGGTAGATCGGGCTGCCGGCTCGGGTGGTCGGCAAGCCGTTTGATCCCAGGACATCACCGGCGCGTTTAACCGTGCCGTCGGAATACTTCTGGTAGGCGGCGGCGCTGTCGATGAAGAGGCCGTGGGCCTTGGCGTCGTTCTTCTCGTAACGCACGCCGCCGGTCAGCCGAAGTTTGTTGTTCAGCAGCAGCCAGTCGAACTGCAGGTAAGGCGCGGTGATCGTCTCCTGCAGGTCGTAGGCGGGATTCTGCGTCGCGCTCAGCCGGATGGAGCGGTTCTCCTCGTATTGGAACCAGGTTGGGTGGGCCTTATAGAGGTCGTAGAGCTTGGTCATGCTGATGCGCTCGGCGCCGGGATAACCGTAGTAGGAATCGGGCCGGGCCTTGATGTTTTCCGCGGCGATGAGAGTTGCGGTGTCGTCGGCGGTGTTGGCGATGCCGTCGGCCCCGACGAAGCGCCAGGTGTAGTAGGGGT
>DATCRM010000363.1:0-11382 GCA_036568985.1 Lacunisphaera sp. | reverse complement strand
CCCGAGGAGGTGAAGGAGGAGCGCAACGCCATCCTCCTGAATATCCTTCAGGCCAACTCCAACCGTCGCAACGCCACGCTGCTCGGCCAGATCGTCACCAGCTACGGTCGCCGCGACTACGTTCACACGAACGGCATCTCGCCCTTCGTGCAGCTGATTGAGCGCGTTCACGCCATCGACGGCCTCGAGCGCATCCGCTTCACCTCCCCGCATCCGCGCGGGTTCAAGGACGATCTCATCCAAGCCTACGGCCGCCTCGAGAAGCTCTGCGAATACGTCCATCTCCCCCTGCAGTCGGGCAGCGACCGCATTCTCAAGGCGATGAACCGGCCCTACTCGCGCGATCGCTACAAGCAGATCGTGGATGACCTGCGCCGCGTGCGACCCGACATGTATTTCTCGACCGACATCATCGTCGGATTTCCGGGCGAAACGGAGGAGGAATTTCAGCAGACGCGCGAACTCTTCGAGGCCTGCAACTACGACATGGCCTTCATCTTCAAGTATTCCATCCGCACCGGCACACCCGCCGCCACGCTCGCGGACCAGATCCCCGAGGAGGTGAAGGAGGAGCGCAACGCCATCCTCCTGAATATCCTTCAGGCCAACTCCAACCGTCGCAACGCCACGCTGCTCGGCACGACGCAGGAGGTGCTGGTCGAGGGCCCGGACAAAAAGGGGATCGGTTACATGGGCCGCACCCGCGGCAACCGCATCGTGCATTTCGCCGCCCACGACCGCCTCATAGGCGAACTGGTGCCGGTGAAGATCGAACGCGTGTCCACCGCCGTGCTCTACGGCGAACTGGCGCTCGCCGGCGTTAATGTTTGAACCACAAAGACACCGAGGCACAAAGTTCCTGATTCCCTTTCCCATGCCTTCTCTGTGTCTTCCTGCCTCTGTGGTTAAACTTATTTCATGAGCCTCTTCCTCGCCACGCTTCTGCCCGGCCTGTTTCTCGCCGCCCTCGGCGGGATCCTTCTTTGGAACGGCGCGCCCCTCGCCGCCGGCGCCAAGGCCCTGCCGCGTTCGCAGGCCGCCACGTGGGTGCTGTTCGGCCTCGGCGCCGCGTGGTTTATCTGGCGCCTGTCGCAGGCGGGCGAATCCGATCTGATCTTTTTCAAGGCGCCGGCGCCGGTGATGCTCGCTTTTGGCGCGCTCGCCGTGCTCGCGCTAATCTACACGCCAGACTTTCTCGCCGTGCGCGGCCTGGCCATCCTGATGCTCCTGGCCGCCGAACCGCTGCTCCATGCCGCCTACATGGAGTGGAGCCATCCCCAACGCCTCTTGATGGTGACAGCCGTGTATATCGGTTTGACCGCCGCCCTCTACCTCGCCGCCTACCCCTTCCGGCTGCGGGACTTTTTCGACTGGCTGTTCCGCACCCCGACGCGGCCGCGTCTGCTCGGCGCCTTGGTGTTCGTCTACGGTCTCGCCACCTCGGCCGCCGCCTTCACCTACTGAGCGATGGCCGCCGCGCAGAACGCCCTGCTCATTCTCGCCGGACCGGCCGGCGTCGGCAAAAGCACCCTGTGCGACCGCGTGGTGCGGGAAGTACCCGGCTTCGAGCGCGTGATCACTGCCACCACGCGCCCGCCCCGGCCCAACGAGGTCAACGGACGCGATTACCACTTTTTGTCCGCCGAGGAGTTCGACCGTCGCCTCACGGCTGGTGATTTCCTCGAGTGGGCCTGGGTCCACCAGCGCCACCGTTACGGCACCTTGAAATCCGCCGTGCTGGATCAGCTGCCGCGCACCAGTCTCGTCATGAACATCGACGTGCAGGGGGTCCGCAACATCCGCGCCGCCGCGTTGACCGAGCCCCGGTTGCGCGGCCGCGTCGTCACGATGTTTGTGGCTCCCGACTCCATGGAAGTGTTGCGGGAGCGAATCCTCGGACGCGGCGAGATGAGTCCGGCCGAGCTGGAGCGGCGCCTGCACAGCGCCGACCTCGAGATGGCCGAGCGGAATAATTACGATTACGTCATCCACAGCGGCACCAAGGAACAGGACTACCGCGCTCTGCTTGAATACTGGGCACAGGCGCAGCGGAAGCTGGCCGGTTAGAGCGATTGCAAAATTCTGTGGATGCGCTCCTGCGCAGCTACACTTCAATTAGCCCGCGGGCACGCAGCTTGTCTCGATCCGACTCAGCGCCGCTTCCAGCGTCTGCACATTCACCGGCTTGACCAAGTGCGTGTCAAAACCCGCCTGGCGGCTTTGCGCCACGTCCAGATCCATGCCGTAGCCGGAAAGGGCGATCCCCTTCACCTGCCCCTTGGCGCGCATTTCCTCCATCAGTTCGCAACCGTTCCCGTCGGGCAAGCCGAGATCGGATAGCAGCAGGTCGAAGTTCTCCGTCGCGATCAGGCGGCGCGCTTCCTGAAGGGATGCAGCGGCGCAGACTACATAACCCCGTCGCTTCATCAACTGCTCCAGCGTCGTCCGCGTGGGCCCGTGATCCTCCACGAGCAATACGCGCCGGTGCGTTGGGAGCACCGACAACGTAGCCTGGCCCGGGGCGGCCGATGTCGTAATCTCGCGGGATGGCAGCGGGGCAACACTGGCCTTCAGTTGCACGAGAAAGCTGGAACCCAGCCCGCGACCGGGACTGGTGGCGGTGATCCGGCCACCGTGCAGCTCCATCAGCATGCGGGAAATGGCCAGCCCGAGCCCCAAGCCGCCAAAATGATGCGCGCTGTCGCGCTTGGCGTGATCGCCTTGGGCGAAGGCATCGAAAACCCGCGAGAGTTCCTCGGGCGTCATGCCTACGCCGGAATCGGTCACCGTGATCCGGATCTCCTGCGCGGCTGTGTCGTCCTCCGTCTCGATGCGGATGCGACCGCCCCGCGGGGTGAATTTGGCGGCGTTCTTCAATACGTTCCACAAAACCTGCTGCAACCGCACCGGATCGGCGTTGAGCCAGCTGCGCCGGGCGCAAAAATCCGTCTCCAAGATCTGTCGCTTGTCGTCGAACTCGGATCGCGCGGTGGCGATGGCTTCGCCGAGTATGTCGTGTGCGTCGACGGGCTGCAAATCTAGGCTGAGCTTGCCGCGGGTGATGCGGGTGAGATCGAGCAGATCGTCGATCAGCCGCGCCTCCAGCCCGACGTTGCGGGCGATGACTTCGAAATCGTGCCGGATGTCCGGTGGCAGGTCGGGGTCGCTGGTGGCCGCCGTGGCGAGCAGGAGCACCGGGCTGAGCGGGGTGCGCAGCTCGTGGGACAGCGCGGCCAGAAAATCATCCTTCGCGCGATTGGCCCGCTCGGCCGCGTCGCGCGCCGCGCTGAGCTCGGTCAGGAGACGGCGCACCTCGTATTGCCGGTGGCGCGAGCGGAGCGCGACCTCCAGGGTGCTCACCAGCGTGCCCGGACGGAACGGCCTCTCGAGCAGCGTCACGTTGCGCTCCGCGCCAAAGGCCGCCAGGCGGCGAAGCCGCTCCTCGCTGGCGATGCCGCGGCTGGTGATGAGCGCCACCGGAATGTCCGACCACGCCGGCTGTTCCTGCAACGTGCGAAAAAGCTCCTTCGTCGCCGCATGGGCGAGCGCCTCCTCGCCCAGTAGGATCGCCCCGCAACCCCGCGCCACTTCGGCATGCAGGGTGGCAATGTCGGGCATCGCCTCGGCCTGGATGCCCGCCAGCTGGACGAGCTCCACCGTCAACCGGGCATCACTGCCGGTGGGCGCGTAGACCAGGACGCGCCATTCGCATGGCGTCGGGAAGGGGGAGTCGCTTGCAGACGTGGCCATAGCGCACCTCCTTTCATGTCTTGCGGTCGGAGCCGTTGAGCACCGGTATGCCGCTCAACACGCCGTGGAATTCCCTCAACACGTCGCCCACCACGATGCCGCCAGGGCGGAGCTCCAGGCGCCGGATCGTGCGTTCGTGACTGCCGCTGCGCTTCTTGATGACCGACACGGCCTGGCGCACCTCTCCCTGCGCCTCGAAATACCGCAGTAATACCACCGTATCCGACAGGTATGTCAGGTCGACGTTGGTATTCATGAGACCGACGACCCCCTGCTGGGTCAGCACCAGGATCGTCGTCACGCCCTGCTGGTTCAGGTAGGCCATGAGTTCGTGGAGCTGCAAATTCAAATGCCGTGGCTCGGTCACGGCGTTCATGTAGCCATTGATGCTGTCGATCACGAGCATGCGCACGCCGTCCCGCTGGACGGCCTGCTTGATCTGGAACGCGAATTCCCCCGGCGAAACCTCGGCGGGGTCCACCTGCACGAGCTGGATCTGGCCGCTTTGCATGTGCGGCGCGATGTCCATGCCCAACTCGCGGGCGCGCGCCAGGAGGGTGGCCTTGGTTTCATCAAAGGTGAAAAACAGCACTTTCTCGCCGCTTTGCGCCGCGCTCAAGGCGAAGCGCACCGCCAGCGTGGATTTTCCGGTGCCCGGCGGACCGAGAAACATCGAGGTGGTGCCCCGGTCCAGCCCCCCGCCCAACAGGGCATCGAGATTGCTCACGCTGCTGGAAATGCTCTGGCGGACAAAGGGCGTATGATGTTCTGCGGCCACGAGTCGCGGAAAGGCAATTACGCCGCCGGTCTTCAACAGGATGTCGTGCTTACCCTCACGGAAACGCACGCCTCGGATCTTCCGCACGTGCAGCATACGGCGCGCGATGCCATAGGCCGGGTCGTCCCGCTCGAGCATTATCACTCCGTGCGCGAGACTCTCCACTTGGTTGTCCTGGGCGTCGTCCATGCCATCGTCGAGCAACAGCACCGTGCAATTCCGCCCGGCGAAAAACTGCTTCAGGTGGAGGATCTGGCGGCGGTAGCGCAGCGCCGTCTCCGACAGGAGCTGCAGTTCCGACAGGGAGTCGAAAACCACCCGCGTGGGTTTCACGCGCTCCACCTCGTCCAACAAGGCCTTGGTCGTGCGGCTGAGTTCGACCTCCGACGGGTTGAAGAAGGTGGTGTCCGCCTCCTGCTTGAGCTGTGCCTCGATGGCGGACAGCTCGAAGAGATCCACGCCCGACAGGTCCCAGCCGTGGGCCCTGGCTACTTCGTGCAGCTCTTCCTTGGTTTCGGAAAGGGTGATGTAGAGACTGCGTTCATTGCGGCGCACGCCTTCCATGAGGAACTGGAGCGCCATGGTCGTTTTGCCCACGCCGGGCCGGCCGAGAATCAGATAGATCCGGTTGCGCGGCAGGCCGCCATCCAGGATATCGTCCAGCCCCTCGATACCCGTTTTGCAGCGTTCCGCAGTTGCTTTGGGGCTGGGGTTCATTCCCGCTGAGACAAAGCAAAGACTGGATACCTTGCAATCCCGCCATCCATCCGTCCGGAAATATTGAAACCCATGCAGCGCTTAGAGTCGTTTCCCGGGTTTTGGTTGCATCGGCCCTCCCATTATTTTTATGCCTTCCCGTTCACGTTTTCCGGTTAGCGATCACTGCGACGGCGCGCGCTTCTTCAATCCCCATGGCCCCTCGGCCCGGTCATTTTCGGATTTGCCGAAGTGGTGGTGGCAACGGGCCCGCGGTGCCGCGCAACCCTGGCCTGCGGCCTTCCCGGCATGCGATCCGGTCGTTCTGCCCACAACGGTCCCGGCCGGCGTCATGGCCGCCACCTTCATCGGCCACGCGACCTATCTGCTGCAGTTTCGCGGGCTCACCGTCCTGACCGATCCCGTTTTCGCGTCCCGGGCCGGTCCGTTCGGTTTGTTCGGTCCCAAGCGCGTGCAACCGCCAGCCCTGCGTTTGGGGGAACTCCCGCGCGTGGACGTCGTGCTGCTGAGCCACAACCACTACGATCACCTCGATCTGACGACGTTGCGCTGGCTGGCCCGGCACCGCCGGCCGTTGGTAGTCGTGCCCCTGGGGCTCAAAGCCTGGCTGGAGGCGCGCGGAGTGACCAATCTCGTCGAGCTCGACTGGTGGCAGTCCCATTTCATAAGCGGCGGCGACGAGATAACCTGCACGCCCGCCCAGCATTGGAGTTCGCGCTGGCCGTGGGACCGCTGCCGGACGTTGTGGGGCGGATTTATGATCCGGACCCGGCAGGGCGCGGTGTGGTTCGCGGGTGACACGGGATGGGGGCCGCACTTCGCCGAGGTGCGCGCCCGGCTCGGCGCACCGGATTGTGCGTTGTTGCCCATCGGCGCCTACGAACCGCGCTGGTTCATGGAAGCCGTGCACATGAACCCGGATGAGGCGGTGCGCGCCCACCTCGCGCTCGGCGCAAAGCAAAGCCTCGCGATGCATCACGGCTGTTTCTGTCTGACCGACGAAGGCTGGGACGCCCCCGTGCGTGCGTTGGCCGCCGCGCGGGCGGTACATGTCGTGGCTGACTCCTTCTTCCGCGTCCCATCGGTGGGGGAAACGGTTCTCGTTCGTTTGGCGTAGCCACATCCTGCAATCGCCGACAAGCCTCGCCGGAACTCGGCCCTCAATACATGAGTCAAACAACCGAAGTTGTCCCGTCCCTTTAGCCTCGGCTCGACAATTTCCGGTGCTTCCACTTGCGTGAATCGGCGCGGGCCAGCGCAACCCCTGACTATGAAATCTGTTCTGTATGTGCTGCTGGCGGCATCGTTGGTCGCCAATGTCGTGCTCGGCGTAATGGCCCGGCGCTCCGCTTCCGCTGTTTCCACCGCCACGCCCGCTTCCGCTGCAACCAGCACCGGCGCGACCGGCGTCCGCGAGGCGTCCACGCAAGCCGCCGTCGCAGGCCAACCCAAGGCATCCGGCGGCGACAACGCCCCATCCGCCGTGCTGACCGGTGCGGTCTGGCACGCGCCCAAGTCCGAGCAGGACCTGCACCGGATCGTCGCGGACTTGCGCGCGGCCGGCTACCCGCCGGATCTCATCCGGGCGGTTGTCAATGAGCTGTTGAAGGAACACTTTGCCTCGCGCGACCCAAACGCCGGACAACCGTTCTGGAAGCGCAACGTGCAGACGCCGGAATCCTTCGCCGCGCAGAGTGCGCTCGGCAACGAACGCCGGGCGCTGTTCGAAGCGTTGCTGGGCTCCGATGCGCGCCCGTCGTCCATGATGGACGCCGACTCGCGCGAGCGTCGCTACGGCACGTTGTCCGACGACAAGATCGACGCCCTGGCCAAGATCGAACGCGACTACGGCGAGATGTCGGCGGAAGCTTGGGCCAAGCGCCGGGGCAACATGACCACCAACATGGAGGCGACGATGCAAGCCCAGCAGCTCATGGAAAAGGAAAAGATGGCCGACATGGCCGCGGTGCTGACACCCGAGGAGCTGGCCCAATACGAGATGCGCAACTCCCCCTCCGCCCACACCCTGATCAATAACCTCCGCAACGTGGATATCACCGAGGCGGAATACGCCCGGCTTTATCAGGCGCAGAAAACCCTCGACGAGGCCAACCCGCAGCGCGCGACCATGGACCAGAACGCCTATTTGCAGCGGCAGACTGCGCAAATGGCCTTCAACGAGGAGGTGCGGACCCTGCTGGGCGAGTCGCGGTTTTATTCCTATCTGGAGGGGGCGGACCACAACTACGCCAACGTTGCGAAGGCTCTGACCGCCTACCCGACCGTGACCTCCGCCGTTAGTTATCAGGTTTATCGGCTGCAAAACGAACTGCAGCTCACGATGGCGCAGGCTTCGCGCGGCGGCGCGCCGTCGCCGGAAAAAATGGCCGAAATCAGAACCACGATGGAATCCTACAACACACGCTTGGAAACCTTGATCGGGGTCGAGGCGGCTGCCGCCTATCGCAAACAGGGCATGGGGCGGATGTTTGACTCTTACCGGAACGCACCGCGGCCGGCTGGCGGCTGAGCGGTTGGCGTGTAGCGGCGCTCTATGAGCGCCGACCCATGACCCCAGCGGTCATAGACCGCCGCTACCGTGCGGGTTCTCCACGCCTCAGTTCCGCGGCTTGTTGCGGAACTCGGCGCTCTTGCGCAAATCGTCGCGCACGTCGCTTTCGGTCCAGCCCTTCTCGCGCACCGCCCAGCTGTACTGCTTGAGCCCGCTGGGATCCACCTCACGGCCCAGCACGTCGCGGTAGGCGCGGCGAACGATCATTTCGGCGGCCTCGTTCCGGTACTGTTCCTCGGTGCGCAGGTGATCGCGCAACATCCGCTCGTTCCAGCCCTCGTCGATCATCCGAACCCGGAAGTCGCGAAGTTCTCCCGCCGAAGGTTCGCGGCCGAGCAGATCGTTGAAGGCGGCTTTGATGCTCCGGTCCGGATTGTTCCGCGGGCCGCCCTCGTCGGGCCGGCCGGGATTGCGATCCCAGCCGCTCACGCGCCCGACGCGCAGGGACGAGATCCGGTCGTTCCAGTTGACCGAGACGCTGCCTTTCACCGGCCGGCCGGTGAGATCGCGGGCATTTTCGGTCAAACGCAGCGCGTCACCCCGGTAGCGGGCATTCTCGTAGACGAAAACCTCGACGTTGCCCTCGACGCGGATCGAGGAGATGCTGTCGTTCAGCTTCGCGCCGTTCTCGAACGTCTGGCCTGACATGTTCTCGATCTCATCGCCCGGATAGAGCACGAGCACATCGCCGCCAAAGTTGGCGTGCTGATAAACGATCACGCGGCCGCGACCGCGCCGCCGGTCGTCATCCCGCCGGTCGTCGCGATGATCGGCGAGGAGCGGGGCGGCCATCATCAGCGCGCCAAGGCCGAGCCATAGGGGTGTTTTCATGCCGGTGAGACGTTGGGGGGGCGGTGTTTATTCATTCTCCGGCTCGACAAAATGGCAACCTTTGCTGATCGGGTTGAGCGAGGCGGCGTAAACGACCAGCAGTGCCGTCTGCACGGCGTTGCGGAGCTCGATCAGGTCGCGGGTCGGGCGGCAGTCGCGGTAAAACGCCTGGATGTCCTCCCGCAGCTCCAACAGGATCCGGCGCGCCCGCGCCAGCCGGCGGGGCGAACGGATGATGCCCGCATAATTCCACATCGTCTGGCGAATCTGTTGCAGGTCCTGGCGGATGAGCAGCGGATCGGCGACTTTCGCCGGGCTGCGCCACTCCCTCGGCACGGGCGTGGGAAAATTCCCGGCGTTCAGCTCCGCAAGATCGGCGCGCGCCGCCGCCTTGGCCGAAACCAGGCATTCGAGCAGGGAAGTACTGGCGAGCCGGTTGGCACCGTGCAGGCCGGTGCAGGCCGTCTCGCCGATGGCGTTGAGGTGCCGGACATTGGTGCGGCCCGACAAATCGGTGTGCACCCCGCCGCAGGAAAAGTGCGCCGCCGGGACGACCGGGATCGGCTCGCGAGTGATGTCCACGCCGTTGGCCAGACAACGCTCATAAATGCCCGGAAAGCGTTCGCGGATGAAGTCCGGCTTGAGCGCGCCGAGGTCAAGATAGGCGGAGGCGTCACCGTTTTCCGCGAGGTGCCGCTGGATGGCGCGCGATACGACATCGCGCGGCGCGAGCGAGCCGAGCGGATGCACGCCGTCCATGAACCGGTGGCTGCGCGCATCGACCAGCACCGCGCCCTCGCCGCGCAGCGCCTCGGTGATCAGGAAGTGCTGCGCCCCTTTTTTGAAGAAGACCGTCGGATGAAACTGGACGTATTCGAGGTCCATCAGGCGGGCGCCCACCCGGTAGGCCATCGCCACGCCGTGACCGACGCTGCCCGGTTGATTGGTCGTGTGCTGAAAGATTCCGCCGAGACCGCCGGTGGCGAGTATGGTTTTGCGCGCCACGATGGCGCTGACTTCGCCCGACGCCGTGTCCAGCGCGTAACACCCGAAGCAGGTGAGCGGCTCGTAACGGTCCCGTAGCTCGGTCGAATTGTGCGACAGGGTGAGCAAGTCCACACCTACAAACCCGCTGCGCCGCGTGATGCCGGGAGTCGCGTCCACCTTCGCCGCAATCGCCGCGAGGATGGAATGCCCCGTGGTGTCCTTGGTGTGGATGATGCGGCGCTCGTGATGGCCGCCCTCGCGCGCCAGTTCCAACTCGCCCTCGGCGCCGCGATCGAAGTCCACATGCAGCTCGTCGAGCAACAATTCCTTCACCGCGGCCGGGCCTTCGGTGACCAGTTGCGCAATCGCGGCCGGATTGGCGGTGCCGTCGCTGGCCTCGAGGATGTCCCGGCTCAGGCCGCTCGGATCGGGCGAAGTGTCGTAGATGATGCCACCCTGCGCCCAGTCGCTGTTGGCGCGCAGCGGTTCCCGCAGCGAGAGCAGTTCCACCGTCCGTCCTGCCCGCGCGGCATGCAGCGCGTAGGCCGAGCCGGCAAGGCCGGCGCCGAGGACGAGACAGTCGGTGTGGATGGTTTTCATGGGAGATTGAGGTGGGGCGCGACCGCCGGGCGCGCCGTTTGATTTTCGGCGGGCCCAGCGGTCCCGCCCTACCTTTTGCGGGCAGGTTGCAGATCCAAACTCAAGTCAGCCGCCGCGACCGAGTGCGTGAGGGCGCCGATGCTGATGATGTCCACGCCGGGCAGCGCGTAATCGCGGAGCGTGGCGAAGGTGACGCCGCCGGAAACCTCCACTTGGGCGCGACCGGCGATGACCGCGACCGCGGCCCGGACCTGGGCCGGCGTCATGTTGTCGAGCAGGATGATATCGGCGCCGGCGCGGCAGGCTTCCCTCACCTCGGCGGTCGTCTTGGCCTCGACCTCGATCTTGGCGCCGTGGGCCGCGGCGGCGCGGCAGAGTTTCACGGCCTTGGTGAGCGAGCCCGCGGCGGCGATGTGATTGTCCTTGATAAGCACCTGCTCGCCGAGGGAGCTGCGGTGGTTGAAGCAACCGCCGGTGCGCACGGCGTATTTCTCGAGCGCGCGCCAGCCCGGGCTGGTCTTCCGCGTGTCCACCACGCGCACTCCGGTTCCCTTGACGGCCGCGGCATACCGCGCGGCCTGCGTGGCGATGCCCGACAGGCGTTGCAGAAAATTCAACGCGGTGCGCTCGGCGGTGAGCAACGAGGCCGTGGCCCCTTCGACGCGCAACACGGCGGCGCCCTGCTTCACGTGATCGCCGTCGTGCGCAAGCAGCCGCGTTGTGAGGCTCGCGTCCGTCTTGGCAAAGACGCGGGCGGCAATCTCCACGCCGCAGAGCACTAGATCCTGCTTGGCGTCGATGACGGCCCGGCTGCGGTGTTTCGCCGGAAAGATGGCGCGGCTGGTGATGTCACCCAGGCCGGCATCTTCGTCGAGCGCGAGATCGATCAGGTGTTCAGTGCGAGGGCTTATCATGTCGGAGATGGGGATTTGGAGAGGGAGATCGGGCCGCCCCGGAAATGTGTAATATAATACGTTACACATTTCCGGTGTCCCGTCAGTCCTGCGGCGCGAGTTCGAACATGCGGTCGATGCAGCGGGCGGCGCGGCGGCGGATGTCTTCGTCCAGCGTGACAATCTGGTCGGGGCGGGGGGCGGCCAGCGCGTCGCGCACCTTCTCGAGCGAGTTCAGCTTCATGTAGGGGCAG
>DATCRM010000362.1:0-4077 GCA_036568985.1 Lacunisphaera sp. | reverse complement strand
CGCGTGGCGCGGTATTGATGAGCTGAAGATAGCCGCGGCGCGACAGGTTGTTGAGCCGCGGGGCGCGCAGGGCGAAGAGATCGACGAGCTCGCCCTCGGTCCCAGGATGTTCATCGAAGGCCGATTTGAGGGCGCGGGCGGCGCTGTTGTGGCCTTCGCCGTAGCCGGCGGTGAGGATTAATACTTTAACCATGGGGTGTCGTTCTGGCAGAAATCCCAAACGCCAAACTCCAAAGGCCAAATAAATCACAAGCCGCTAAAAATGAGGCCAAAGATGACGGGTGTGTTGTTTTCGAATTTGTCATTCGGGATTTATTTGGAGTCTGGCGCTTTGGCGTTTGGGATTTCTCCGACTTATCGTATGGCCGCCATGATCGCCGCTTGAGTGACGGTTCCCGGGAACGGCAACGCCTCATCGCCTTCCGCCTCCGGCGGTTCGTCCTTGGGCATCGGGAACTGTTCCGCGAATTGCTTGAAGGTGATGAGCTCGAAGCGTCCGTCGTAGTGTTCGACGATACCGGTCAGGGACTCCACCCAGTCGCCGGAATTGAGGTAGTGGATGTCACCGATCATCTTGTCGGCCGGGGTGTGAATGTGACCGCAGATGACGCCGACGCACCCGCGGTCCCGGGCGAGGGCGGCGACCTGGTCCTCGAACTTGCCGATGAAGCTGACGGCCTGCTTGACGCGCGCCTTGATCGCGGCGCTGAGTGAGAAATATTCCTTGCCGCGCAATTTGCGGAAGCAGTTGTAGGCCCGGTTGAGGCGCAGGAGCAGCGCATAGCCCATGTCGCCCAGGTGGGCGAGAAAGACCATGTTCTTTACGACGCCGTCGAACACGTCGCCGTGGAGTACGAGGTAACGGCCGCGCGCGGTCTCGATGATGTGATCCTCGACGAGGCTGATGCGCTCGAACTGCATCGGCAACAGACGCGCGAGGAAATCATCGTGGTTGCCGCGCAGATAGACGACCTCGGTGTCCTTTTTCTGCACGAGCGTGAGGACGCGGCGCACGAAGCGGGTATGCGCCTTGGTCCAACGGCCATCGCGGGTCAGGCGCCACCCGTCGATGATGTCGCCATTGAGGATGAGGCGTTCGCAGCGCGTGTGTTTCAGGAAATGAGTGACCTCGTCGACCTTGGAGTGCGGCGTGCCGAGGTGAACATCGGACAGGATGACGGAGCGGACCTTGAGGATTGGTTTGCTCATGGTTGGGTAGGGCTGGAAGGGAGTGCGCGGCTGGCGGAGGAGAGCGGGAGAGGATTTTCGATTTTGGAGTCTCGATTTTCGATTGGATCGGCGGTGGCGGGCTGTGGAGCGCGGCGGGCGTGGAACTCATCGGCGGCCTCCTGGAGATCGGCGGCGAAGCGGTCGATGATGGCGTCCCACGAGAGGCCGCGGGCGGTAGCGGGGCCGGCGGTGGCGAATCGGGCACGGAGCGCCGGGTCGCGGGCGAGCCGCATGGCGTTGACGAGAAAGGCGGCTTCATCACCGACCGGGGCAAGCAGGCCGTTTTCGCCGGAGCGGATGAACTCATGCGCCGCGGCGTAGTCGAAGGCGGCGATCGCGAGGCCACTGCCGAGTGCCTCGGTGACGACGTTGCCGAAGGTCTCGGTCATGCTCGTGTGCAGGTAAATGTCGCCCGAGGCATAGTGGCGGGCCAGACTCACGCCGGTGTAGAAACCGGTGAACACGGCGTCGGGTCGTTGGCGCTGACACGCGGAGAGCAGTGGACCGTCGCCGACAATAATGAGCCGGGCCCGTGGGGACACTGATTTGATGGCGTCGAAGGCCCGGAAGAGGAGGGGATAGTTTTTTTCTGCGGCCAGGCGACCGACGTGGACCACGGCGAGTTCGCCGGGCTCGACGCCCCAGGCGGCGCGCAAGGCGTCGTCACGGCGGGCGGGGTTGAAAAGCGTCGTGTCCACCCCGCGGGAGAGCATCCGGAGATTGCTATAACCCCCGGTTTCGAGACGGTCGCGCAGGTCGCACGTCGGAACGAAGGTTCGGAGCGTGCGGTTATGGATGTGGCGCAGCCAGGCGGCGACGACGGGCTTGAACCAGCCTATGCGGTAATCGCGGGTATATTGGTCGAAGTTGGTGTGAAAGCTCGACGTCACCGGAATCCCCATCCGGCGGGCGGTGGTGATGGCGGAGGCGCCGAGCGGGCCCTCGGTGGCGACGTGGACGAGGTCGGGGCGGCTGAGGGTCCAGAGCTTGCAGAAACGGCGTGCGGCCGGCAGGCCGAGTCGCAGCTGCGGGTAGCCGGGGATTGGGATGCCCGGCAGGCGAACCTGGCGGCACGCGAGGCGTTGAGTCACGCTGTAGCGTTTGGACTCGTGCCGTTGGCGCGGGCGGACGATGGTGATGCGGTGACCGCGCGCGGCCAGACCGTCAACGAGGCGGCCCAACGTCATGGCGACGCCGTTAATTTCGGGAGCGTAGGTTTCGGTTACGAGGACAAGGTTCAATGTTTGCGCCCGGGCGGTGGCGACCTGCCGGCCGTCGAGCATGCCAAACCATGGCCGCTCCAGGTGAAGAACCCGTGTCGGGCAGGTGACAAATGCGTGAAAGGCGGCAACCGGGGGAAGGGCCTGCGCCAACCCGTACGAGAAGATGCTTTATGGCTGCTGACTTACGCGTCTCCTTTCCCCGGCCGCGTACGACGCAAAATTGCCAAATAGATGTTGCACGGCATCGGCGTAAGTTTCTAACGTCGCTCTTTTAGCTTGATGCAATCCCACGGCCCAAAGCGCATCTACACTCCGCAGTCATTGGAGTTCTGGTTTGGACGCATGGAAGTGGAGTGGGAGGGACAATTCGACACCCAGCACGTCGAACGCGGCCATCAGATCTACCGGGACAGCGAGATACGCGAGCTCGAGCTGGGCGCGACCGACGCGATCATCCACCGCCGGGTGGAGAAGAAAGAGGAATACGCAGTGATCGAGTGGGAGGGCGACACCATCAAGGTCCGTTCATCGTCCACCGATATGATGCTGGCCAACGCCATTGCCGTGGCCGGCTTGCATGAGATCGAGGAACTCCTGGTGGACGAACTGGGCGCGTTGATGCCGGGTGTGCGGGGCAAAGCGAACGGCGTTCCGAATGGCGCGACCAACGCACACAACGGCAACGGTGTCGCACATGACGCGAACGGCAACGGCACCAGCGCCAAGGCCGATCCCAATCAACCCGCGCGCGATCTGTTGCTGAGCTTCACGACCAATGCCGAGGGCCTGGTCTTCCTCGCGTTCTGGAAGCAGGGGCGCAATCGCATCCCCGCGCTCGGCAACACCGTGAATCATCCGACCGCGGCCGAGCGCGCGAAGCTCATCGCGCTGGCCACCTACGCGCGCAAAGCGCACTTCCGCTACAACCAGACGACCCACGCCTACGCGCTCGACGCGCTCGCTGACATCCCGGGTCTCCTGCGCGATCTGCTGCCGCATTGGAAAAAGCAATTCGCCGTCGAGCTCGACGCCAAGGTCGACCACATCAAGCAGGGTGCGCGTGTCATCGAGATCGAGGCCGTCGCCAACCGCCGCCCGGGCTCCGAGGGCGGTCTGGACCTGCGCTGGATTTTCCGCGCGGGCGAGAAATTGCTGACCGACGAGCAGGCCTCCGCGCTGCTCAAGCACGGCCGCACGCCGATGCTGCTGCCCGACCTCGGCATCGTGACGATGTCGCCCGAGAAGTGGGAAAGCTACCAGCAGTGGAAGCGCAACCTCGAGGACACCCTCGTCGACGGCCAGATTCCGCCCTACCTGATCTTCTCACTCTTCAACGACCGGCGCATCAAGGTGACGCTCGGCCCCGAGATCGAGACGTGGCGGCAGAAGGTGATGACGGCGCCGACCTCGCCGCCGTTTCTGCCGGAGTACCTGCGCAACTACCAGCGCCGCGGCGTCGAGTGGATGCACCACCTGTGCGAAACCGGCTGCCATGGCCTTCTCGCCGACGAGATGGGCTTGGGTAAAACCGCGCAGATGATCGCGCTGCTCCGCTCGCGCCCGATGGTGCGCAAGCGCCACGTTGTCGTCTGCCCGGCGAGCGTCGTGCCCGTGTGGCGCGAAG
>DATCRM010000361.1:0-26747 GCA_036568985.1 Lacunisphaera sp. | reverse complement strand
CCGCCGCACCTGGCGTGCCGAGGAGGATTTCTACAAAGGCCACTATCCCGGCGCACCGATTACGCCCGGTGTGCTGTTGAGCGAGGCGGTCTTCCAAACGGGCGCCTGTTTGATGGCCAAGCTCATGGCCCCTTCGACAGGCTCAGGGCAGGCTGGAACTGCGGGGCAGGGCGGGGCCCATTCGGCAGGCTCAGGGCAGGGAGTGCCACTGTTGAGCAAGGTTTCGGACATTCGCTTCCGCCTGCCCGTCTATCCTGGCGACACCGTGATCATCGAGGTGAAACGCAAGGAGACGGTGGGTGAGTTTCACTTTCTCACCGGCGTCATGAAGAATGGCGAAGGCAAGAAGATCATGAACGTCGATTTCGCCGTCGCGTGGAAGAAACCCGAAGGACAGGTCACCACGGCATGAGCGATTTTCTCAAGCTTTCCGGCAAGACCTTCCTCGTCCAGGGCGTGGCGAACAAGAAGAGCGTCGCCTGGTTCATCGCCAAATCCCTGGAAGAGCAGGGTGCCCGGGTCATCTACGCCGTGCGATCTGAAGCCCGGAAGAAATCGCTCGAGGCACTGCTCGCCGACCGTCCCGTTTTCATTTGCGATTCCGAGCAGGAAGGGGCCGCCCAAAAACTCGCGGCCGAGGTCGCCAGCGCCGGGTTTACTCCGCTGCACGGGCTGGTGCATTCGATCGCCTTTGCCAACTACAGCGAGGGCTTCAAGACCTTTGCCGAGACCAAGCGAAAGGATTTTCTGCAGGCCACGGCCATCTCGGCGTTTTCGCTCGTGGAGCTGGCGGAGGCCTTCAAACCGCATCTCGCAAACAATGCCTCTGTCGTGACCATCGGCATCTCATCGCTGCTAGTGACGCCCGACAACTACGGCTACATGGGACCGATCAAAGCCGCGCTCGAGTCGTGCTCGCGTTTCCTGGCCAAGTCCTTTGGCGTCTCCGGCACCGAAGTGCGATTCAATGTGGTTGGATCCGGTCCGCTCAAGACCAGCGCGTCGGCGGGCATCCCCGGTTATTTGGAGAGCTATTTGTTCGCGGAGAAGCTCACGTTCCGGAAGCGCAATCTGGAAACGCAGGAGGTCGCCAACGTGGCGATCTTTCTGCTCAGCGAACGCAGCAGCGGCCTGAATGGCACCACGCTGGTCGTCGACGCCGGGCTCGGCAGCAATTATTTCGACAAGGAAATCATCCGGCTGGCCATGCGGCCAGAAACGCATAGATGAAGACGCCAGGGCCCTCGATGGAGTCTTTCTTCTTTGTAGGAGCCTGCTTGCAGGCGATCATCAACCATCGCCTGCAAGCAGGCTCCTACATTCCCGGCTCATGAAATTCGTCCACGCCTGCATCGAATCGCTCGCCCTGGCTCTGCCCGACGAGAAATGGACATCGGCCGCGATCGAGGAACGGCTGAAGCCCCTTTACGACCGCCTGAAACTTCCCGCCGGACGGCTTGAACTCATGACGGGCATCAAGGAACGCCGCATGTGGCCGGCGGGCACGCGTCCTTCCGCCGCCAGCGCGGCCGCGGGCCGGAACGTCCTCAAACAATCGGGTTTCAGGCCGGAGCAAATGGAGGTGCTGATTCATTCGGCCGTGTGCCGCGACATGCTGGAACCGGCGACCGCCTCATTCGTCCATCACCAGATCGGCCTCGGCCCCAATTGCCAGATCTTCGATCTCTCCAACGCCTGCCTGGGTTTTCTCAACGGGCTGGTGACACTTGCGGCGATGATTGATTCCGGTCAGATCACGTGCGGCATGGTGGTGTCCGGAGAAAACGGCCGGCCGCTCGTCGATCGGACGATCAAACATTTGTTGGAAACCCCGCTCGACCGCAACGCCATCAAGCCGTTCTTCGCCAATCTGACCATCGGTTCGGCGGCAGTCGCGGCGATCGTCTGTCATGAAGCCCTGCTTCCCGCCGGAACGCCGAAGCACCGTCTGCTGGCGGGCAGTGTCCTGGCCGACACCCGGCACAGCGAGCTTTGCCAGGGTGACAGTGAGGGCGACGCGCTGGTAATGGAGACCGACTCCGAGCAGTTGCTCCTGGCCGGGGTCGAGGTGGCCCAACGTACTTGGCGCGCGTTCGAGCGGGAAACCGGTTGGACCGGTTCGACGCCGGATCGCATCATCACGCACCAAGTCGGCACCATGCACCGGCGCAAGCTCTACGAGACGGTGGGGCTCGATCTGGCGAAGGATTTCTCGAGTTTTGAGGTTCTCGGCAACACCGGTTCGGCCGCCTTGCCCTCGACGTTGGCGCTCGCGGTGGAACAGGGCGCTCTCCGACCCGGCCAGAAAGCCGCCCTGCTCGGCATCGGCAGCGGATTGAATTCGCTGATGCTGGCGGTCGAATGGTAATGAGCGCGTCTTCCAGAACCTTGGAGGGCCGGTCTCCGACCGGCCGCGGCCCGTCGGGAGACGGGCCCTCCACCATGCCAGCCTGGCTCAAGGAGCTGTACCCCTTCGAACCGAAGTCATTCGAAACCGGGTCCGGCCGGATGAGTTACCTCGACGAAGGGCAGGGGGACGAGGCCGTGCTCATGGTGCATGGCAATCCGACCTGGTCGTTTTTCTACCGGAAGGTGGTGCTGGCCTTGCGCGGACGCATTCGCTGCATTGTGCCGGATCACCTCGGATGCGGGTTGTCCGACAAACCACAGGATTACAACTACACGTTGGGCAATCATGTGGCGAACCTCGGCCGGCTGCTGGATTCGCTCGATCTGCGGAAAATCCATCTGGTTGTGCACGACTGGGGCGGACCGATCGGACTGGGGGCGTGCCTGCCGCGTCACGAGAAGCTCGGCAAGGTGGTCATCCTGAACACCGCGGCCTTTGCCGATACCGTGGTGCCATGGAGGATCCGCTTTTGCCGCATCCCGGTGATCGGTGAGATCGCCGTGCGCGGGTTCAATGGCTTTGCCTGGCCGGCCACTTGGATGGCCGTGACCAATCCGCTGCCAGAGCCCGTCAAACGCGGTTTCCTTTTCCCCTACGATTCGTGGCGCAACCGCATCGCGACGCACCGATTCGTACGGGATATTCCCCGCGGAATTGGAGCACCGAACGACGCCGCGCTGGCGGGTGTTGAACGCGCTCTGCCGTTACTGGCCCAACGCCCCGTCCGGATCATCTGGGGCGGAAAGGATTTTTGCTTCAAGCGCCATTACTTTGAACGCTGGACCAAGCTGTTCCCGCGGGCAGACACTACCTTCTTGCATGATGCCGGCCATTATCTGTTGGAAGACCAGCCCCAAGTCGTGACGCAACTCATCGCGGACCATATCCCTTGATGGCCGGACGAGGCCCGATGCAGTTTAGACAGTCAGCATCATTCGGGGCTTGTGGCGGCCAATCTAATCCCAAACATAGGGAACCTGCGCATTAACCCGCTGACCAAGAAGCCTCATTTGCAAATGACCCATACACGGATTGCCCCTCGGTTTCACCCCTCCCTCAGTGCCAAAGCGCCCCATTTCCGGGGGATTTTCGGCCGCTTTGCCGCTCTTGCGCTCGGTCTTTCGAGCTTATTCACGACCAGTTTCGCCGAGGATTATACGTTCACTACCTTTGCTGGTATTGCGGGCAAACAGGGTAATATCAACGGTACAGGCGGCGACCCGTTGGTCCCGATCTTCAGTTACCCGATCGGCGTAGCCGTCAATTCGGCCGGCAATATCTACGTAGCCGACTCGGGCAACTCGCTCATCCGCTTGGTGACCCCGGCCGGCGTGGTGACCACCTTTGTCGGCACCGCCAGCAAGGTAGGCGGCAACGACGGAACGACCACCGATCCTAACGTCACTTTCAACCTGCCCCAAGGCCCCGTGGTGGACAGCTCGGGTAACCTCTATGTCGCCGACTACGGCGGCGGCACCATCCGCAAGATAACCCCGTCTGGCACGGTCACGACCCTCGCCGGCACCACCGGAACGAGCGGTAGCATCGACGGCACGGGCAGCGCGGCCCGTTTCTCAAAGCCCAGTGGTCTGGCGATAGACTCTGCCGGTAACATCTACGTGGCGGATTCCGGCAATCACGTCATCCGCAAGATTACATCGGGCGGCGTCGTTACGACCCTCGCCGGCACTGCCGGTACCAGCGGGGACACCGATGGCACAGGTGCAGCGGCGCGCTTTTCCGATCCCCGCGGCATCGTGTCTGACAGCAGTGGAATTCTCTACATCGCCGATACGGGCAACAACACGATCCGCAAAATCGCGACGGATGGCAAAGTCTCCACCATCGCCGGCAAGTCCGGCACCTACGGCAGCGCCGATGGCAATGGTATTACCGAGGCCCGGTTCAACTTTCCCAACGGTCTCGCCTTGGATCAGGCTGGCAATCTATACGTCGCCGACCTGATCAACTGCACGATCCGGAAAATCACTCCCGCAGGCAACGTAACGACGCTCGCCGGCCAGGCCGGTGTGGAGGGTCGTCTCGACGGCACCGGAACCGCGGCCCTTTTCAACCGGCCCAGCGGCGTCGCGGTCGATGCCAATGGTAATGTTTATGTGGCCGATTATCAGAATCAGCTGATCCGCAAAGTAACCTCCGCCGGCGTGGTCACGACGGTGGCTGGAGCCGGTGGATTTGCCGGCATGCAAAATGGCACCGGATATATCATGGATCCGGTTTTGTTCCGCAATCCCACCAGTGCGGTCGTTGACGGCTCTGGCAACGTCTACGTGTCGGACTCCGCCAACAACAGTATTAGGAAAATCACTGCGTCGGGCACCACCTCGCTTTTTGTCGGCAGTAGCTCCGGCCTCGCCGGCACCGCCAATGGGCAGGGCAGTAGTGCGCGCTTCAATACTCCCTCGGGTCTGGCCCTTGACTCCGGCGGCAATCTCTTCGTCGCGGATTCGGCCAACCACGTGATCCGGAAAGTGACGCCCGCGGGTGACGTCAGCCTCTATGCAGGCGTCCTCAGCACCAGCGGCAGTCTGAATGGCGATCGCACGACAGCCACCTTTGAATCGCCCAGCGGTGTAGCCGTGGACGCCGCGGGCAACGTCTACGTTGCGGACTACGGTAATCACGCCATTCGCATGATCGCCCCTTCGGGAGCGGTGAGTACGCTGGCTGGATCCGCCGGAACGCCCGGCAGCGGCGACGGGGTGGGCGGCAGCGCTCGTTTCTCTTATCCTCGCGATGTGGCCCTGGATGGCTCGGGCAATCTCTTGGTCGCCGATTACGGCAACCACGTCATCCGCAAGGTCAGCCCTGGCGGGTTGGTGCAAACTATTGCCGGCACGGCCGGCAGCTCCGGCGCGACCGACGGCAGCGGCAACAGCGCCCGTTTCAATGGTCCCGCTGGCCTGTCGGTTGATGCCGCCGGCAACATCTTTGTAGCGGATGCCAATAGCAGCACGGTGCGCAAGGTGACGTCTGCCGGTGTTGTCACCACGGTGGGTGGTACCGCCGGCAGCATTGGCACGAGCGACGGCGTGGGCGCTGCAGCGCGTTTTAACTTCCCCACGGATGTGGCGGTTGATGCGTCAGGCAACCTGTTCGTCGTCGATAATCGCAACAACACGGTCCGCAAAGGTTCGCTCCCGGGCTCCGGCGGCTCGGGCGGCGGCGGCTCGGGCGGCGGCGGTGGGGGCGGCAGCGGCGGCTCGGGTTCTTCCAGCGGAATCGACGATAGCAGTGTGGGGGCGGGTTTCCTGCTTCAACCCGTCGGTCTCATCTCGGATTCGGCCGGCAATTACTATGTCTGCGATACGGCCAACCATTGCATCAAGAAAATCACCTCGGCCGGCGTGGTCACGGTCCTGGCGGGCAAAAGCGGTTCGTCCGGAACAACCGATGGCACCGGGGACGCCGCCCGTTTCAACAGTCCCACCGGCATCGCGATCGATTCCTTGGGCAATCTGGTTGTCACCGACACCGGCAATTCGTCCATCCGCAAGATCACTTCCGCCGGCGTGGTGACGACCTTTGCCGGCACGGCGGGTACCAGCGGCACAACCGATGGCACGGGGACCGCTGCGTTGTTCAGCATGCCGACCGGCATTGTTTCGAACTCATCGACCGGTGACTTGTACGTGACCGATTCGGCCAATTCCACGATTCGCAAGATCACCTCGGCTGGTGTCGTCACTACTTTTGCCGGAGTTGCCCGGAGCACCGGCGACGCTGACGGGGTGGGGACCGCGGCTCGTTTCAACAATCCCACTGGCGTAAGCATGGGCCCGACCGGCACCCTCCTCGTCGCCGATACCTTCAATAATACCATCCGGTCTGTCACCACGACCCGCCGTGTCTTGACCGTGACGGCGACAGGGACCGCTGCCAACGGGGGTACGGTCAACGTTGTCCTGACCGATTCAGCGCTCACGGGCAGCCCGATCACGCTCACCGTAGCGGTTCTCTCCGGAGACGGTCCATCCACTTGGGCTCCCAAGATTGTGACCGCATTGAACGCCAACACGACGATCGCCGCCCGTTACTCAGCTTCGTCCACCGTCAATATCATCACGCTGACTTACGCTTCGGGAGTCGACGACTCTAGTGCTGCCACCCTGGCACTGAGCGACGGAAGCGGAACGAACGACGACGGAAGCGGTAAGAACGGCATCACATCGACAACGAGCAACATTTCGTCAGCTTCGGCGACAGTTACGACGATTGCCGGATCCGCGGGAATTAGCGGCGCCTACGACGGCAACGGTCAATACGCGCTCTTCAATCTGCCGCAGGGTATTTCAATCAATCCCTCTAACGGATTGGTCTACATCGCCGATACCGGCAACAACTGCATTCGCCGGCTGGCCTTGGGTGGAACGGTCACCACCGTGGCGGGAATCGCGGGTATTTCCGGCAAGCGGAGTGGCCCGGGTGACCAGGCTCTTTTCAATCAGCCAAAGGCAGTCCTCAGTTTTCCCACCGCGGTCGTGGTGGCGGATACCGGCAACTCCCTGCTTCGCACCGTAACGCTGACCAATTCCGGATCGAGCGTGACGACCGTTGCGTTATCAACCGGTACAACCTCAGGAGGTTCGGGTGACACGCCGCCGTCCACTGGCGGAGGCGGCGGAGGCGGGGCGCCCAGCCTGTGGTTCTTGGGTATGCTCGGTCTGCTGGGCGTGGCCAGGCGTTATGCCTGCTCGCGTGGACGGTAAGAATCCGGGCCCGACGTGTTCGCAAAGCCCCGCTTATGAGCGGGGCTTTTTCATTATTTTTGGTAAGGGGGGAAGGCGAGCGCCAGTGGTTCGGTAGTTTTGCACGACGGCCTCTGCATGTCACGACCACGGATCCGGGGCCCACAGCATTCGAATGCTATACGGGCGGAATACCGGTAATTCGTAATCTATATTATAGACATAACGTATATTGTGCACAACTCGCAACGGGTCAGCCGGCTACTTCGACTGGCTACTGCACTGACAGGATTATCTAGCGAAACCCCACCGTTTGGTGAGCGGATAATAGATGAACAGCGGACGGCCAACGACATCCTTCTCGGGGACGAAACCCCAGTAGCGACTGTCTTTGCTGCGCGGTGAGTTGTCGCCCATCGCAAAATAAGAATTGGCTGGAATCGTGATACTGGACTCCTGCGTACCGAGTAGCATAGACCCGCTGCCCACCGTGGTGTATCCCGGATAATTATCCTCCTGCCGCGCGTTCTTGCCAAACGCCGCCGAACCTTCGATCGGCTGGCCGTTGCGATAAAGCGCAGGCGCCCGAACCTCCAAGGTGTCGCCCGGAATGCCTACGAGGCGCTTGACGTAGTACTGGCTGATTTGGTTTCCGGCCGCATCCTGCATTTCCGGGCTTTTGATGTTCTCGGTTTTGAAAACAAAGCCGGAACCGACCTTAGGTTGGACAAAATTATAACTGACGCGGTCCACAAACAGCAGGTCGCCCGTCAATACATCAAAGGACAGGATGTCTTCGCCCTTGCGGACTTTTTTCCCGGTGGGAACCCAGTAAACCCGCGCTTCCATCCGGCGTCCGCCGCTTTGGATCTCGATCATGGATGATTCCAGCGGCGCGTTGCCATTAGCCGCTTGGGCGGCCCGGAACAGGCCGTTCTTATCGCCGTTAAAAAGCGTCTTTTCCAAAACGGTCTCGTAACCGAATTCCGACTGGGCCCAGTCGGCGGGCACCGTGAGTTTCACCGGCCGACCGGCGACCATCGCCGTGTATTCCCTCATCAGGGTCGGAAAAATGAACATGCTCCGACCGGGCTTCTCGGTGTAGGCGGCCATCCCGTTGCGAAACATCGGGATCATTACCTCGCCATCCTCCGGAGCCCGCAGCGTGTGATTCACGGCCCCCAGCCCCACTAGTCGCGCGACTTTTCGCGCCAGCCCGGGTTCTTCGCCCGGGGTGAATATCTCGGACGTCATGCCGTAATAACTCGGCCACATCGAATTGGTCGGGATCTTGAACGGTTGCACGAAATAAGCGCGCAGCCCGAGGATCACGATCGCCGCCACGAGGAAAAACTCGACGTTCTCAACAAGCGAGCCGGCCGGATAAATCCGTCCGCCCGTCTCGCGCATGACGGACTCCAGTTTCTCAATCGCCGCCTTCAGCTGGCTGGTCTCTGCCTTCTCTTTCAGCCGGGTTTTCAGTTCGGTCGTTGCCGCCTCGAGTTTCCCCAGCTGGACGGCGGACAATTGATCACGCCGGTAATCCCTGATGCGCCCCGCCATTTCCAGCCAGTGCCCGGCGTTCTTGCGCATCTTTTTGTCGGCGGTAAGCAGGAAATCGAACATGGGGAAATGGGATTAACTGTTCGTCTTCAGCACTTGGATGAAGGCATCCGGTGGGATTGAAACGCGGCCGATTTGTTTCATCTTCTTTTTGCCCTCCTTCTGCTTGTCGAGGAGTTTGCGCTTGCGGCTGATGTCGCCGCCATAGCACTTCGAGGTGACGTCCTTGCGCATTTCACGGACATTATCCCGGGCGATGACCTTGCCGCCGATGGCCGCTTGGACCGCGATCTTGAACATCTGCGGCGGAATGATGTCGGCCAGCTTCTCGCAGAGCGCCCTGCCCTGTCCCTCGGCCTTGCTGCGGTGCACGATGCTGGCAAAGGCGTCGACCGGGTCCTGGTTGACCAGGATGTCCATGCGAACGAGATCGGAAGCCCGATATTCGCCCAATTCGTAGTCCATCGAGCCGTAACCACGCGTGATGCTCTTCAGCCGGTCATTGAAATCGACCAGGATTTCATTGAGCGGCAGCGTGGCCTCCAGCATGACGCGCGCTCCATCCAGCGTCGTGGTCTGATCACAACTGCCCCGCTTTTCCATGATGAGGCCCATGATGTCGCCGAGAAACTCGTTGGGAATATGAATCGCCGCCTTGATCGTCGGTTCAGCGATTTCATCGATGCTCGAGGGATCCGGCAGGTTGATCGGATTGTCCACCTCAATAACGTCGCCGGTGGTCTTCTTTACCTTGTAGACCACGCTCGGGTACGTGGAGATGATTTCTACGTCGTACTCGCGACGGATGCGCTCCTGCACGACTTCCATGTGCAACAGGCCGAGGAAACCGCAGCGGAAACCGAAACCGAGCGCGACGGAACTCTCCGAGGAATAAATCAGGGAGGAGTCGTTCAAACGCAACTTGCCGAGGGCGACCTTGAGCTTCTCGTAGTCGTCCGACTCGAGCGGATACAGGCCGCAATAGACCATCGGGCGCACTTCCTTGTAGCCCGGCAGCATCTCGGTGGCCGGTTTGTTGGCGTGCGTGACCGTGTCGCCAATCTTGATCTCGTCGGTGCTCTTGATGTTGCTGACGATGTAGCCGACGTCGCCAGGACCGAGATGACTGACCTTCTCCATGCCGGGCCGGAATACGCCGACTTCCTTCACCTCGGAACGCTGTCCGGTGCTCATCAGCATCATCATCTCGCCGGCCTTGAGCGTGCCGGAGAAGACACGGGCATAGGAAATCACGCCGCGGTAGGAATCGTATTTTGAATCGAACACCAGCGCGCGCAGCGCCGCGTAATCCGTCCAACGCGGCGGCGGAATGCGGGTCACGACGGCCTCGAGGATATCCTGAATGCCGATGCCGGACTTGCCGCTGGCGAGGATCGCCTCTTCGCCGGGGATCGTGAGGATGTCCTCCAGTTGCTTGATGCAGAGGTCGAGGTTGGCGCTCGGCAGGTCGATTTTGTTGATGACCGGGATGACCTTCAAACCCTGCGCGAAGGCCAGGTGGGCGTTGGCCACAGTCTGCGCTTCGACACCCTGGGCGGCGTCAATCAGGAGCAGCGCGCCCTCCACGGCGGCGAGCGAACGCGATACTTCGTAGGCGAAATCCACGTGGCCTGGCGTGTCGGTCAGGTGCAGCTTGTAGATTTTGCCGTCCTTCGCCGGGTAGTTCATGACCACCGGATGCATCTTGATCGTGATGCCGCGCTCCTTCTCCAGGTCCATGGAGTCGAGGTGTTGTTCGGTCAGCACGCGCTGCGCGACCGTATTGGTGTACTGGAGCAGACGGTCGGACAGGGTCGTCTTGCCGTGATCGACGTGCGCGATGATGCAGAAATTCCTGGTGAGGGGCGCGGATGACATGCTCAGGCGGGAATATCCGTACTTTCGGCAAACGACTTCACAACCCAGGACTTGTCGGTGCGTTTCGCCAGGCCGGCGAGCACGGCGCCGGGGCCGCATTCCCAGAATTCGGTGGCGCCCGCGGCGACCGCGCTGCGCACGCAATCCTCCCAAAGGACGGAAGAAACAACCTGCTTCACGAGGGCCTCGCGGATTTGCGCGGGTTCGCGCACGGCCTGGCCCGTGGTGTTGGTGAACACGGTGAATTGCGGCGTCTTGAATTCCACGCCGGCCAGGTAGCGGGCAAATGCTTCGCGGGCTGGTTCCATCAGACGGCTGTGGTAGGCGCCGGCGACGTTCAACGCTATGACTCGTTTCAAGCCGCGGTCCTTGGCGGCGGCCACCAAGGCATCGACCTTCGATTTTTCTCCGGAAACAATGATCTGTCCCGGGGCATTGAAATTCGCGGCCTGAATGTCGAACTCGCGGCAAAGCTCCTCAATCCGGGGCCGATCTTCACCAATAATCGCGGCCATGCCGCCGACGGACTGTTCACAGGCAACCTGCATGAGCCGGCCCCGCTCGGCGACGACCTTCAAGCCCGTCGCAAAATCGAACACTCCGGCCGCAACCAGAGCGGTGATCTCGCCCAGGCTCAGGCCGCACGCCATGCCGATCTCCGGAACCCGGCCTTTTTCGCGCAAAGCCGCCAGCATCGCCAGGCCATGTACGTAAAGCGCCGGCTGACAGACCTTGGTCTGCGTAAGCTCGGCGTCGGGACCTTCGAAGCTGATCCTGGTCAGGCTCCAGCCTAGGACCCGGTCGGCCTCGTCGTAAAGTGCACGCGCTGCGGGCGAAGCGTCGTAGAGCGATTTGCCCATCCCGACCTTCTGGGCGCCTTGACCTGCAAAAAGGAGAGCCAGTGACATAGATGAAGGGTCGGTTAAACCCACCCCGGCGGCAAAAACCAAGTCCTAAAATTTCTTCAATTGCGGGAAGTATTTCTTGTCATCCGCCAAGGGTGTCGGGAGCGGTTTTCTTTCCGGGGGGCGCACTTCTGCCGGAGACGGTGTCGAAGGAATCAGTGGCCGGCCAAGCGACGGCGTCGTGAGTGCGGGACTGACTGGGGTTTGACCCGACAATACCCCGACGGCCGCTTCATTTGGGACCGGCCGGTTGAGCTCTGCCAAATAGGGATTGGGCTTGGCCGCGGGATCCTTCGCAGGAGTCGCTGCGGATACAGGCGTTCCAAAGTCGCGGGTGGGCCCAACACCGGGCGGCACTGCCGGCGCGGCCCCGGCGCTGGCGCCTTCCGGTTTGCGGGCAAATTCATCGAAAAACTGTCCCCGCACCGGCGAATTGCCCAGCCAGCCTTGCAGAAAAGGCGCCAGTGGATCAGCCTGCGGGGGGCGCTGCGTCCGGGTGTCCAGCTTGCGCGCCTCTTCGACCTTTTTCTGTTCGTCGTAGAGTTTGAGCAGGTATTGCGGGTCGGTTTTATCCGACAGACGGGAGTCACTCCCCTCCTCCTTGGTTTCGTCGGTGGAAAATGCTTCCGCCGTCTTCGCCTTGTCCTTTCGTTCCAGCTCACCGACACCGTTCACGAGCCAGTTCTTACGTTCATTCTTTTGGCGCTTCCGCTCCTTCTCCAATTTCTCCGGATCCATGAGTTCCGGCAAAGGCAACGATTCCTGGCCGGGGGTCTGGATCGTAGGCAAACTCGGGCGCAGCCCCTCGGCCGCGCCCGGACCGGTGCCTGGTTTCTGTCCGTCGTTCAGCTTTCGCAGTTCCTGCTTGGTGGATTCCAACGGCGCGCCCGCGTCCGCGCCTCGGGCTGCGGCAGTCAGCAGGACTGCGCCCAGCATGGCGGATGCAACGCCGGGCCTCATCAGCTTTTGAAGAAGATGCCTTTGAGGTTCATCTCCAACGCCGGCGGATTGGGCGAGAAGCGCAAACCGTCGGCCTTGCTGATCTTGCCCTCCTTGATCAGGCGATAGAGGTCCTTGTTGAACGATTTCGACCCCTGGTCGCCGCCGGCCTCAAGCAACTGCTGAATCTTATCGTTGTGACCGTCGAGAATGAGGTTTCGCACCGTCGCGTCCGCGATGAGGATCTCGTGGGCGGCGTAACGGCCGCCGCCTTCGAGCGCGGGGATGAGCTTCTGGCAAATGAAGCCGCGAAGCGAGCCGGCGATCTGTCGGCGGGCCTGGGCGAGCTGCTCGGGCGGGAAGAATTCGAAAAGGCGCGTGAGCGACTGCGCTACCGTCGCCGCGTGCATCGTGGAGAACACCAAATGGCCGGTCTCGGCGGCAGAGATGGCGGTTTCGAAAGTCTCCTTGTCGCGCATTTCGCCGATGAGAATGATGTCGGGATTCTGACGCAGCACCGACTTGATCGCCATTTCGAAACTCGGCACGTCGAGGCCGATCTCGCGCTGCTGAAACAGCGATTTGTCGTCGCTGAAGGTATATTCGATCGGATCTTCGATGGTGACGATATGCTTGTCCATGTTCTGGTTCACCCAGTTGAGCATGGCGGCCATCGTGGAGCTCTTGCCCGAACCGGTCGCGCCGCAGATCAGGAGGATTCCGTCCTTGGCTTGCGACATCTTGATCAGCGTCTCGGACTCGATGTTGAGCTCCTGAAAGGTCGGCGGACGGCTCTTGATGTGACGGAACACGATGCTCACCAGCCCGCGCTGGTGGAAGGCGTTCACGCGGAAGCGACCAATGTCGTCAGCGGCGTAAGCAAAGTCCACCTGCCCGTCCTTTTCCCATTTGTCGCGGAAGATGCGCGGCACCTTTTCATCCACAAAAGCCTGGGCATGCTCGCAGCTGATCGAATCCATTTCGACCGACCGGAGGCGGCCGCCGAGACGCAGGTAACCCGGCTTCTCGGATTTGATGACGATGTCGCTGGCTCCGCTCTCGACGGCGAGCTTGAGCAGATCGTTAACGATTTCGGTGTGGATTGTGATGCTCATGGAATTTTATGCGTGAACCGTCCTTAAAGCTGTGCTTTGCCTACAAGCTATCCTTACATCGTTCAAGGTAACTTTCCCATGAATCGTTCCCGCATCTTCACCGGCACCTACACCGCGATCGTCACGCCCTTCCAAGGCGGCGCCGTAGACTTCGACGACCTGAAGAAATTGGTGAACTTCCAGATCAAGGGCGGCGTGAGCGGCCTCGTGCCCGTGGGCACCACCGGCGAGTCCCCGACCGTCTCGCACGAGGAGCACATGGACATCATCCGCTGCACGATCGAGGTGGCCCGCGGACGCGTGCCGGTCATCGCCGGCACCGGCTCGAACTCGACCCGCGAGGCCATCGACATGACCAAGGCCGCCGACGAAGCAGGAGCCGATGGCATGCTGCTGGTCGCGCCCTACTACAACCGCCCGACCCAGGAGGGACTCTTTGAACATTTCGCCCGCATCGCCGAGGAGACCGACAAGCCCATCATCCTCTACTCCATTCCCGGTCGCTGCGGCGTGGAGATTGGAGTAAAAGTCATCGAACGTCTCCGCGCCAAGTATCCTCACGTCGCCCACATCAAAGAAGCCGGTGGCAGCGTCGACCGCGTGGACCAGATTATCTCCGCCTTGGGCGATTCGATGACCGTACTCAGCGGTGACGATAGTCTCACCCTGCCGTTCATGTCCGTCGGTGCCAAGGGCGTCATCAGCGTGGCCAGCAATCTCTATCCTCGCGAAGTGAGCAAGTTGGTGACTCACGCGCTTGCCCAGGATCTACCCAAGGCGCGCGCGCTGCACCGCCGACTCTATCCGGTCTTCAAAGCCATCTTCATCGAATCCAATCCCGCCCCCATCAAGGCAGCCATGGCCGAGGCGGGCCTCATCGGCTCCGAGGAAGTTCGTTTGCCGCTCAGTGCACTGAGCGATGCGAGCCGGCAGACCCTTCGGGCCACGCTCAAGGCCTTCAATCGCTGATTCCATGAGCCTGAAGATTCTCCTGAACGGTTCCAAGGGACGCATGGGTGTGACCATCGCCGCCGTTGCCGGCGAGCAGGACGCCGTCATCACGGCCGCGACCGATGCCGGAGACAATCCCGCCGCCCACGCCGCCCATTGCGACGTGATCATCGATTTCAGTTCCCACCATGCAACCGGCCGGCTGATTGAGCTCGCGATCGCCAACGGCAAGCCGATCGTGATCGGCACGACCGGCCACAGTGCTGAGGAAAAGAAACGGCTGCTCGCCCTCGCCGCGCAGGTGCCTTGCGTCTGGGCGGGCAACTTCTCCATTGGCGTGAATCTGCTTTTCGCCCTCACCCGCCGCGCCACCGCCGTACTCGGCGCTGACTACGACACGGAGGTCATCGAGATGCATCATCGCTTCAAAAAAGATGCGCCCAGCGGCACGGCGGCGCGCCTACTCGAAATCATTCTGGAGGAACGGAAACTTTCCGCCGAGGCGTTGCGCCACGGACGCTCCGGTATCACGGGCGAGCGCAAACCGACCGAGGTCGGTGTCCATGCTTTGCGCGGCGGCGACGTCATCGGAGACCATACCGTTCTTTTTGCCGGGCTGGGCGAGCGCGTTGAACTGACCCACAAGGCCAGCGACCGCGGAATCTTTGCCCGCGGAGCGGTCCGCGCGGCGCATTGGGTCGTGAAACAGGCTGCCGGCGTCTACGACATGCAGGACGTGCTCGGCCTCAAATGATCACGAGCGTCTCCGGCACCCTGGTTTCCGCCACGCCGCTCGTCGCAATCATCGAGACCGGCGGATTGGGTTACGAAATCCACATTCCCGTTACGACCGCGGAACGTCTGCCGCAGCCTGGCCAATTCGCCCGCCTTCATACTCTGGCAGTTTATCGCGAGGATTCGCACACCCTCTACGGCTTTGCGTCGGAGGAGGAACGGAATTTCTTTCGCCTCCTGGTCGAGAAGGTCACCGGCGTCGGCCCCAAGATGGCGCTGAGCGTCATGAGCAAACTTTCCCTCCCTACCCTGCAGTCAGCCATCGCTTCGGGCGATGTCGGTTTGCTCGCGAAATGTCCGGGCATCGGCAAAAAAACCGCCGAACGCCTGGTGATCGAGCTGCGCGACAAGCTCAATCCTGGCGAGTTGGGAGTTATTGCCGCAGGCAAGGTGACGTCGTCCGACCCCGCCGCGCCAGCGGCTGACAATCGCGTCAACGACGCAGTGCTCGCTCTGACGGCTCTTGGCTACAAGGCCGCGGACGCAGACAAAGCCGTCAGGCAGGCTTGGATTGCCCTCGGACCCAAGGCCTCGACCGAGGCCTTGATCAAGAAAGCCCTGGGCTGAAAAGCCTCAGCGCTGGAACTGAAAGGCAGAGAACTCCGCCTGCGCGCCCGTGGAAGACGGATTCTGCCGGCTGCGGAAAATCCGCTGATCCTGCGGAGTAAGCGAGCGATTCGTCTCGAAGACGCCATCTCCAAAGAGCGATGGCGTCGCGCTGACGTAGATCCGTTCGTTGGTGAAAGCACGTTCCTCATCCTGCTCGCGCAAAGCGGCCAGCATGGCCGTGTAATCCGGCGTCGTGTTCACGGCGTTACGCAGGGTCAGCAAATCGCGGGACGGCTCGGCCATAACCTTGGCCGGCACGGGCGCAACCGGAGTCACGGCGACCATCACCGGCTGCGGCTTGGTCGCGACAGTCTGGGTCTGCTCCGGGGCCTTGGACGCGTCATAGCGCATGAAGGCGAAGGCGAGGCACGCGGCGGCGGTCAGGCCACCGGCATAGTGAATCCAGTTGGTCCGGCAACGGCGACTTTCGAAAAGTTCGATAACCCCCGTGTGGCCGGACTCGACGACAGGTTGCTCGGTTGCGCTGGCGCGGAAGGTGGCGTACACCTGTTTGGTCGCGGTGTGAATCTGGCAATACTGACGGTATACGGCCTGACGGCGCGGGCTGCTTTGGATCTCGGACTCGAGTTCCGCCGTCTCTTCCGCCGTGATCTGGCGGTCGATATACAGGTTCAGTAGCTCGATGAAGCGATGGTCTTTCATGGCTGAAATTCCTCCCCTAGTTTTTCACGCAGGCTCTCGCGGGCCCGGGCGATTCGGCTTTTGACGGTGCCGACGCTGATGCCGAGAATGTCGGCGATTTCCTCGTAGGCGAGATTCTGGACGTTGCGCAGGATGAGAATCTCGCGATGCTTCTCATTCAAATTCTCCATGCACTCCGACACCCGGCCGACAAACTCCTGGGTAACGGTGGCGTCTTCCGGGGTTTCCTGCTCCGCGGGAATGAGGTCGGCCAGCGTGGAATCATTTTCCGCTCCAAGCGGGGCGTCGAACGAGACGGACCGGTCGCGTTTGCGGCGCCACCAATACCAATACCGGTTGCGGGCCAGATTGGTCGCGATCTGGTAGAGCCAAGTCGAGAAAGCCGAGTCGCCGCGGAAGTTCACCAGCCCGCGGTGGGCTCGGATGAAGGCATCCTGCGTGACCTCCTCGGCGTCCTGCTGATTGCGCAGGAGTTGGTTGGTCATGGCATAGATGCGGTCCCAATAGCGGCTTACCAATTGGTCGAATGCCGTGGAATCCCCGCCTTTGAAGCGGTCCACCAGCATGCGGTCGAGGGCAACTTCCTGGGCTTTTGCTGTCATGTTCTCAGCCCCATTTTGATCCGGAAATTTTAAAATTGTTCCCACGAAGTAATCGAGTTGCGGCAGCTTGGACTCAGGATGACGACGCGGTCAATGCCTAGGTTGCCTGCTGCTGACAGATAAATAATACTTGCCATGCTCGCCGGTCAAAAAACTATCTCCTGTCACGGATTTGGTTTGGGGCGATAGCTCAACGGTAGAGCAGTTGCCTTTTAAGCAATTGGTTCTGGGTTCGAATCCCAGTCGCCCCACCAGCCTTCTTTCTTCGAGCTACGGCTCGACAAGCCGTTCCATCAGACGAAAATGCTGTGGGTCGCCTCATGATACGCTTCGCAAAGGCTGCCGTGCGAAGCCCAACGAGGCGCAGGCGGGTCTCAGTAACATCCACTCACGAGCAGACTACTGGGTGACATACTGAAACCTTCATTGGGCCAATCGGCCACTCTTGTATTGTATTTGGCCTCAAGCCGTAAAGAGTGAGGCCTTCAACCCCGCTTAGGGGTATCTCCCCACCCACGACCAGCCGTGTCACCTACTTCTGCCGCCAAGCGCATTGTCATCGTTGAAGACCACACCGCGATCCGCGAAATGCTCGCGGAGATTCTTCGGGTCGATCCCGCCTACAAGATCATCGGTGAAAGTGGCGAAGGCCAGCAGGCCTGCCAGCTCTGCCTCGAGCTGAAGCCCGACCTCATCGTACTTGACGCGCGGTTGCCCGGGCTCAGTGGCGTCGATATTCTCCGTCGCATCGCCAAGCAGCTCAAGGCGACCCGCGTTCTGGTTTTTTCCGCCTACGAAAGCCCCGCGCTCGTACGCGAAATGCTTGAGGCCGGCGCGCACGGGTTTGTCGAGAAGACCGCCGGGCTGGTGGAATTTAAGAAAGGCTTGGAGACAATTTCCAAGGGCGGAAGCTACTTCGGACCGGGCGTCGCCGCGCTTCTCCGCACTGTGGTGGCCAACCAAGGCCCCGCCTCCGGCATCGAGACCCTCACCGATCGCGAACGGGAAATCCTCAAGCTCGTCGCCGAGAGCCATAGCACCAAGGAAATCGCCCAGAAACTCGGCATCAGCGTCAAGACCGTCGACAACCATCGCACCAATCTCATGCGCAAACTCGACCTGCATGACGTCGCCAGCCTCACCCGTTACTCGCTCGAAACCGGCCTGATCGATCATCGCGCCCAAGCCTGACTCGCGCGCCGCGCTGGAACCGTTTCGTTCTTGCGCGGCTCTGGCCTTTCTCCAATAACCAGCAACTCCTTTCCGCAAAATGAAGAACGCTTCCAAATTCCTTGGCCTCTCCCTGGCCGTCGCCGCAATGCTTCTGACCGCCTGCACGAAGAAGCCCGTCCGTCCCGACCCGACGACGACCGCCATGGGCCCCGGCACCAACGATATCAATCCCGAGGCCGTCGCCCTGCCCGGCGAAAACATCAATCTCGAGAACCGCAGCGGCGAGTCGCCGGACGCCGCCAACAAGAGCGTGGTTGAGCCGATCTATTTTGCGCTCGACCGTTTCGCGGTCGCCCCGGCGGAGCGCCCGAAGCTGCAGAACGCGATCAAGTGGCTCCAGGACAATCCCACCAAGAATCTCGTCCTCGTCGGTCATTGCGACTGGCGTGGCACGGCCGAATACAACCTCGGCCTCGGTGAAAACCGCGCCAACTCGGTGAAGCGCTACCTCGTTTCCCTCGGCGCGAATGCCGCTCGCCTCGAAACCCTCTCGAAGGGTTCGACCGACGCCAAGCAGGGCGGCACCGAAGCCGACTGGTCCAAGGATCGCCGCGTCGACTTCATCGAGCTGGTGAAACAATAACCCGACGATTCAACTTTAACACCAACGGCCGCGGAGCAATCCGCGGCCGTTTTGTTTTGGCTGGTTTTGTCGGGCGGGATCACAGGTCCCGCCGATGGAGGGCTCAGCTCCAGCTGAGCCGCGGCCCGCGGAGACGCGGCCCTCCACCTATCCCTTCGCCAGCTCCGCCAGCGTGCGTTCGGACATCTCAATGCCCTTCTTCATCACCCCGAGATGAAAACTCTCGTTCGGCGCATGAAGATTGTCCTCGGGCAAAAATAGCCCCGGCATCACCGCGTCCAAGCCGAGTATCTGCTTAAGGTCGGCGATCAACCCCACGCTGCCGCCCTCCCGCAGATAGAGCGGCGGCCGCCCCCAGACCTCGGTCACGGCCTGGTCCAGCGCGCGGAATCCACGCGCCAGCACGGGAGATTGATCCTTCGGCGTGTTCGAGCGATCCGGCGGAATGGCAACATACGGCGTGGCATGATGCTGCTCGGTGATGGTCATCGTCACGCCCTTTGGACAACGCGCACGAATCGCATCGAAAATGAGTTGTTTCATTCCGTCGGGCGTCTGGTTGGGGACGAGCCGGCAGGTGATTTTTGCCTTCGCCTTGGCGGGAATCACGGTCTTGGTGCCCTCCCCCTGATAACCGCCAATGAAACCATTGAACTCGAGTGTCGGAAGGAATCGGATCGCCTCGAACGGCGTATAACCCGGCGGCGTGTGAAACTCCTTGAGACCCAGAAACGCCGCGTAGTCCTTTTCCTTCAAGCCAAGCTTGGCCAGCTGCTCGCGTTCCCACGGCTGTGGCTCAACCACGTCAGAGTAGAAACCGGGAATGTTCACGCGACCGTCCGGCGTATGCAGCGAGGCGCACAGTTCGGCCAGCGCCTGTAACGGATTCATCAGCACGCCGCCATGCAGGCCGGAATGCAGGTCGCTGTTCGGCCCGGTCAGTTCGACTTCGAAGGCCAGCAGCCCGCGCAAACCCACGGTCACCACCATCTGGTCGGGATTGGGAATGGCCGTGTCGGAAAGAAACACGAAGTCGGCGCGCAGCTTCTCCTTGTTCGCCAGCAGGAAGGTCTTGAAATTCTTGCTGCCGATCTCCTCTTCGCCCTCGACCACGAAGGTGATCCGCAGCGGCAGGCGCGGGTTTTTCTCCAGCAGCCGCGCCACCGCGGCAAAATGCACCATGAGCGGCCCCTTGTTGTCGGCCGTGCCCCGGCCGTAGATGCGCTCGCCTTTGATCACCGGCTCGAAAGGCGGCGTATGCCAGAGGTCGAGCGGGTCCGGCGGCTGCACGTCGTAATGACCGTAAATGATGACATGTGGCCATGCCGGGTTGTCTCCGCGTTTGGCCACGATCACCGGATGCAGCGCGGTCGGCACCACCTCGACCGCAAAGCCCATATCCCTGAGCAGACCGCTCACGAATTCCTGCGCGCCGACCATGCCGGCCTTGAATTGCGGATCGGCCGACACGCTCGCGTGCCGCACGTACTCCTTCAGTTTTTCAACGGGATCGAACATCCCCTCACGTTATCCATCTTCGGTGACGCGGCTAGCCGGAAGTGGCAGCCAACTTCACTCGTACCGCGTCCGCGCCGTTTCGTACAGTGGCAGCACCTCGGGCATCCAGTGCTGCAGGTCGGCGATGCGTTCCGCGTGCGGCGGGTGGGTGGAAAGCCATTTGGGTGGCTGGGCGCCATCCTTGGCCTTCGCCATTTTCTGCCAGAAGGTGATCGCCGCGCGCGGATCGTAGCCGGCCTTGGCGGCATAGCGGATGCCAATGTAGTCCGCTTCGCTCTCGTTGCTGCGGGAGAAGTACAGCGTCGCGCCGGCCGCACCAAGGCCATAGGCGGCCCGGATCAAATCCTGGTTGCGCTTGTTATTGGTGGCGATGCCCACGCCCGCGCCGATGACCCCGGCAACCAGCCCCTGGGACATCCGCTCCGCCCCGTGGCGCGCGGTGACATGGCCGATCTCGTGCCCCATGACTATCGCCAGTTCCGCATCGGTCTCGGCCAGGGCCAACAAGCCAGTATAAACCCCCACCTTCCCTCCCGGCAGGGCGAAAGCGTTCACCGTTTTCGGTTCGTCGAACACCACGAATTCCCATTTCGCCGACGGCAACGCGCTGCCCACGGCTTCGGCGATTCGCTTCCCCACCCGTTGCACCCGCTCGTTCGCCGCCCGGTCGGTGGAGACTTTCTCCTTTGCCCGCACGTCGGCAAACGCCGCCGCACCCATCTCGGCCTCTTCGCCCGGTGAGATCACGATCATCGACTGGCGGCCGGTCTCGGGCACCGTGTAGCAGCCGGCAAGAGTGAGCAAAGCCGCCGCAAGGACCCAGCGAAAACGTGTCTTCATGGATGAAAGCATAACCTCTCCGACACACCGGCCAAGAGGAAGTTTCCGACGGTAGGGCTACTGCCCTCAACCGCCTGCGGACGCAAAGGACCGTTGAGGGCAACGGCCCTACCCCCAACCAGCCGCCTAGTGCTTGAAGTGCCGCACGCCGGTGAAGACCATCGCCATGCCGCGCTCGTCGGCGGCTTTGATGACTTCCTCGTCGCGCAGGGATCCGCCCGGCTGAATGGCGCAGGTCGCGCCGGCATCGGCCGCCGCGATCAAGCCGTCGGCAAACGGGAACAACGCTTCGCTGGCGACCACCGAACCCTTCAGGTCGAGCTTGGCCTCCCCCGCCTTCCATACGGCGATCCGTGAGCTGTCGACGCGCGCCATCTGGCCGGCGCCGATTCCCAGCGTCTGCTCACCGCGGCAATAGACGATCGCGTTCGATTTCACGTGCTTGCCGACCTTCCAGCCAAAGAGCATCGACGCCCATTCCTCGGCGGTGGGCTCGCGCTTGGTGACGACCTTGCAGCCGGCCATCTTCTCCATCGAGCGGTCGCGATCCTGCACGAGAACGCCCCCGATCACGGATCGCACTTCCTGAAGCGCATCAGCCCCGATCCCTTCCTTCGCGATCATCAGGCGCAGATTCTTTTTCTTGGCGAAAATCGCGAGCGCCTCGTCGGAAAACCTCGGCGCGATGATCACTTCGGTGAAGATATCCTTGATCTGCTCGGCGAGATCCAAGCCCAGCGTCTGATTCACCACAATGATGCCGCCGAACGGCGCCTGCCGGTCCGTCGCGTAGGCTTTGTGCCAGGCGTCGATCAGCGTGTCGGCGCTGGCGACGCCACAGGGGTTGGTGTGATTGAGGATCGCCACCGTCGGCCGCTCGAATTCACCGATGAGGTAGGTCGCCGAGGTGATGTCCAAAATATTGTTATAGCTGAGCTCCTTTCCCTGCAGCTGTTGGAAATGCTCGTGGAACGTGCCATAGAGCGCGGCCTTCTGGTGCGGATTCTCGCCGTAGCGAAGGCTCTGGGCTTTCTTGAGCGAGAGCGAATAGTTCGCCGGGAAACCGCTGAGCGTTTCCAGATCGGGCTCGGCCTGCTGGCCCTCGAGGTATTTCGCGATGGCCGTGTCGTAGGCGCCCGTGCGCTGGAAAACTTTCAGGGCGAGCTTCCGCCGCAACGCGCCCATGCCGGCCGGATTCGCCAGTCCAACCACGACCGCGGCATAATCGGCCGGATCGCACACCACGGTGACGCTTTCGTGGTTCTTGGCCGCACTGCGCAACATCGACGGCCCGCCGATATCGATGTTCTCGATCGCCTCCTCGAACTCGACGTGCGGCTTCGCCACCGTCTGCTCAAAGGGATAAAGGTTCACGACCACCAGGTCGATCAGGGCGATGTCATGCTGCTTGGCCGCGGCGAGATGGTCGGCCTTGTCGCGCCGGCACAGCAGGCCGCCATGGATCTTCGGGTGCAGGGTTTTGACGCGCCCTTCCATCATCTCGGGGAAACCGGTATGCTGGCTCACCTCGGTCACGGGCAGGCCGGAATCGGCCAGCAGCTTGGCGGTGCCGCCGGTCGAGAGCAGGCGGTAACCATGCTGTTTGACGAGGGCCGTGGCGAAATCCACGAGGCCGCGTTTGTCACTGACCGAGAGCAGCGCGAGCTTTTCCATAGGGACAGCCTTTGTGCGCCCCGCGGATTTTCGCGGCAAGCCGAAAGGCGGAGATTAACCACAGAAGACACGGAATGCACAGCAATCTAGGCAACCCGCGTGACGTGCCTCGAACAAGACTCAAAGGCTTTTTCCGTGTGTTCTGTGTATTCTGTGGTTACCTCGATTCATGTCCGCCTCGCTCGAACTGCCCGGCCTCCGGGTCGAACTCGACAATCTTGTTTATCGTCACGGGGGCAATGACCTGCCCCCGGACAAGCCCCATGCGTTCATTTATTTCCTGACGATCCGCAACGACTCCGACCGCACCGTCACCCTCCTCGGCCGCAAGTGGATCATCGAACACGCCGACGGCACCCGGCTGATCGTGGAAGGCGACAAGATCGTCGGCGAAACTCCCACCCTCGCTCCCGGCGACCATTTTTCCTACAACAGCTACCACGTCGGTCATTGCGATGCCCGGGCCCATGGTAGTTTTCATGGCCTCGACGACGAAGGCCAGCGCATCTTCGTCCGCATCCCGGCATTCGAAATGAATGTGCCGCGGAATTAGCGCTACTTCGTTATTGAGGCTCGCGAAACAGACTGACGCTTGAGCCGGTTGCGTGAGCACGCGCTCTCCGCAGTTGCCCGCCTGACGGGAACATGCACTTTGTTCCCTCCCGTGTCCCAACCCACGGCCAGTAAACTGTCGAAACTCACCGGGATTTGCCCGGCAGCGCACCCCCATGCCATCGCGGAACTGCTCCGCGCGCACCCTGCCCCCGTGTGGCTGGTCGTCCATGAGGAAGCCGCCCACACGGACACGCTCGCCGAAGACATCGCGTTGTTTCATGCCGCGGCCGGCGGCCAGAATCTCCAGGTCCTCGCTTTCCCCGAGGCCCAGACCGACAACCGTGAAATGCGCGAGGCCTTTAACGCCGCCAGCGATCGGCTCGCGGTCCTGAGCCAACTGCGTTCCGCCGCCCACCTTTCCTCCCGCAGCGCCCAACTGGTCATCCTCGCCACGCCCGCAGCCCTGCTCCAGCCGGTGCCGCCGCCCGAGGATTTTGCTGCCCGTGAAGTCTCGCTGCAGCGCGGAGAGAGCCGGCCGTTCCAACGGCTCCTCGAATTGCTGCGGGCTTACGACTACGACAGCGAGGCCGTATGCGAAGCCCCCGGCCAGTACGCCGTGCGCGGTGGCATCGTCGATGTCTACCCGATCACCGCGCATCAGCCGTACCGGCTCGATTTCTTCGGCGACACGCTGGAGGAAATCCGCGCGCTCGACCCCGTCACGCAGCGTTCGGGCGAAACCGTGGCGGCCATCACCCTCACCGCTTCGCCCCGCCTGCACACGAGCGGCCTGGCCGCGACGTTGGGCGACTACCTGGGCACCGTTGCCAACGCGATCGTGATCGAACCGAAAGCGATCGAGGAAGTGTTCGACCTGTCTGAAGGTGGAACGCGGCCTCCGGACGCGTTTTCAACCTCGGCAAGCGCGTCCGGAGGCCGCGCTCCACCTCTGCTCCTCACCCTCGCCGCGAAATGCGCCCATCTCTTCGGCCTGAGCGACCTCGACCTCGCCAGCGAGTTGTTCGACGGCGCCGCCGAGGAGGAGACCTGGGATTCCGAATCCCTCTCTCACCATCGCTCCTATCCGGAGGAAAGGCAGCTCGCGCACGAACGCTTGCAGGCCGAAGACGATGCCCGCCGGCAGTTCTTCGCCAAGATCGCGGCGTGGCAGTGCGAGGGTTACGCCGTGGACTTCGTGGTTTCGAAGGAAGGCGAGGAACAACGCGTGCGGGAACTGCTGCTCGAGGACAATGAGCTGAAGAATCTGAAGCCGCGTTTCCTGCGAGGGTCCCTGAACGAGGGATTTCGCGTAACGGAACGGCCTCGCGTGAGCTCGGCCTTCCGGGGCGAGGCTCCTTCCACGGTGGAGGGCCAAGCTCCCGCGCGGCCTGGTTCGAAGGGCCTCGTCGTTGTTTCCGAAACCGAGATCTTCGGACGGCGCCGGCAACGCCGGTTCACGCCCAAACGCGCCGTCGCCGCCCAGTCGGCCGTCGACCAGTTGCTCGATTTCTCGGAGCTCGTGGAGGGCGACTTCGTGGTGCACCTCCAGCATGGGATCGCCCAGTTTCGCGGCCTGACCAAACTCGAGACCGCCGACGGCGTGCGCGAGGTCATCTCACTGGAGTTTGACGACAAGGTGACGCTCCACGTGCCGCTGCAGGAGTCGCACCTCATCAGCCGTTACGTCGGCCTGTCGAAGGCCCGGCCGCAACTCGGTCGCGTCGGCTCGGGTCGCTGGGAGAAAGCCCGCCAGGCGGCCGAACGCGCCACACTCGACCTCGCCGCCGAGCTGCTGGCGATCCAGGCGAAACGCGAAGCGCAGCCGGGCCACGCCTTCGCCGAGGACAACGTCTGGCAGCGCGAGTTCGAGGCCGCCTTCCCCTTCACCGAGACGGCCGATCAATTGAAGGCGATCGTCGCCGTCAAGGCGGACATGGAGCGTACGCGCCCGATGGATCGGCTGGTGTGCGGCGACGTCGGCTTCGGCAAGACAGAGGTTGCGATCCGGGCTGCCTTCAAGGCGGTGATGGGCGGACGGCAGGTCGCGGTGCTCGTGCCCACCACCGTGCTCGCGCAGCAGCATCTCAACAGTTTCCGCGAACGCATGGCCGGATATCCCGTCGGGGTCGAGATGCTCAGCCGGTTCCGCACCCGCAAGGAACAGGACGGCATTCTCGCCGCGCTGGCCGAGGGCAAGATCGATATCCTCATCGGCACACACCGACTCGTGCAGGATGACGTGAAGTTCAAGGAACTCGGCCTCGTCATCATCGACGAGGAGCAACGCTTCGGCGTGAAGCACAAGGAAGTCTTCAAGCGGTGGCGCGCCCACGTCGACATGCTCGCGATGAGCGCGACGCCCATTCCCCGCACGCTCTATCTTGCGCTCACCGGCGCGCGCGATCTCAGCACCATCGAAACCGCGCCGACCAACAGGCTCCCGATCCAAACGATCGTCAAAAGTTACGACGAGAAACTCGTGGTCGAGGCCATCCGCCACGAGATCCGACGCGGCGGACAGGTTTTCTACCTGCACAACCGCGTCATGAGCATCGATCTCGTTGCCGCCCGGCTGCGCGAGCTGCTCCCCGATCTGAGCATCGGAGTCGGTCATGGCAAAATGGGCGCCGACGGGCTCGAGCGCATGATGACCGACTTTGTGGCGGGCCGCTACCAAATGCTGGTATGTACCACCATTATCGAGAGCGGTTTGGATATTCCGAACTGCAACACGCTCATCATCGAGGGCGCCGACCGTTTCGGCCTGTCGCAGCTCTACCAGCTCCGCGGACGCGTCGGCCGGTTTAAACACCAGGCTTATGCCTACCTGCTATTGCACCGGCACGCCCGCGTGCTCGATCTCGCGCGCCAGCGCTTGACGGCGATTCGCCAGCACAACCAGCTCGGCGCGGGCTTCCGCATTGCCATGCGCGACCTGGAACTGCGCGGCGCAGGCAACCTCTTGGGCGCCGAGCAAAGCGGGCATATTGTCGGCGTGGGTTTTGAGCTGTATTGCCAGCTGCTGCGTCAAAGTGTGGCGCGCCTGAAGGGCGAGAAGCAGGCCGCGCATGTCCGCGCCAGCGTGAAGCTGGACTTCGTGTTTGTCGGAGAAGGCGCCGACACCGAAGCCCCGCGGGCCGAGATCACCGGCAACTTCTCGGCCATGCGGCAGGCGGAACGCATCGAAGGCGAGATCGACCGGATC